>NZ_JABUYD010000028.1:0-44270 GCF_014897515.1 Brevibacterium sp. FME17
TCGGATGGGCAGTGTGAGAACTTCCATCATCGGAAGACCTCGACGTCTATCCGGGCAGCGACTCGCCCTATTTCAGATTCACCGACCTACACTCTCGTTTACGAAGAGCCCGATATCCTGGCCTACTTCGATCATCCTGGAACCTCGAACGGGCCAACTAAAGCGATCAACGGCAGGCTCGAGCATCTGCGCGGCATCGCACTGGGATTCCGCAACCGGGGCAACTACCTCATCCGTTCCCTGCTCCACGCTGGAGGACTGGGACCTCTTCTACAGCCCTATTTATGAAGAGCCATTTTAGTGTCGAATTTAGTTACCCAAAAGCAAGAACCGCAGATCGCTTACCAGCATAAACATTCAGCACCACCCTAAAATCACCAGACACCTGTGCAAGTCAGGATGGGAATCGGTGATTGCGCGACCACCTCGGCGCAAATTCCGAAGTCCGCCTGTTTCTTGGGAGTCCCTGGTCCCGGAGAGATGACGACGTTGTCGAACCCGCGCAGGTCGTCGACCGAGAACTCTGCCCAGTCATTAGGCACGAGCGTCGGGGCACAGCCATTGACCTCGGCGAGCAGGTGGAAGAGATTGAGCGTGAACGAGTCGGCGTTGTCGATGAGCAACGTGCGGATCAAGCTAGATTTCTCGCACACAACGATCAGCTCCTGATGGCCCAACAGGGTCCAGCCATCGCACGGCTATACGGTGGCACCACCCATCGTATTCGATGCGTAAGTCGCGACTCTTACCCATCATCGCCAGGTTAGTTAGGTCACTCACAACCGCCGCCAACTAATAAGGAGACCCACGATGTTCACCACGACGAAGTTGGACGTCTGAAAACCTCTCGTCATCGGGTGGTTCGTGAACGTGACACCCGACTGGCGCGGCGCTAACTGCCACAGCTCTTACCATGCATCGAGGCGCTTACAAGTCACCGCAAGGCTCAATCGTCGAATAACCACACTCGTTTCAAACGGTCAGGATCGTCGAATCCACCATAGGTACGATCGAAACACGCCTCAAGCGGCACATAACTCCACCAACCACTCTCAGTCAATACAGCGCTGGGCTCAAGCTGACGGTTCCAAGCAAGTTCGTCTAAGTGTGCAATGGCGGAATCATAACTACCCAGGTCTTCTGACAACGCTGCCATGGTTGGGACGAATCGCATCAGGGCCTGCTGGATATGA
The DNA here is from genome assembly GCF_014897515.1 of Brevibacterium sp. FME17. Lineage (NCBI taxonomy): Bacteria > Bacillati > Actinomycetota > Actinomycetes > Micrococcales > Brevibacteriaceae > Brevibacterium > Brevibacterium sp. FME17. The sequence goes on from NZ_JABUYD010000028.1 coordinate 1,194, forward strand.
GTAACATCGGTAAACGTTGCGTGCTTTCCACTGTGGACTACAGAGGAACGAATACTATATAGCTTCCTAATCCGTCGAAGCACGCGCTCGGAATTTCCGCCCTCCAGCACCGTGGCTCGAAGAGAAAGTTTGAACGATATTTCCGTGTTTAACTTGTACCCTAGAAGAGTCTCCAACGCCACAGCAGAAAGAATGAATGCGTTGTCACGCTCACCGCGGTTCATAGATTTCACCGCCTGAGAATACAAATCCGCAGCACGAACGATTGGCGCATCGTTAGTACCGTTCATGCCCTCTCGCAGAGACTTCAGGGTTTCAAATCGCTCAGCTGGAAAGTCCTCAAACCAGGCATAATTCTCTGGAAGGTGAAACATCCCGCCCCGGACCCAAGTCCCGTCAACGAGCCTATCGAGTACTGAACCAAGTATTGTCAAAGGTCGTCTGACCACAAGATTGAACTGAGCCTCCAGCAATTGCCACTCTTCATAAACCTGATCGGCACGAACATTCAAGATCTCCAAACGATGGCCCACCGTCCAGTAGCTATGAGCTTCGTCTGAGAGATTTGCCAATCTCAATCGCTCTGATTCCGCCTCGTCCAATCGAACCAAAAATGCATCACAGCCGAGTGGAATTCGACTTGGCAATCCGTCGAATAGATCATCGTTGACACCGACCAGGGGCACTGTTATTCGATATTTTCGGCCCGTCAAATCAATCCCTGCAGCCTGGTCGCCAAAGTATTCTATTGAACTCAATGACAGCTCCTTCCCGCTATGAGACAACCGCAACCAAGAAACATAGCTCTACATGTGTTCGGCGTTGCCGTTCTCCACAGAATCTATCAATAGCGCCACGAAAACTTGGATATCTATTAAAATTGCGTCAATTCGAGCAGGGATAGCTCCTCGACACAGAAATTGACCTGGCGGCGATTTCGGCTACCTTGACCACCATTATTCGACACAGCCTGCCGCCTACATAACCTCGCACGATTCGGCATACGTGGCACCGGCTGAATCGCCTATTAAGCTTATTTCATCTCACCCGAGCACGAGTCGACGAGACGCATCCGACAGACCGGCGGCCGCCTCGGCGATGAGGGATTCCTCAGAGTCCGCCCCAGCACGCACGTACCGCCCGGTGAACGCGTCCAGCGTGCCCGAAGCCAGCGCCAGCGCCAGGCTGGTGACCTGCTGCGGGCTCGTCCAGTCGCCCTCACCGCGGAAGTCATGGACGGGCATGGACTTCGTCATCGCGGTCTCGACGACGCCGGGCGCCATCTCGAAGATGCGCAGACCCTTCTCGTGACCGAAGTGGACGACGGAATCAGCAATGCGGAACAGCGAGGCCTTCGACGCCGAGTACACGGCGTAGGCCGGCGTCCCCTGCGCCCCCGACCCTGAGTTGAGGTCGATGATGCGGCTGGGAAGTTCGGTCGCCTCGGCGTTTGTGATCAAGACGGGCGCGAAGACATTGATCATGAGGGCCACGCCGAGGACATTGGCATCAACGACACCCTTGATGCTCTCCGGCTCGGCCTCCCACAGCGGTCCTTCGGTCGACTCGATGCGACCGGCGTTGTTGATGAGGACCTGGAGACGACGGCCCGTCTCTGCTTCGAGGGCACCGATAGCCTCACGGAACGTGGTGACCGAGTCGATGTCGTCCGTGCGCAGGCCGTATCCGGTTGCCACTCCCCCTGTGGCTTCAACGATCTCTGCCGCCGCTGCTTCTGCCTTCTGGGCCGAGGTGGCCGTGACGACGACGTGGTAACCGGCCTTGGCGAAGGCCTCGGACAGGTAGCGACCGATGCCGCGGGCGCCACCGGTGATGATGGCGATGGTCTCGCCCGGCACGGCGGTGGCTTCACCGGCAACCGAATCAGTAGGCAGGGTGGTTCCGTAGGGCAGTTTCTCGGTCATTGTCAGGGCTCCTCGGTAATAATTTCTGAGTGGTCGGGTGTCGTGGTCTTCGGTTCAGATGTGACGGGGCCCGGCCGAAGCATCGAAGCGTACGACCGGGCCCTCATCAACGTATGTCTCAGCTGCGGACTTCGGCGCCGTGGCGCTCGGCGGCCAATGCCGTCGCCGCCTCGCGCATTGCCGAGGCCTCGTCGGCCTTGAGCGTGCGATCCGGTGCCCGGAAGGTCAGCCTGAACGCCAGTGACTTCTTGCCCTCGGGCAGCTGGTCACCGGTGTAGAGGTCGAAAGTCTCGAGCAGCTCAAGCTCCTCACCAGCTCCCTCACGCAGGGTCGCAGCCAGCGTCTGCGTGGGCAGCTGTGCATCGACGATGAGCGCCACGTCCTGCCTGGAGACCGGGTAGGTCGACAGTGCGCCATCCCAGGTCCGCAGGTCCTCCTGTGCCAGAAGTGCGTCAAGATCGATCTCGAAGGCCACGCTCCGCGCGGGCAGTCCGAGGTTCTCGCACACCTTCGGGTGGAGTTCACCCGCATGTCCGAGTTCCTGACCATCGGCAAGGAGGAACTTCGCCGCACGTCCTGGGTGCCAGGGTGCGATCTGGTCGGCTTCAACACTGACCTCGATGCCGTTGACACCGGCGATACGACGAACAGTATCGATGACGTCGGCGGCCTCGGCCTTGCGGCCCTTGCCCCAGACGCCGGGCAGTTCGACGTTGCCGGAGATGATGCCCGCGTAATGGTACGGCTGGACGGGAACCGAAGCGTAGACCTCATCGAGTTCGGCATCAGTCGGGTGGTAGCCGGGCAGGTGCCTAGGCCCAGGACCGGCAGGCAGTCCCGCCGAGGTGGAGACCAGCCCAGCTTCGAACAGAGCGACGTCCTTGGCTCCGCGACCGAAGTTGCGCGCCACAAGTTCGACCAGGGTCGAGAGCAGGTTGGTGCGCATCAACGGCAGGTCTTCGGACATCGGGTTCGCCAGGCGGATGTGCTTGCGGCGCACATCGTCGGCTTCGAGGCGCAGCTGATCATCACGCTTATCGGACGTGAACGGGTAGGACAGCACCTCCGTGAAACCATCGGCGGCCAGCAGGTTAGAGATCCGGCGCCGCGTGCGCTGTGCTTCGGTCATGCCCTGTCCAGCGCGAGCAGCCGGCTGGATCGATGGGATCCGGTCGTAGCCGCCGGTGCGGGCGACTTCCTCGATAAGGTCGACGTCTGCGGTGATGTCCGTGCGCCACAAGGGCACGGTCACAGCCAGACGGTCCTTGCCGATGACCTCGATGATTGCACCGATTCCTTCGAGCAGCCCGGTCACCTCAGCGGTGGTGTAGTCGACGCCGACGAGCGAGTCGACGCGCTTGACCGGAAGCTCGATAACGGTGGGTTCGGGCGCCTGCCCGACCTGTGTTGTCGCCGGGCTGAGCGTGCCGCCGGCGAGTTCGACGAGCAGATCGGCGCAACGACGTGCAGCCACCGGTCCGAGCAACGGGTCGACTCCACGTTCGAAGCGACGCGAGGCCTCGGAGGACAGCTTGTGCCTCCGCGCAGTCCTGGCGATCGAGATCGGGTCAAAGTGTGCGGCTTCGATGACGACGGCGGTGGTCTCATCGTTGACCTCGACTGCGGCTCCGCCCATGACTCCGGCGAGACCGATGATCTTGCCGCCGGTGCTGTCTGAACCCTGTCCACCGCGGTCGGTGATGAGGAGGTCCTCGGCATCCAGGGTACGTTCGACATCGTCGAGGGTCGTGAACTTCTGCCCCGCCTGTGCACGACGCACGACGATCTCCTCGCCCAGCAGCGCCGTGTCATAGGCGTGCAGGGGCTGACCGAGTTCGAGCATGACGTAGTTCGTGACATCAACGGTGAGGCTGATGGGTCGCATCCCGGCGGCGATGAGCCGGCGCTGCATCCAGAACGGGGTCTGTGCACTCGTGTCCAGGCCGGTGACCTGCAGTGCGGTGAACTGGTCGCATCCGACGTTGCCGTCGATGGGGTTGGAGTCCTCGACCACGACAGGGAACCCGTCATCGGTGGGGGCGTTCACCTCGGCGACGGTGGGGCTGCCGATGTCGGTGAAGGCCTGGCCCTTCATCTGCGCGTACTCGCGGGCGATGCCGCGCATCGACAGCTGGTAGCCGCGGTCAGGGGTGACGTTGACGTCGAGGGTGACCTGGTCGAGTCCGAGGAGGGCGATCGCGTCGTCGCCGGGCTCGCCACTGAGGCCGAGGTTCTTCAGGACGATGATGCCGTCGTGGTCCTCGCCCAGACCGAGTTCCTTGGCCGAGCAGATCATGCCATCGGACTTGTGTCCATAGGTCTTCCGCGCAGCGATCTGGAAATCACCGGGCAGCACGGCTCCGGGCAGGCAGGCGACGATGAGGTCACCGACGACGAAGTTGTGGGCACCGCAGATGATGCCGCGACTGGGTCGCTCCTCGCCGGGCTGTGGGTCCTTCGGGTCATCGGCATCTTCATTGTGCTCGGGTCCGACGTCGACCCGGCACCAGTTGACGGTCTTGCCGTTCGAGTGCTCTTCCTTGGTCAGTTCAAGGACGCGACCGACGACGAGGGGGCCGGTAAGCTCGGGGCCGAAGAAGTCCTCCTCCTCGAGTCCGATCGACGCGAACTCCGCGGCCAGGGCATGGGGATCGGTATTGGCCGGGAGATCGACGTAGTCGGCCAGCCAGTTCAGTGGGACGCGCATATCAAGCCTTCATTCCGAAACGTGCCGAGAAGCGCACATCGCCCTCGACCATGTCATGCATATCGTTGATTCCTTCGCGCAGCATCAGGGTGCGCTCGATGCCCATGCCGAAGGCGAAGCCCTGATAGACCTCGGGGTCGATGCCCGCTGCCTTGAGCACATTGGGGTGGACCATGCCGCAGCCGCCCCATTCGATCCAGCCGGGCCCGCCGACCTTGTTGGGGAACCAGAAGTCCATTTCCGCGCTCGGTTCGGTGAACGGGAAGAAGCTGGGGCGCAGGCGGGTCTTCGACTCGGGGCCGAACATCTCGCGGGCAAACCCGTCGAGGGTGCCCTGCAAGTTGGCCATGGTCAGGCCCTTGTCGATGGCGATGCCCTCGATCTGGTGGAAGACAGGGGTGTGAGTGGCGTCGAGCTCGTCGGTGCGGAAGGTCTTGCCCGGGCACACGACGTAGAGCGGGACACCGCGCTGCAGCAGCGAACGCGACTGCACCGGTGAGGTGTGGGTGCGCAGCACGAGGCCGGCATCGGCAGGATCGACGAAGAAGGTGTCCTGCATCTGCCGGGCCGGGTGATCGGGACCGAAGTTGAGGGCGTCGAAGTTCAGCCATTCGGATTCGATTTCGGGGCCTTCGGCGACTTCCCAGCCGAGGCCGATAAAGTAGTCCGCGGCCTGTTCCTGGATGAGGCTGAGAGGATGACGGGCGCCGAGGCGGTTGCGGTCTGTGGGCAGGGTGACGTCGATGGACTCTTCGATGAGAACGGCTGCGTCGCGCTCGGCTTCCAGCTCGGCCTGACGAGCGTCGAGGGCCTTCTTGACCTGACCTCTGGACTTGCCGACGATCTTGCCGGCGACGGCCTTATCGGCCTTGTCGAGTCCGCCGATGGCTCGGTTGGCCAGCGCCAGCGGGGCCTTGTCGCCCGTGAACTCGATCTTCGCGGCCTTGAGATCGTCGAGGGTGCGTGCGTCCGCGAATGCGCTCAGTGCCGCGTCAACGGCCGCATTCACGGCCGACTCGTCCAGTGGGTCGAGCTGGTCAGTCATCAATGTCCTTTACGTGCCTGCGTAGGTACTGTTCGTCTACCGCGGACAAGTCTATCGTCTGTGCCACCACGCCTGATCACACGTGGCGGATTATGTCCCAGCGGCGCCTGGGGCAATGGCCCGGTCGCCACTGGGGATCACCACTGGGGATCTCTGTGACCTGGTTCATCGAGACCTGCGGCCAGAAGATGTAGTGTCGAAGAATGACGACTCAGCGAGCTTCCGATGTCATGGTGAAGGCCCTGGAGAACGAGGGAGTCGAACGTATATTCGGCATCCCCGGTGAGGAGAATATCAACTTCATCGATTCTCTGCGCCAGTCCTCCATCGAATTCGTCCTCACCCGCCACGAGCAGGCTGCCGCCTTCATGGCAGCGACCTATGGGCGCCTGACCGGCAAACCCGGAGTGTGTCTGACGACGTTGGGCCCAGGCGCTCTCAATCTCACCACCGGTGCCGCCTACGCCCACCTCGGCGGGATGCCTATGATCATGATCACCGGACAGAAGGGCATCCGCACCGCAGAGCAGGCCCGATTCCAGATCGTCAACCTGGTCTCCACGATGGCTCCGCTGACGAAATCGAGTCAGCAGATCACCTCGGCGAGGCGAATCCCGACGATGATCAGTGAGGCGTTCCGAACTGCCAAGGCCGAGCGACCTGGCCCGGTCCACCTGGAACTGCCCGAGGACATCGCGGCCATGCCTGTTGACTCCTTCGACCTGGTGGAGCCTCACACCAATGGTCGGGCCGTGGCCAACGAACATTCCATCGAAGCCGCAGCGAAGGTGATCCGGGAGGCGAAGCGGCCGCTGCTCATGCTCGGCGAAGATGCCTCACGGGCGGACTGCACCGACTTGCTCTCGCAGTTCGTTCACCGGGTGCGCATCCCCTACTTCACCACGCAGATGGGCAAGGGCTCGGTCTCGGGTTCTTCTGAGCTGTATATGGGGACCGCGGCTCTGACCAGTGGCGATTATGTCCACGACGCGGTCGACAAGGCCGACGTCATCGTCACCATCGGACACGACACCACAGAGAAGCCTCCGTTCACCATGGACGAGAACGGTCCGACCGTTGTGCATGTCGGCTACCGACCTGCCGTCGTCGAACAGGTCTATTTCCCCCAGGTCGAGGTCGTCGGCGACCTCGGACCTTCTCTTAAACGCCTCGCGGTGGAGCTGGTCGGTCATGTCCCGAAGGCCGGCGCACTGCTGCCCTTGCGCGAGGGCATTCTCGAGAACCTCAAGGAAGGCTCAACAGACGAGCGGTTCATCCCTCAGCGCATTGTCGCCGAGGTCAGGAAGGTCATGCCCGTCGACGGCATCGTCACCCTCGACAACGGCATGTACAAAATCTGGTTCGCCCGCAACTACCGCACGACCCGGGCGAACACGTTGCTGCTCGACAACGCACTGGCAACTATGGGCGCCGGTCTCCCCTCCGCGATCGGAGCCAAACTGACCCATCCAGAGCGTCGTGTCATGGCCGTGGTCGGCGATGGCGGGTTCATGATGAACAGCCAGGAGATGGAGACCGCGGTGCGCCTGGGTCTCGACCTCGTCGTGCTCATCCTCGAAGACTATGCCTACGGCATGATCCGCTGGAAGCAGGCCGTCGACGGAATGGAAGACTACGGTCTGACGTTCGGCAACCCGGACTTCGTCAAGTACGCCGAATCCTACGGGGCCACCGGGCACCGCCTGAACGATGTCAACGAGATGCACGATGTGCTTGAGTCCGCGCTCAGCGCCGGCGGTGTCCACGTAGTTGTCGCGCCGGTGGACTATTCGGAGAACAAACGCGTCCTGATCGACGAGCTGGGTGAGCACGCGGCTGCGGAGCTGGATAACCAGTAGAACCATGCGCGCCTGAGACGAGTCCGCACGTGATCGCGCAGGCGCACGGTCTGCCGGACGTCAGGGACCCTCCGGACGACCCCGCAGATGCTCAGCAAGAAGGAAGTGTCAGTCATGACAAGCCACGAATCTCCCCGCCTCGAGCTCCCTCTTTCCGGCAAAGTGGCGATCGTCACCGGTTCCGGCCGGGGCATAGGGGCGGCAACAGCGCTGTATCTGGCTGATTTGGGTTCCGATGTCGTCGTGAACTATCTCAACAATTCAGAAGCGGCGCAGGAGGTCCGTGACCAGATCGTGGGCAAAGGCCGACGCTCCATTGCGATCGGTGCCGACGTCTCTACGCCCTCCGGTGCCGATTCTCTGGCCACGGCCGCTCTCGACGAGTTCGGGCGTATCGACATTTTGGTCAGCAACGCCGGTCCGTTGTTCCGTCCGATCTCGCTCGTCGACATGACATGGGACGATTTCGGCGGACTCCTCAATCAGGATCTGCAGGCGGCATTCAACTCCACCAAGGCTGTGCTGCCGACCATGATTGAGAGCCACTTCGGCAGGATCGTGTATGTCGGATCGGCCTCGGCGTATCATCCCACCCCGGGACTCGCCCACCACGGCAGCGCTCGGGCCTCCATCAGCACGTTCTCTGCCTATGTAGCCAAGGAAATGGGCGAATACGGCATCACATCCAATGTCGTCTCATCGGGGATGGTGCGTACAGAGCGCACAGCTGCCGCCGGTGACACGATTGCGCGCATGGACGCGATGACTCCTGCCGGACGCATCGCGGAACCGGGTGATGTTGCTCGCGCGATCGGAGTCTTTGCCGACGACGCAGAGGGATTCTTCACCGGCACGAACTTCCCCGTCGATGGCGGTCTGACTGCTGGTCGATAGGCCGAGTCCGCGTTCTTGGGTGGACTGGGCGCACTGTGTACCAGGTGTCAGTCGTGAGTTGATTTCGCTGCCCGGTTTGCCGCTATGACCGCGAGTGCGCAGCAGACGAGGATGAGCACCCAGCCGAGCAGGGACAGTACGTTTCCTGCCCTCGTGGCATCGGAGAGTTCGACGCACAGCAGTGCCACGGCATGGCCGATGCTGATGACGGCCATGGCGTAGAGGTAGGGCACGCCAGTTTCGTGCCCTGCTTCCCATGCGGCACCGGATGCCAGCGTATGCCGCGTCCGAATGCCGATCACAGAATTCCTGCCGATCAACTGTCTGCGTTGAGCAACGACGAGAAAGATGCTGACTGCTGCCACGATCAAGTAGCCGGCCATCGGCGGATAGAACACAGGCTTTCCTCACTCGACCCTGATGCCGAGTTCGCTGGCGAAGAGTTCGGCGAAGAGCATCATCTGCATCTCATCGATCGTGGCTCCGCGTAGCGAGTGGACTCCGGAGATCTTGTGCGGCTGCAGTCCTCGCAGATCCACATTGCCCAGGGCCGCACCTTCGCACTGCAGAACCCCGACAGTCGAGCCAGGGAAGGACACACGGCTGGCCTTGGCCCGGTCAAGATCGATCTCGTCGATGACACAATCACGGAATTCGACGTCGATGAGTTTGGCTGCGCGCAGGTTGAGATAAGAGATCCGACAGTTGCTCACGACGACCTTCTCCCAGACGTTGTCGTGAACAACTCCCGCACCGATTCGTGTACCCGAGATCTCGGTGTGGATGAGACTCCCCCGCGGCATCGTCAAAGTATCAGCTCGACAGTCCTCGATCTTGCTGCCGGAGAAACGGGCTCCTGTCAGGTCCACCGGCGACTCGGCGGCACCGAAATTCACTCGGGCCAGGGAACAGTCCAGGTATGTGGCCTGGGTGGAATCCACCTCGGCGAGGTCGAGATCATTGAATTCCATGCCCTCGAGAAACTCTTCGGGACCGATATCGCCGAGGTAGCCCGGAGCCAGTTGTCCCATTTTGATCTTCGGTGCGCGCGGAGCTTCAGTCGTCATAGGTTCACCGTATCGGGTGGGTGGGACACGTCCATATTGTCATCACTGCATCGACTATTCGACGACGAAGTTACTCAGCCCAGCCGCCTTAAGAATGAACGGGGCGATTGACATCAGCACCAGGATCGATGCAACGGCAGACCGTAGAACACCGGAGTGAGAACGAACGTAAGAGCCAGGAAGCCGATGAACTTCCATTCTGTCTTCGAGAAGAAGCCTTCGCGTGGCTGGGAATCCATAAACTGTACTTCTCCCCGTTTTTCAATAGGTGGATCCACCGCAGGCCGGTAGCCGGCACCACTGCTGCAGCGAACTCCACCGCTGAGGCAGGCTATGCCGACGATGCCCCGGCAGGCAACGGCTGCACGAAGTCGAATCGTCTCTTTGCACGGAAGTAATCAAGAAGATCCCTGAAAATCAAAGCGGGCATCGTCGCAGTCACGAGCAGGCGCGGGACCGAGGGCGAAGATTCGGTACCGAAGTTGACAGCCCAGAACAGCGCGGCGACCGCAATACACACCAGGACAGAGCTCAGCACACTATCGACGCACTTCGCGTGCAGTTTCGACAACGTCTGCGGCTGAAATTTCGTGTCAGGCATTGCATCGCTCCGTCCTGCGTCTCACCCTTGAATGAACAGGTACCTTGCTTTCAACGCTAGCAGACTACGCTCTGATCGAGAATACTTGGTCGGCGCAGGCCAGTCGCAGTCGCGTTCGCCGACAAAGTTCGCTGAACGAGACGCGCGCGAATCACATCCGCTGGTTGCGTGCACTCTCATAGATGCAGACGCTGGCGGCAGTCGCGAGGTTGAGGCTCTCTGCTTTGCCATAGATCGGCACGGCCGCCGATGAGTCGCAGAGGTCGAGGTCCTCTGTCCTCATCCCCCACGCTTCGTTGCCGAAGACCCATGTGGTGCGGGCCGTCAGGTCGAGCCCGCTGTCCCAGGGATGATGAATGTCGTGCGACTGCTCGTTGGCATCTGCGGCGAGCACCTGCAGCCCACGGGCACGGGCCAGTTCGGTCACCTCGGAGAGTCCGACGCCAGTGACGACTGGGACATGGAACAGTGATCCGGCGGTGGAGCGAACTGTCTTGTCGTTGTAGATGTCGACACTTGATGAGGTGAGCACGACAGCGTCGGCTCCTGCCGCGTCGGCGAGGCGGATGATGGTGCCGGCGTTGCCAGGATCACGGACCTGGGAGAGCACGACGATGAGCTGGGCTTCCGTGTCGATGACGGAGGCCAGGTCGACGTCGATGCGTTCGCACACGGCGACAACGCCCTGCGAGTTGACCGTCGCGGACAGCTCGGCCAGCACCTCATCGGTGATGATGTTCCAGCGGATGTCACAGTCTTTGACGGCCTCCACGAACTCGGGATACGCCTCGGCGGCCTCTTCGGTGATGAAGAGCTCGATGACAGCACCCTGCGGGTCAACACTCGACCCCACCCAATCCGGGACGCCCGGTGCCTGTCCGGGAAGATCCAGCTCGGCATGTCGTTCCAGAGCCTCACGCACGGCCTGGGGTCCTTCGACGAGGAACTGACCCATCGCCTTACGGGAGTGGCGCTTGAGCAGCTTGACAGCGTTCTTGACCCGTTTGGAGTTCGGTGAGGAGATGGCGTCTGGAAGTTTCATGAAGTTAGCTGACCCGCGTTCTGACTGAAGGGACTACTGGTGACTGGAGGGACTACTGGTGACTGAAGGGAGTGGTGCTTGAGAACAGATCAACGGCCCCGAACCAAGTAAGTTCGGGGCCGTTGAGAGTATGAGGACCGGCAGCTCAGGCTGCGGCGGTCTTCGCTGCGTTGACGTCAGCCGGAAGAGCTTCCTTGGCAACCTTGATCAGGTGCGCGAAGGTGGCTGAATCGTTGACGGCGAGCTCGGCGAGCATACGGCGGTCAACCTCGACGCCAGCGGCCTTGAGGCCCTGGATGAAACGGTTGTACGTCATGCCGTTGGCGCGAGCACCGGCGTTGATGCGCTGGATCCACAGGCGACGGAAGTCACCCTTGCGGGCGCGACGGTCACGGTAGCTGTAGACCAGCGAGTGGATGACCTGTTCTTTGGCCTTGCGGTACAGGCGCGAGCGCTGTCCACGGTAGCCGCTTGCCCGGTCAAGGATGACCCGGCGCTTCTTGTGAGCGTTGACCGCTCTCTTAACACGTGCCACGTGTTACTCCTTCAAAATTGGTTCTGCCGGCGGTGCCGGAGTCTGGTTCAAGCTGTGGGAACCACATCAGTGGCTGCCCGGGATGGAGACCCGAGAGGGTCTCACCTGCCCTTGAGCTTGCCCAGAAGCTTGCGGGCTTTGGCGCGATCTCCGCCGGTGAGGACCTGGTCCTCGGCAACGCGACGCTTACGGGCCGAGGACTTGCCCTCGAACTTGTGCTGGTTGTTCACGCCTTCACGCATGATCTTGCCAGTACCCGTCACACGCATGCGCTTCTTGGCGCTGCTGTTCGTCTTCTGCTTCGGCATCGAGCCGTTCTCCTTTGCATTTCGTTGTCGGTGGCGACCACCGGCAACTACTTCACACGCTGAAACCGTTCAGGCTCCAGCGAATCGGTACTTACTTCTCACGCGTCGGGCGCTGCTTGTTTCTCTGCAGCGACGCGATCGCGTCGGGACTTCACCTCGGCGACGTTGCCCTTGGCATCGGATGATGCCTTGCGGGCCTCGGCCTTGGCGTCGGACTTTGACTTATGTGGGGCAATGACCATCACCATGTTGCGTCCGTCGACCCGTGGTGAGGATTCGACGGTGCCCAGTTCCGACACATCTTCGGCCAGGCGGTTGAGCAGCTTGATGCCCATTTCGGGGCGAGACTGTTCACGACCGCGGAACATGATCATGACTTTGACCTTGTCGCCACCGGACAGGAAGCGGGTCACATGCCCCTTCTTCGTCTCGTAGTCGTGTTCATCGATCTTGAGACGGAAGCGGATCTCTTTCAGCGCAGTGTTCGCCTGGTTCTTGCGGGCTTCTCTGGCCTTCTGAGCAGATTCGTATTTGAATTTCCCGTAGTCCATGAGTTTGGCGACGGGAGGCTTCGCCTGCGGTGCAACCTCGACCAAGTCGAGATCTGCCTCGCGAGCGAGGTCGAGTGCCTTGCGAATGGCAACGATACCGACCTGTTCACCGTTGGGTCCGACCAACCGGACCTCGGGAACCCGAATCCGGTCATTGATGCGCGTCTCGCTGATGTGTTCACTCCTTTTTAGCTCAAATGATGTCGTGGCAATAGAAAAGGCTCCCATTGACCACATGCCAAGGGAGCCTGCACACACATCAGAGCACGGTATTGAAACCGCAGCACTTCAAGTGAATACACCTCGATCTGAAATCTTCTGCCTCAGGCTTGCACCTGGACTGTCGATCATCAGATCATTGGACCCGATCGCTCTACGCGATCAAGGTGGGAGTCAGACCCCGCTTCGCACCACGACTTAGTGTACTACGCTTCATGACTCTTCGCACATCGAGGCCGAACGTGCAATCGACGCGTCGTTCATATGTCAAGCTAGTCCCATGAGTTCTGAAAGTTCTGTACCCGCCGAGGCGGTTGCCGATGTCACGCGTGACATCGCCGAAGTACCAGCCATCGAGGTCATCACATCAGCAGCCGTGCACTTGATGTCCGCTGCCGCCGTCAAATGCGGACTGGCCGAAGACTCCCCCGAGGCTCCCGCAGCAGAGCTGCAGGACCTGGACGAGGCACGCAAGCTCATCACTGCGCTGGCCGGCCTGGTCACCGGCGCCGCCACCGTCATCGGCGACCACCATGCTCGCCCTCTGCGCGACGGCCTGCGCAGCCTCCAGCTGGCCTTCCGCGAAGCCTCGGCGATTCAGGATGAGCCAGGACAGGGTCCCGGCGAGAAGTACACAGGCCCTGTTCGCTGAGACACCCCACCGTGCGTGCCGACTCTTTCGTCGTGCGCCATGGCCCCAAGATATCCGCTGCGGCTCCCGACCACTGGTCGGGGGCCGCTTCTGTCATGTCAGTGCCGGGTGAGACCATCGTCCTATGTCTCCCGTAGAATTGCCGTACGTGAGTGCCAAGGAGTTGCAGGACTACTTCGGCACCACGTTCTACGAGCGCGGACGCAGCTACGCCAACAAGGGCATGGTCGGGCAGGCACGTTGGGACCCCGAGGACAATACTCTGCGGGCAGACGTCGCAGGCAGCGCGGCACAGGATTACACCAGCATCGTGCGGCTGAAGCGACACAGTCCCACGGCGAAATCATTCACCGTGCTCTCCTCGCAGTGCACATGCCCCGTGGGCGGAGACTGCAAACATGTGGTGGCTGCGCTCATGGCGGCATCGGTTCGGCAGGTGGCTCCATTCGGTTCGACGGCACTGCACGACCCGGACCAACGCAGTTCCCCCGACCCTCCCAGCTGGCAGACTGCCCGCAGCAGAACAGCTTCCCGCAGTGGGACGTCGTCACCTCGGCGTGCGGAGTCGGATTGGAAGTCGATCCTCTCCGGTTTCTCCTCCGACCGCGTCGATGCATCGGTGTGGGCCTCTGGCCCCGGCGGCACCCTGGCTGGGACTGCACCGACGCGGCTTGCGCTCGGCTTCGAGATCTCCGAACTGCGGCGCACTCGCTTCGGGAACTTCGAAGTGCACCCGATCACGCGCACGAAGCTGACCGGTTACACCGACCTCGTCGTCACTCTGCGTCCTCTGATGGAGGGGGCACGCCGCAACTGGATCAAGGGCAACGTGTCCTGGTCCAACATCGCCAACAACTCCACCACCCGCGCCTATGCGCGCGGTCAGGCGGCATGGTTCGCTCAGCTGTACGGGCTCTCTGCCATCAACTCGAATCGCCTTGTGACCAATGAGGACACTGTGGTCCTTGACTGGTTCGCCTCACCCTTGCTGTGGCATCTCTTCGATCAGGCGAGGACTTTGGGCATCGAACTTGTCGGCACCCGCCGCGAGCTCACGGTCCGCCTGGCTGACGAGGCCACCACGGAATGCGATGTGGTCGCGACGCCACAGGGGCTCGAGGTTCGCTCCCTGATCACCGTTGACGAAGAACCGTTCGACCAAGGGCTCAGCGGGCCGATCGACGATCATGGCTTCTACGGAATCTCGACCGCGGCAGGACTCGCCCTCGTCCTGGCACCTGCAGAGAAGACCACCGACCATGCGGTCGTTGAGATGCTGCGTCGTTGGGAACCGGTCACCATCTCGAAGGACCAGATGGATGACTTCTTCACAGGCTTCTATCCCAAGCTCGCCTATGCCACCACCGTCATCTCCTCTGACGATTCGGTGACCCTGCCCGTGCTCGTCCCTCCCGACCTCGCGCTCACCGTCACCTACGGAGATCATGGTGCACATCTGACGTGGGAGTGGCACTACCATCACCCGACTCATACGTTCCCGATCCGCCGAGGTTTAGCACCAGACCGCGACCGCAGCATTGAACACGAAGACACCGTGCTCGCGAATCTCAGCTCCACGGTTGCGGCAATCCCAGTCCCACTGACCCTCCCCAGTGCGTTGGGTCATGCAGGCACCGTGGACCTCGACGGTCTGCAGACGGCTGTCTTCGTCGACAAGCTCCTGCCCACCCTGAGCGACATCGACCATCTCGAGGTCCATGAGGTCGGCGATCGCCCGGACTATCGGGAAGTCACCGAAGCACCGTTGGTGTCGATGTCGACCGACGAGGCCGAAGACAGCGACTGGTTCGACATTCGCTTCCACATCATGATTGCCGGACAGAAGGTTCGCTTCGCCGACCTGTTCGTCGCCCTCGCACAGGGGGCAGAGATGATAGTCCTGCCCGATGGCGCGTACTTCTCCCTTGACGGGCCCTTCTTCGACAAGTTTCGTCGCATGCTCGCTGAATCGGATGTCATTGCGGATTGGCAGCCGGACTCACCTCGCCTCTCGCGCTATCACATGGATCTGTGGGCCGAATTCGACGAACTCGTCGACGACTCCACAGCGGCGGCCTCATGGCGACGTTCGGTCGAAGCGCTCAGCCACCTCGGCGAGATTCCGTCTCTCGACGTGCCGGAGGGAATCGAGGCCACACTGCGGCCCTACCAACAGGAAGGGTTCAGCTGGCTGGCCGCACTGTGGTCCAGCGGACTCGGCGGCATCCTGGCCGACGATATGGGTTTGGGTAAAACTCTGCAGGCACTGAGCCTGTTCACTCATATCAAGAACACGACGGCGAATGCCTCCCCCATTCTCGTCGTCGCACCCACATCGGTGATGTCGACGTGGCGTGCGGAGGCCGAGAAGTTCGCACCTGGTCTGCGAGTCACCACTATCTCGGCCACAGAGAAGAAGCGGAAGACCGCCTTGGCCTTGGAGATCGAGGATGCCGACCTCGTCATCACCTCCTATGCGATTCTGCGCCTCGACGCACAGGCCTTCCGATCGATCCAATGGGACACCTTCGTCCTCGACGAGGCGCAGTTCGTCAAGAACCGGACGGCCAAGGTCCACACTGCGGCGAAGGGAATCCAGGCGCGATTCCGCCTGGCCATCACGGGCACACCGATGGAGAACTCGCTGACCGACCTGTGGTCGCTGTACTCGATCACCTCACCGGGACTGCTGCCGGGCATCGAGAAGTTCCGTCGCGAGATCGTCTTACCCATCGAATCGGGCGAAAGTCCGGAGGGCATGGCGCTGCTGCGGCGGCGGATCAGACCGTTCATGAAACGGCGGAACAAGGAACTGGTCGCGGCCGACCTGCCGCCGAAGCAGGAACAGATCCTCAGCGTCGAACTCAGCTCCAAGCACCGGGACCTGTACAACACGATCCTGCAGAAGGAGAGGAAGAAACTTCTCGGCCTCATCAACGATATGGATCGCAACCGCTTCGCGATCTTCCGGTCGCTGACTCTTCTGCGGATGCTGGCCATCGATCCATATCTCATCGATGAGAAGTATGAATCGATCGGCTCGAGCAAACTCAGTGCGCTCTTCTCTCACCTCGATGACATCGTCGCCGAGGGCCACCGCACCATCATCTTCAGCCAATTCACCTCGTTCCTGTCTCGAGTCGGCGAGCAGCTTGAACATCGCAATATCAACTACTGCTACCTCGACGGTTCCACTCGCAACCGCGGAGCAGTCATAGGGGACTTCAGGACCGGAGACTCACCTGTCTTCCTGATCAGCCTCAAGGCCGGCGGATTCGGGCTGACACTGACGGAGGCCGATTATGTCTTCCTCCTCGACCCCTGGTGGAACCCTGCGGTCGAGGCCCAAGCAGTTGACCGCGCACACCGGATCGGACAGACGAAGAACGTCATGGTCTATCGGATGGTCGCTGAGAAGACTATTGAGGAGAAGGTGCTGGCATTGCAGGAAAGGAAGGCGCAGCTCTTCGACTCCCTGGTCAATGAGGGTGAGGGCTTCTCCTCGAAGATCACGGTTGAGGACATCCGCGGACTCCTCGACGGGTGAACTAGTTCACTTCACCCCACTCCTTGCGCTGTGTCAGTGCCCGAGCGCCGACACGAGCCCCTGCATCAGCTCGTCTTCGACTGACTCGACCCCTCGACCGAACTGCCCAAAGCGCAGAGCATTGATGAGACCGACGATCGCTGACCAGACGGTCACAGAGGCCATGATCACCCGATCATCGGGTTCCAGACCCAGTTCTTGCAGTCCTTCACGCAGCGCGTCCAAAGTGTGAGCCGGAGGCAACTGAGAACGCGAGGTCTGCACGGAAGGCTCTGCGAGCAGATTTGTCAGCGACACCATGATCCTCGTCCCCGGCACCACGGTCTCATCCCGCGGCGCCTGGTAATCCGGGATGGGCGTGCCGTAGATGAGCGCCCACCGGTTGGGGTGTGTTCGCGACCACGCCAGCATCGTCACGCCGACGGTGAGGACTGACTTGTCGTGCTCGAGGGCGTCGTCCACCTCGTTCGCGATCGAAGTGAACGCATCGCGGATGAGTATGGTCAGCAGCTCGTCACGGTTCTTCACGTAGCGATAGATGGCGCTTGAGACGATTCCAAGCTCCCGGGCGATCGCCCGCAGCGACACTCCCTCGAGCCCATCGGCATCGAGCATGCGGTTCCCGATCCGGGTGATCTGCGCTTCAGTCTCCAGCCGGGCCCGCTGGCGCGGAGTCGAGTTCGTCATGCCACAAGCCTAGAACGAGAGAGCAAAGATAACAATAGTGAGCATTGCTCTTGAATTACGATCGCCATCGGCCTAGCCTGTTTTCAGAGAGCAGTGCTCTCGTCAATCGGAGTCTCGACGGTTCTTGCGACTTCAGACCATCACTACATTTCGACGATTCGAAGGAACACCATCATGAAATCAGCACTCGTCATCGGCTACGGACAGATCGGCAGAGAAGTCGCGTCCCAACTTTCGGCAGCGGGCGTTCACACGTCGGTCGCAACCCGTTCGGCCCCATCTCCTGCCACGGCTGAGGTTGCAGCAGGCAATGTGGATACCGCACCGGCCTCGGCATCAGCAGCTGATGGAATCACGACTGCCGCTCTGAGACCTCCTGAGTCTGCCTCTCTTCCGCATGCCGATCCTCCTCCCGCCGAGATCGCTCGTGTGCGCGCAGACGCAGCCGATCCTGCTCAGCTGCTCGAGGCCGCTGCGGGTACAGATATCATCTTCGCCTGTGTCCATGCTCCCTATGACAGTCGAGTGTGGGCGCAGGTTCTACCGCAGCTGGAAAAGACCATCATGGATGTCGGCGCGAAGCTGAGCATTCCGGTCATCTTCCCCGAATCTGTCTACGCCTTCGCCGGCCTCACCACTCCGGTGACGGGGTCCTCTCCGTTTGCACCGGTGGAAGAGAAGGGCCGGATCAGACAGCAGCTGATGGAAGCTCGATCCGCACATGGAGCCCGCACAGCCAGCGTCATCGCCGGTGACCTGATCGGAGAAACCGCTCAGTCAGCCTCCTCTGTGGTCAAAATGTGCATTTCGGACAGAATCAGTCAGAGCCACAGGGCAATCGTGCCGGCCCGTACCGATGTGCCGCATGGCATCACGGTGATTGCCGATCTCGGCGCCGCAATGATCAGCGCGGCCAGGTCAGTGGAGGCCGACACCGCAGGCAGCCATCGGATGCTCCTAGCACCTGCATCGAATCCGACCCTGGCCGACATAACCGAGTTCACATACAGCTACCTGGGCACGACAGCGCGCAAACCGATTGCTCTGCCCCGCTGGACGACACGAGTCGCGGGCCTAGTCGAACGCTCCATGTTCGAACTCCACCAGCTTTCACCCATCTGGTATCAGCCAAACATCATCGAGACAGGAGAACTCGCGGAACAAGTCGGCACAACCCGCTGGCAGGACGGCGTCATCGCCATGCTGCAGTGAGCTCGGACATGCCCGGCACGCTGTTGTCTAGCTAGCTCAGCACTGTCTAGCTGGCTCGGCGCTGTCTAACTCAGCGCTGTCTAGCTCAGTAGATGCAGACGAATGGCCAGTGAGTCGATCTTCTGCACCAATTCCTCATCCGCTGCGATCGTTTCCTGGAAGTGCTGCAACTCGGATTCCGAAACCTCGGACTCCACGCCGAGGGTGATGCCCAGTTCAGGTCCCCCGACATTGACCTGCCTGCTCCCCGGGCTCAGTGACAGGCGAGTCAGCCAGGAGAAGGACTCGGCGATGGCCGCGAGACGTCGTCCCACCTCGGCGTCGGCCCAGGATGGCGTCCAACCCTGTCCGTGGACGAATGCGAACATCGCGGGTCGACGCAGCAGGAACGAGGTCGGCGCTCCAGGGTCGAGGACGACGAGCTGCGAATCGGCCTCGATCGCGCCGAGAACGAGTCTCTCCGCTTCGATCGGGACGGGCCGAGCGTCCGAATGCCATGCCGTCAATGGCGGGATTGAGCAGAACCCGGGTGTGCATTCCCGGCCGTCATCGGCCTGCAGCCGGACCATGGCCATCTCCGAAGAGTTGTCGACCATCAGCCCGTTTTCTCCGACCTCTTGGTCGAGTGCCATGGGTACGATCGGCGCATACAGCCGTGCCTCCGACAGCACGGAGAGTACGTTGCTGTGCAGCTGCGGATCCAGCGGATCCCTGCCCACCTGATGCAGGGCTTCCAGAAGGCCGGCATCGGCTTCTCCGGAATCGCCCGAGAACGGGTTAGGCCGCAGATCACGGCCGGACCAGGATTGGCCGGCAGAGTCGGAGCGATCAGCCGAGTCCGAAATCACTGCTTCAGCCTCCAGCGACTTCGAGTGCTTCTTCCAGAGTGAACTTTCCAGCGTACAGAGCCTTGCCCACGATGGCCGAGTCCACACCGAAGGGGACCAGTTCGCGTAGGTTGCGCAGGTCGTCGAGGCTGGAGACCCCGCCAGAGGCCACGATCGGCTTGTCGGTCTTCTCTGCCATCGACTTCAGCAGTTCCACGTTGGGTCCCTGCAGAGTGCCGTCCTTACGGACGTCGGTGACGACGTAGCGGGCGCAGCCGGCCTTCTCCAGGGTCGAGAGAACTTCGTAGAGGTCTCCCCCGTCCTGGGTCCAACCGCGGGCGGCGAGGGTGGTGCCACGGACGTCGAGCCCGATGGCGACCTGATCACCGAAGCGCGAGATCATGTCGGCGGTCCATTCCGGGTTCTCCAACGCCGCAGTCCCGATGTTCACTCGCTCTGCACCCGTGTCGAGTGCTCGTTCGAGGCTCTCGGTGTCGCGGATGCCTCCGGAGAGTTCGACCTTGATGCCGACGGCTTTGACGACCTGGTTGAGCAGATCCGAGTTCGATCCCCGCCCGAATGCAGCGTCGAGGTCGACGAGGTGTATCCACTCGGCTCCCCGACTTTCGAAGTCATGAGCCGCGTCGATGGGTGAGCCGTAATCCGTTTCGGTTCCGGCTTCACCCTGGACGAGACGGACGGCTTTGCCATCGGCGACGTCTACGGCGGGCAGGAGGACGAGCTTGTTGGGGGTTTGAGTCATTGTGACCTTTCTCTAGAGGCTGTGGAGACTGAGTTGGACGAACTGGAACGGGTATGACTGGAGGAACTGGAGCTGACGTGTAGGGGCAATGCTAGTGGCGTGCGCGACCGGTGTTCGGGAAGGAGCCGACCCAGTTACGCAGCAGACGCGCTCCCGCATCGGATGACTTCTCGGGGTGGAACTGGGCGGCCCAGGTGGTGCCGTCCTCGACTGCCGCGATGAAGTTGCCACCGTGAGTGGCCGTGGTCACCAGTGTGTTCGCCGGCGCTTCGGTCGCAGCATAGGAATGGACGAAGTAGAAACGCTCTTCGGCAACGCCGTCGAACATCACTGAGTTCGTCGGTGCGCTGACCTGTGACCACCCCATGTGCGGCACGATGGGGGCATCGAGTGCTGTCACTGCGCCGGGCCAGAGACCAATACCCTCCGTCTTCTGCCCGTGTTCTTCTCCGCCGGCGAAGAAGACCTGGAGACCGACGCAGATGCCCAGCAGAGGACGGCGATTTTCGTGCCAGGAGCGGATCAGGTCAACCCCGCCGACTCGCTTCAGCCCGGCCATCACGGCCGAATAGGCACCGACCCCGGGGACGAGCAGACCGTCTGCGGCATCGATGACAGCGCGGTCGGCAGTCAGCACGACCTCTGCACCAGCAGCGGCGACAGCGCGCACGGCCGAACGCACGTTGCCTGCGCCATAGTCTAAGACAGCGACCGTGCTCATTGCTTGGCACCCCTGTTCAGGACTCTGTAGATGCGCCACAGGGAGAATCCGAGGACGATCGCACCAAAGACGGCGACGACCCAGGCCATGGTGTTTCCGCTCAGACCGATGGTGATTCCGAAGGCGGTGATGAGCCCCGCGAGGACCGCCACGACGATCCACAGCAGCGCGGTCCGAGCCACGGCCGCCCGGCCTGGAGACATTGTGGCGGCGCTGGCCTGCAGTTTAGTCATGGAGGAGGTGGGAATGCTGCCTTCAACTTCGTCGGCAGACACGATCTCGAGCAGGAGCTGCTCAAGAACGTCCGGAAGGTTCTTCAGGGCCAGGCCGGCCGGCACATCCGATTCGCGGGCTCCGTGCCGGAAGTGTCCGGCGTCGATCTGTTCCTCACTGCGGGCCAACAGCAGGACCTCATGTTTGCCGGAGAGTTTCGAGATCGCCGCGGCCGCCTCGTTGCCTGCCTGAACATCAGTATCGGCCAAGACGATTCCGGTGAAGTCGCCGATGGGGACGATGGTTCCCTTGATGTTCGACAGCACGCAGGCAGCAGCCAGCTGCTCAGCGACTCCGAAAGGAGTCACGATGACGGTGGTGCTCACAGGACTCCCTTCGTGCTGGGTACCGAGTTATTGCGTTCATCGAGTTCGATAGCCTCACGCAGGGCGCGGGCGAAGGCTTTGAATTCAGCTTCGGCAATGTGGTGCGGGTCGCGGCCGCGCAGCAGGTCGAGGTGCACGGTGAGACCGGCATGGAATGCAATCGACTCCAGAGAGTGTGAGGTCATCGATCCCGTAAAGTGACCGCCGATGAGGTGGTACTGCTGGCCTTCCGGCTCACCTTCGTGCACGAAGTAGGGGCGACCGGCCACGTCGACGACGCAGCGAGCCAGCGCCTCGTCGAGTGGCACAGCGGCAAGCCCGTAGCGACGGATGCCGGTCTTGTCGCCCAACGCCTCACTCAGCGCTTGACCCAGCACGATGGAAGTGTCCTCGACCGTGTGGTGAACGTCGATATGTGTATCGCCCTCGGCCTTGATCTCCATGTCGATGAGAGAGTGCTTCGACAGCGCCGTGAGCATGTGGTCGAAGAAGGGAACACTGGTCGAGATATCGGACTGGCCGGTTCCGTCGAGGTCGATGGATACGGTGACCGCAGATTCCGAGGTCGTGCGGGAGCGTTGTGCCTGCCTCATGAAGGGCCTTTCGTAGGAAGGGTGGGTGCCGCCTGAGGACCATTGTCCTCTGATTTAAGTGATGTGGTGTGCCTCAGTGTGCGCATGCCATGGAATGCGTCTCAGCCCGTTGTCAGCAGAATGCCGGGGGGCTCGGCCAGGATCTCGTCGACCGCTGTGAGGAAAGCGTCGGTCTCTTCCTCGGTGCCTGCATTGACGCGAGCATGGTTGGTGATGCCGATGTCGCGGATCAGTATTCCTCGATCCAGCAGCTTCTGCCACAGCTCATGTGGTGAGGAGATGTTGCCGAACAGGACGAAGTTCGAATCACTGGGGTAGACGGTGAATCCGACGTTGCTCAGATGTGCCGAGATTCGATCGCGCGAGTCGATGAGTCGGTCGACGTTCTCCAGGAGAAGATCAGCATGTTCCAGCGCAGTGCAGGCGAGGACCTGGGTGATTTCCGAGAGATGGTACGGCAGGCGAACCAGGCGCATGACGTCAATGAGCTCCGGGGCCGCGATGGCGTAGCCCAGGCGCAGACCTGCACAGGCGAATGCCTTGCTCATCGTGCGGGACACGACCAGACGAGGGCGCCCGGCCAGGAGGGTCATCGCCGAGGCTCGTGCAGGCCTGGAGAATTCGGCGTAGGCCTCATCGACGATGACGATGCCCGAACAGTTGTCGTATGCGGCTTCGATGACGTCGAGACCGATCGAGGTGCCTGTCGGGTTGTTCGGTGTGCACAGGAAGACGATGTCGGGATCGGTTGCCGCAACTTCGGCGCCGACGGTTTCAGCATCAAGGGTGAAATCATCGTTGCGTGCTGACGACTGCCAGGTGGCACCGGTGCCGGTGGTGATCAGCGGGTGCATGGAGTAGCTGGGAGTGAATCCGAGGACCGTGCGACCCGGTCCTCCGAATGCCTGCACGACATGGGAGAGGACCTCGTTCGATCCGTTGGCCGCCCAGATCATGTTGGGGCTGAGGCCAACCGTGTGACCGGATCGGTCATTGACTCCGTGCAGGTAGGTCACCAGATGTTCGCGCAGTTCCTCGAACTCTCGGTCAGGGTAGCGGTTGAGTCCAGCGAAGTGCCCGTCGACCGCCGAGCGCATGCTCTCTACGACGGCGTCCGGGATCGGATAGGCGTTCTCGTTGACGTTCAGCTGCACCGGAACATCAAGGTGCGGAGCCCCGTAGGGCTTGAGGCCGACTAGGTCCGAACGTACTGGCAAAGACTCGTTATTTCCCACCGCATCAGTCTAGCGTTGGGGCACATCCAGGGTCTGACCCGGGTGCACCACAGGCGTGGCCAGATGGTTGATGTCGACGATGTCAGACACCACATCGCGAGTGTCTCGGTCGAGCCCGAGATCTACAGCCACAGCCCACAGCGACTCACCTTCGCCGACGACGACCGCGTCGGCGTCGATGCCGATGTCGGTGCTCTCGGCTTCTGCTCCGGCCGCGGCCGAGAACGACTGCGTGGCGACGAAGAATGCTCCGCCGACGATGACGAGAGCGCACACCATGGTCCGAAGCAGGCGCATCGCCTGGCGTCCACGAGTGGTGAAACGCAGTTCCTGGTTCTGTGCAGACATCGCTTAACCTCTTTCCTTCGTACGATTCCACCCGTAATAGGTAGAACGTCTGTTCTATTCAACATGCCAATCGAACATATGTCCAGTCCAACTCGAACATTTATGCGACAATGAGAGGGAACCAGCGTTGTTGATTGATCTGAAAGAACCATCTCAGGCGGCACTGACACGAGAATTCTCGACGTGAGGATCAAGCGGTGAGGCCAGCGAGAATAGAACGAAGGGGAACGAGCAATGGTTCAGAACAAACGAGGAAGAGGCCGTCCTCGTAATGAGGACGTCGCCAGCGAAATCGCGGCCGCCCGCCACGATGACGAAGACGTCTCGATTCCGGAAGGCTCCACTGGCGAGGGCGACTTCCGTCTGACCCCACGCCAGCGCCTGGTCCTCGAGACCATCGAACGTGCAGTCGTCACCAACGGCTATCCACCGAGCATGCGCGAGATCGGCAAAGCCGCCGGACTCGCCTCACTCTCCAGCGTGGCCCACCAACTCTCGCAGCTCGAACGCCTCGGCTATGTCCGCCGAGACCCGAAGCGCCCGCGTGCCATCGAAGTGGTCAATCCCTTCGAAGAGGAAGAGGCAGAGCGGGCTAAGTACGAAGAGCTGGCCAACAATACCGTCCAGGTTCCAGTGGTGGGTCGCATTGCCGCCGGTGGTCCGATCCTGGCCGAGCAGGAAGTCGATGACGTCTTCTCTCTGCCGACTCAGGTCGTCGGTTCCGGTGACATGTTCCTGCTCAAGGTTGTCGGTGATTCGATGATCGAAGCCGCCATCTGCCACGACGACTGGGTGGTCGTGCGCAAACAGCACACGGCTGACAACGGTCAGATCGTGGCTGCGTTGCTCGACGGTGAAGCAACGGTGAAGACCCTCAAGCGCAAGGCAGGCCACCAGTGGCTGCTCCCCCAGAACAAGGACTACGAACCCATCGATGGCACCTATGCCCAGATCATGGGTCTCGTCGTAACGGTCATTCGCCGCCTTTGACACAGCCGGCCAGGCCCCTGCCCTCGTCGGTCTGACAACCGCTCAGGCTCCACTAGCTGTGCCCCCGACCGATATCGGTCGGGGGCACAGTGCGTTTCAGTCTCCGGTCATTTCTCGGTGGCGGCCAGACGTCCCAGGCTGCTCTTCACGAGTGCCGAATCGGTCGTCGGCCACATCGATGGCATCGAGTTCACCAAGTAGCCGCCGTAGCGGGCCGAGCGCAGGCGTGAGTCGAGGACAGCCACGATTCCCCTGTCCGATGTCGACCGAATGAGGCGGCCCGCGCCCTGTGCCAGGCGCAGTGCGGCATGAGTGGCGCTGACGGCCATGAACCCGTTGACTCCCCGATCATCGGCATCTCTCGACCTGGCCTGCATCAGCGGGTCATCGGGGCGTGGGAACGGAAGCCGGTCGATGATGACGAGACGATTGGTCCGGCCCGGCACGTCCACTCCCTGCCACAGCGACATGGTGCCGAAGAGACAGGCTTGGTCATCTGCGGTGAATTGAGAGACCAGCGACGGCAGCCCGTCATCACCTTGGAGCAGGATCGGGAAGCCCAATTTCGCCCGCAGGTGTTCGGCTGCGGCATTCGCGGCCGCGCGTGAGGAGAAGAGTCCCAGTGCACCGCCCTGGGACGCGGTGACCAGTTCCTCCAACTCGTCCAGAGCCTGTTCGCTCAGGCCGCTGCGGCCCGGACGCGGAAGGTGGGCTGCGACGTAGAGGATGCTCTGCTTGCCGTAGTCGAAGGGTGATCCGACATCGAGGCTGTCCCATTTGGGGGCGTCGGGGCCGAAGAGTCCCAATGACGCTGCGACCGCGTCGAAGTTACCACCCAGCGACAGAGTCGCCGAGGTGGCCACCACCGTCGATTCTTCGAAGATCCCTGACCTCATGGTCCCGGCAACGCTGAGCGGCGCGACGACGAGGTTCGTGGTCTCCCGTTCGCGGAAGGTGCTTCTCGACAACCACACGACATCGTTCTTGCCCGGTGCACAGAAGCGCTCGGCGAGTTCGAAGATCTCCTGGCACCGGGCCTTGGCCATCTGCCGACCGGCGTCGGACTCTTCGGTTTTGCCGCCGATGTCATTGATGATCTGTCGCGTGGAGTCACGAATCTGGGCCAACGCGAGGGACAGTGCCTCGCTCATATTCATGATCAGGCCCTCGGCGACTCCGCTCTGGGCACGTTCGAGTGCTGCGGCGGCCGAGTCGAGCAGCGCGACGACACCGTCCTGCACGATCGTGTGCTTGCGCACGGAACTAGTGGCGGCCGCGAGCAGGCTGGTATTGATCTGACCAGACAGTGCGTTGGTGACCCGGTCCTTCAATTCGTGGGCCTCGTCGATGATGATGACATCATGTTCGGGCAGCACCGTGTTCTCACCGAAGGCGTCGATGGCCAACAGGGCATGGTTGGTCACGACGATGTCAGCCTCGGCGGCATTGTTGCGGGCCAGCTCCGCGAAGCATTCCGTGTACAGGGGACAGTTCGAGCCGAGGCAGTCGAAGGCGTTGACTGAAACCTCTGACCACGCCCTGTCGCTGACACCAGGCAGAAGATCATCGCGATCCCCGCTGTCAGTGGTCTTCTCCCACGTACGGATCCGCTGAATCTCCTCACCCAGACCCGACCGGTCGTTGGCCTTGCGACCGGCCTCCGCATCGGCACCGAGGTCGAAGAGCATCCCTTCGCCCTCATCGGGATACCCGCCGGAGAGCTTGTGCTTGCACACATAGTTGCGTCGGCCTTTGAGCAGGGCCGCGCGTGGCAGCGGGTCGAGAGTCTTCTTCACCGACTTGAACAGGCGCGGCAGGTCACGGTGGATGATCTGTGTCTGCAGAGCCAAGGTGGCCGTGGACACGATGACGCGCTTGCCTGTTCGACTGGAGTACTCGGCCGCAGGAACCAGGTACGCCAACGACTTTCCTGTGCCGGTTCCGGCCTGAACCAGAAGGTGGATGCCCTTGTCTACCGACGAGGCAACCGCCTCGGCCATCTCCGTCTGTCCGTGTCTGGGCGAGCCGCCGATGGCACCTACGGCGGACTCGAGCAGATCTTCGACCTTACTCACTTGCCGATGACCAGGTCCGGACGTCGGAAGTCTGCGAGCTCCGCTGCCAGGTCTGCCGGAACCTTCGCCTGCATGGCGGTTCCCTCGGCACCGTGTTCTTCGTGTTCGACCGTGCCCAGTGCATAGATCTTCGACACGAGGTCGCCGCGCTCATAGGGGATGAGCACTGTGACGTCAATATTCGGCGAGGGCAGCATCGCCTCGATTCTTTCGACGAGCTCGGCGATTCCCTCCTTGGTCACAGCGGAGACGAAGCAGGCATCCGGGTACTCCGCGTGGAGTCCGGTCACCACTGCTTCATCGGCAAGGTCGGCCTTGTTGAAGACCAGGAGTTCGGGGATATCTCCGGTCTCGACGTCTTTGAGCACGTCCCGGACGGCATGGATCTGTCCATGCGGATCCGGGTGCGAGGCATCGACGATGTGAAGGATCAGATCCGAGTCGGAGGCCTCTTCCAATGTCGACCGAAATGCTTCGACCAACTGGTGTGGAAGGTTTCGGACGAAGCCGACAGTGTCCGTGTAGGTGAATGTGATGCCCTCCGCGGTCCGGGACTGTCGCACAGTCGGATCCAGGGTGGCGAAGAGCGCATTCTGCACCATCACCTCGGCGTCGGTGAGCTGGTTGAGCAGGGAGGACTTGCCGGCGTTGGTGTAGCCGACGATCGCCACCGACGGGATGTGGTTGCGTGCGCGGTTCTTCCGCTTCGTCAACCGTGAGGGTGCCATCCCTTCGATCTGTCGGCGCAGCTTCGACATTCTGGCCCTGATTCGACGGCGGTCGAGTTCGATCTTCGTCTCACCGGGACCGCGGGAACCGATTCCAGCACCGCCGGCAACCTGGCCACCCGCCTGACGCGACAGTGACTCGCCCCAGCCGCGTAGGCGTGGGAGCAGGTATTCGAGCTGAGCCAGTTCGACCTGGGCCTTGCCCTCGCGGGACTTAGCATGCTGGGCGAAGATGTCGAGGATGAGGGCAACGCGGTCGATGACCTTGACCTTGATTACGTCTTCGAGTCCGCGGCGTTGGCTGGGTGCGAGTTCGGAGTCGATGATCACGGTGTCAGCACCTTCGGAGGCAACGATCTCGGCCAGCTCGGCGGCTTTGCCCTTGCCGAGGTAGGTTCCAGGGTCCGGGGTCTCGCGGCGTTGGATGATGGCGTCGAGCACCTCGGATCCAGCGGTCTCTGCGAGGGCCGCGAGCTCCCTGATCGAGTTCTCGGCGTCAGCCTGCGTGGTGTTCCACAGTCCGGCGAGGACGACCTTCTCCAGGCGGACCTGGCGGTATTCGACCTCGGTGATGTCTTCGAGTTCGGTGGACAGGCCGGCGACCCGTTTGAGTGCCGCCCTCTCAGCCAGATCGAACTGCGAGGCGTCATCGACGTTTGATTCGTTGGTACCCAAGGCTTGAGCACCTCGTGCGAGAACGCGGTCGAGCATCGCGTCCCGACGCTCTTTGTCAGTGGACGTCATTCATTCCTTTGTTCGTTTCCACTCTTCGCGGCACTGCTGCCGTGTGAAGAGTTTCCTCTCAGAACAGAGAGGTGTCCATCAATTCTCCCACAGCCGTCTAGACTGTAACGGTGTCTGAGCACTATTTCACCGAATCGCCCAGCAGCGAAGCCAAAACACGCGAGCTGACCCTTGATCTCGCGGGCCGCGAGGTCACGGTCGAGACAGTTTCGGGGACGTTCTCCCCCACGCGTTTGGATCTGGGAACAGCGGTTCTGATACGCCATCTCCCGACACCGGAGCCCGGCGAGATCCTCGATCTGGGGTGCGGTTGGGGTCCCATTTCCTTGGACGCAGCGCTTAGTGCCAAGGACGCCGAGGTAGATGTTCGTGTGTGGGCGCTCGACGTCAATTCCCGGTCCCTTGATGCCACGCGCAAGAATGCGCAGCGTCATGGTCTGAGTTCGATTCGTCCCGTCACCGCTGATGAGATCCCGTCGGACATGCAGTTCAGTGCGATCCGTTCGAATCCGCCGATCAGGGTTGGCAAGGAGGCTCTGCATGAGCTGCTGACCACTTGGCTGCCACGCTTGGCTCCCGCCGGACGCGCCGATCTCGTCGTGTCGAAGAACCTCGGTGCGGATTCTCTGCAGAAGTGGCTCATCGAAGCTCTGGGACAAGGCTTCAGTGTCGTGCGCACCGGGTCGTCGAAGGGTTTCCGGGTCCTCACCGTCACCCGGGACTGATCGAACCGCAAACCGAACAAGCCGCAGGCTGGTTGAGGTCAACATCTGGTTGAGGTCAACATCTGGCTCAGGTCAGCTGCCGGCGAAAGTCAGCTGATTGTGCCGCTGGCGACCAAAACAGCCGGTCCGGAGAGGGTGACGTTGCCGCGGGTGCCGTCTTCGTTCACAGTGATGCCGATGCGCAGCTGACCGCCGGGAACATCCACACGCCACTGCAGTGGAGAGGCAGGTCCTGCCCAGTGGTGGGCGGCAATGGCTGCGGCGCACGCTCCCGTACCGCAGGACCGGGTCTCTCCGACACCGCGTTCGAATACCCTCATGCGCAGGGCACCTTCTCCCCCGGCCACGTCGCTGCGTGCTGGTTCCATAACGATGTATTCGACGTTCGATCCTTGAGGTGGAACCGGGTCGAGGATCGGTGCGTCGCGCAGTTCTGCGCTGTCGAGTTCAGCCAGCTCGGCGAGTGCGACCACCGTGTGAGGGTTGCCGGTCTCGACGCGCATGCCGGGGCGGGGAACTTCGATGCCCGAGGTCGTTACGAGAACGTGGTCACTGTCATCCAGAGACCATTCGCCCATGTCGATCATGTACCAGGCATCGCTCGCGGAGCCGGGAAGCCTCGGTCCTGCCGCGGCCGCTGTCTCGTCACCGGTCTGCTTGCCCAGTGCAGGGTTGAGGACCGTGCGGACGGTCTTGATGCCGTCTCGTGTGCCGACGAGGATCTCTCTGGCATCGGCTGGGACGCGACCAGTGGTCACCAGCACGTGGGCGAAGACGCGGACGCCGTTGCCGCACATTTCGGAGAGGCTGCCGTCGTGGTTGTAGTAGTCCATGAACCATTCGGCTCCGGCCTCGGCCTGCTCGAGAGCGCCGGGGATCCCGCTGCTTGCCGAGCGGACGATGCGGATGACACCGTCGCTGCCCAGGCCCGAGCGACGATCGGCCAGGAGCGCGATCGTTTCAGGATGCATCTCAAGGGAACTGTCGTCGTCGGCTAAGAGGACGAAGTCGTTCTGCGTGCCATGGCCCTTGATGAAGTCGGTGCCTGCGATATCGGCGAATGGTGACTGGGAGGAACTCATGAACTTATCCTATCGGTGAGCGATCCGCGCTTGGCACAGTCGGCTTTCAGTTCTGGAGAATGGACTTCAGCTCTCGGGGTATGTTGTGCCTGCGATGGTCTCGAGGGCGTGGGCAGCATTGGCCTCATGGTCGCCGGCGGTCGCGTCGATCCAGACGGTGCGCGGATCCCTGCGGAACCAGGTGTCCTGTCTGCGTGCGAATTGCCGGGTTCTGATGGTCGTCTGCTCTTGGGCTGTGTCTTGGCCGAGTTCGCCGCTCAGGTGCTGCTGGATCTGTGCATACCCGATGGCCCGCGATGCGGTTCTGCCTTCGGCCAGGCCACGCTCGAGGAGACTGCGGACTTCGTCGACCCACCCTTGTTCCCACATGATTTTCACTCGGGCAGCGATTCGTTCGTGCAGGGTGGCCCGCTCCACGCTCAGTCCTAGGTGGAGGGTCGGTTCGATGGCCTGGTAGTCGGGCAGCTGAGCGCTGAAGGGGCGTCCGGTCAGCTCGATGACTTCGAGGGCACGCACGATGCGTCGGGAGTCGTTTGGTGTGATCTTCTCCGCGGCGGCGGGGTCGACTTCCTGCAGGTGCCGGTGCCTGCCCCACCGGTCGGCGTCGACTTCAGATTCGATTCGTGCCCGCACCTCGGGGTCGGTGCCGGGGAATTCCATGCGGTCGGTCGCGGCTCGCACGTACAGTCCCGATCCGCCGACGAGGATGGGTCGTCTCCCCCGGGTGCGGATGTCTGCGATGGCCTCACGCGCCTGCCTTTGAAAGGTCTGTACGTTCGCTTCTTCACGCACGTCGAGGATGTCGATGAGGTGGTGGGTGATTCCTCGGCGCTCATTGAGGGGCAGTTTGGCGGTGCCGATGTCCATGCCTCGGTAGAACTGCATGGAATCCGTATTGATGATCTCCCCGCCGAGGTGTTCAGCCAGGTTGAGTGCCAGGTCCGATTTTCCTGTGGCTGTGGCCCCGGCGATGGTGATGATGGGCTCTTCGGCCGTGCTCAAGGGTGGCTCATCTCAATACGTTCCGGTCCCGCACAACGAACGGACCTCGTGGACGTTCTCGTCGAAGACCGTGCTGAACGAATAGTCGGTTCCTTCGCGAAGAAGCATATGTGCGGTTGCAGCGTCGAGGAGGTCGAGGTCGGCGTGCACGTCGGCACCCGCCGACGTCGCTGCGACTACTGCGTCGACATCACCGGCTGTGAGTGCATGTACGACACGGGCGTCTGCCTCCGCTGCGCCGGGCACTGGTGCCAGTGGAGCGTTTTCGGACGCAGCGACGGACAGGTCGATGGGAATCATCAGGTCATCTGTGCTGCCCAGCGTGCCGATTCGAACACCACAGGAATGAGCGTGGAGGAGCGCCACTGCTATGGCCGGATGCGCGGATTCACTGGCGGCACGCTCGGCAGGATTGAGCGCGGACACGGTCTCAACCCATTCCTCGCCTTCGAGCAGCTCATTCGTTCGGGTATCAATGCCACGATCGATGCCCAGCCCGCCGAGGCCGGCTACGGGAGGCAGCTCGCGCACCGGAAGCGCCCACTTCGTCTTGGTCTGCAGAATGGATTCGATGACAGTTCGCAAGGGTCCGATCTGCGCGGATTCTGCCAGGTCCACACCGTCTAAGAGGATCGGTGCGGCCGGGATGATCGCAAATTCGGGCATCTCAGCCGCGGGTGCGGATGGTCGGCATGCCCAGATTCGTGGATCCGGCACTTGTCTGTCCCGGCGCTGGGGCTCCACAGCTGTCCGCCTGTGCCCGGTCATAGGCATCGCCTGCTCGGGAGGGACGTACCGCGAAGCCGGAGTCGGCCAAGAGGAAGAATGGTTTGGCTTCGGTCACGGTGGCAGTGACGAAGTCACCGGGACGCGGCATATCGATTCCGTCAGGGATCCCCACGTGGACGAGTCGGTTGTCTGCCGCGCGGCCGGTGAGTCGTGGTGAGTCATCGTGTGGTCTGGTCGTGACGAGCACTTCGATCTCCCGGCCGACCTGTACCTTGTTCTCCTCCCAGGAGATCTCGTCCTGGAGCGCAGTCAGTCGCTCGAAGCGTTCCTGCACGATGTGCTTGGGTACCTGATCGTCCATCGTGGCGGCGGGAGTGCCGGGGCGTATCGAGTACTGGAAGGTGAAGGCCTGTGAGAAGCGGGCACGACGGACGATGTCCATGGTGCCGAGGAAGTCTTCTTCGGTCTCCCCTGGGAATCCGACGATGATGTCGGTGGTGATCGCTGCATGCGGGATCTTCTCGCGCACGGAGTCGAGGATGCGCATGAACCTGCTGGTGCGGTAGGACCGGCGCATGGATTTCAGAATCGAGTCGGAGCCGGACTGCAGCGGCATGTGCAGCTGCGGCATGACGGTCGGCGTCTCTGCCATGGCCTCGATGACGTCATCGGAGAACGAGGCAGGATGCGGGCTGGTGAAGCGCACACGTTCGATGCCCTCGACCTTGCCCACGGCGCGCAGCAGTTTCGCGAATGCTCCCTTGTCCCTGAATTCGGCACCATAGGAGTTCACGTTCTGGCCCAGAAGTGTGACTTCGACGACGCCGTCGGCCACGAGCGCTTCGACCTCGGCCAAGATGTCGCCGGGTCTGCGGTCCTTCTCCTTGCCGCGCAGGCTGGGGACGATGCAGAAAGTGCAGGAATTGTTGCATCCGACCGAAATCGAGACCCACCCGGAATGCTGTGATTCGCGGCGGCTGGGCAGAGTGGATGGGAAGACGTCGAGGCTCTCGAGGATCTCGACTTGGGCTTCCTGGTTGTGGCGTGCTCGTTCGAGCAGTGCCGGCAGCGATCCCATATTGTGAGTGCCGAAGACGACGTCGACCCAGGGGGCCTTCTTGACGATCGTGTCCCGATCCTTCTGTGCCATGCAGCCGCCGACTGCGATCTGGAAATCAGGGTTGCGTTCCTTGATGTGCGCCAACTGACCCAGGTTTCCGTAGAGACGGTTGTCCGCGTTCTCGCGGACCGCGCAGGTGTTGAAGACGATGACGTCGGCTTGGTCATCGGTGTCTGCGGGAACATAGCCCGCATCATCGAGAAGTCCGGACAGCCGTTCGGAATCGTGGACATTCATCTGGCAGCCGTAGGTCTTCACCTCGTAGCTGCGCGGTGATTTCTCGGTGGAGGTGGGTGCATCAATCAGTTCAGTCATGGCGAAACTATTCTAGCTGTTGTCTGTCATCGGCGAAGCTCAGTCTTCGGCGAGGACTTCGCGTGTCACCTTGATACAGATTGAGGATGCGAATCCGCGTCGTGCGAGCATGCCCAGAATTCGACGCTCACGGACCTCGTAGTCGAGTCCGCGTGTCGATGCGGCCTTCTTCTCGGCGACCTGGCGGGCGAGGTCGTCTTCCCCGTCCACATCCTCGACGGCGTCGGAAACGATCTCTGCGGGCAGGCCCTTTTTGTTCAGTTCTCGTTTGAGCGCGGTGCGGGACAGTTTTCGACGCTCCCTGTGAGCTCGGACATAACGGTGTGCGAACTCTTCGTCGTTGAGGAGTCGTGACTTCTGCAGTTTGGCAATGAGTTCGTCGACTGCTTCGGGCAGGAAATCGCGCTTGAGCAGTTTGTCCCGCAGTTCGCCGCTGGCGTGATCGCGCATGGCCAGCATGTTCATGGCCGTCTTCTTCGCCTTCGCATAGGAGGCGTCGAAGTCCAGCGGCTCATCGTCGTCATCGAATGACAGCGCGTCGGCGAATGAGGGAACGTCCTCAGATGGTGCAGCACCCACACCCATCGGAGACTCCGACGACGAGGCGGTGTCAGCGAAGTACTCGGGCTCCCCTTCGGCGTGGCGTTGGTCGATCTCGGTGATGGCTTCGCGCAGCTGCGTCAGCTTCGCGCTCGGCGCATCTGATCTCGCCGAGTCGCCCCCGTGGGGACGTGACTCGGCGAGATCGCTGTCGCGATCGATCGGATCAGGAAACTTCGACGTCATCCGATTTCGAGCTCTCTGCTGCGCTGCCCTCGGCCTTGTCTGCTCCTGCCTCAGCTTCAGGCTCGTCGACCTTGATCAGACCCATCTTGTGTTTGATCTTGAGTTCGATCTCCTCGGCCAGTCCTGGGTTGTCGCGCAGGAAGTTGCGCACGTTTTCCTTGCCCTGGCCCAGCTGGTCACCGTCGTAGGTGAACCATGATCCGGATTTGCGGATGATGCCGTTATCGACGCCCATATCGATGAGGCTGCCCTCACGGGAGATGCCCTGGCCATAGATGATGTCGAACTCGGCCTGCTTGAACGGCGGTGCGATCTTGTTCTTGACGATCTTGGCGCGGGTGCGGTTGCCGACCGCGTCCTGGCCTTCCTTCAAAGTCTCGATGCGTCGCACGTCGATGCGCACGGAGGCGTAGAACTTCAGTGCCTTACCACCAGAGGTGGTCTCCGGTGAACCGAAGAAGACGCCGACTTTCTCACGCAGCTGGTTGATGAAGATCGCGGTGGTCTTCGACTGAGACAGGGCGCCTGCGATCTTACGCAGTGCCTGCGACATCAGTCGCGCCTGGAGGCCCACATGGCTGTCGCCCATCTCGCCTTCGATCTCGGCCTTCGGCACGAGGGCCGCGACGGAGTCGATGACGATGACGTCGAGCGCTCCGGAGCGGATGAGCATATCGGCGATCTCGAGTGCCTGCTCACCGGTGTCCGGCTGGGACACGAGGAGCTGGTCGGTGTCGACGCCGAGCTTCTTCGCGTATTCCGGATCTAGGGCGTGCTCAGCATCGATGAATGCTGCGATTCCGCCCGTCTTCTGAGCATTGGCGACAGCGTGCAGGGCCACTGTTGTCTTACCCGAGGATTCCGGGCCGTAGATCTCGACGACGCGGCCGCGGGGCAGGCCGCCGATGCCCAGAGCGATGTCGAGTGCGATGGAACCGGTGGGGATGCAGGCGATGGGTTCACGGACCCCTTCGCCCAGACGCATGATCGCGCCCTTGCCGTAGTTGCGGTCGATCTGTCCCAGCGCGGCGTCGAGCGCCTTCGACTTATCGCCGCCGGTAGGGATCTGCAGGTTCTTCGGTGTACGAGCCATGGTCTCTCCTAAAAGTTTCGTTATCCGTTGAGACCAAGGCTAGAAGGTGGCACTGACATAACAACAGAGGAACGAATTCCCCCGTGGATAATCGGCCACTCATGGTCACAGGTCCCGTGAATCATTACCAGCATAACCGACATGGGAACAAGTGTTCTATATGTCGGTGCGTGTCGCGCTATTTTGCACCGTCCGCCGCTCCTCGACCTGAAGATCGATGCTGGATGGATCGAGTGATTTCGCCGTACCCGTCGGATTGACTGCCGTACCGGTGAGACTGAGTGCCTTGCCAGTCAGCACGAAGCAGCGTATAGATGAACAGATGCGAGGAGCAGTCGTGGGAAGGACGGCGCTGGACAGTCAGATCCTAGAACGGACGTGAACGTGGCTTCTCTTTGCCCAGTCGACGAGATTCGGGTACGCCCGAGGCGTCACAGACTGCAGTCCAGATGTCCCGGGGTTCGACGCCTGCGCTGAATGCCTCTTCGGCGGTGCGAGAGCCCAGGCTGCTCAGGGCGAGGTCTGTGTGCAGTGATGCGGCTCGAGCTTCGCCGAATTCCTCATTCATCAGAACCCAGTAGAGGGTGTGCCGCATTACGGCTTGGCTGCCAGTCGTGGCACGGTATATCCACCGGGGCGACCGAGGATCTTGTCGGAGAGTTCCTGTGGAATGGTGTCCGGGATTTCGACGCCCTCCTCCAGTGCGAAACGGTCGGAGACCGATGACAGCAGAGCCGACAACGGCAGGTCGAGGGCTTCACAGATCGCGGAGAGGAGCTCAGAGGAGGCTTCCTTCTGTCCGCGTTCGATCTCGCTGAGGTAGCCCAGCGAAACGCTGGCCCCCGTAGAAACATCGCGCAGGGTCCGCCCCTGGCGCCGACGGACGGAGCGCAGTGCGTCACCGATTTCAACTCTCAGTAGCATTGCGCGTCCCTCCTCTTGTCTCCGCGAACAGTCTTGATGGTGTACTCAACTTTACAACCCGGTCGTTGCCGAGCGCCAACCTGGGTGTGTGACCTGATGGTTTTGCCAGTCCATTCGAAGGTACCGATGCATGTTCGTCCAATTGCCATTGCTTCGTTAACTGCGCCGAGGCTGTACTTATTCCACGGCGCCGGAATCATGATTGGTTCGCGTCATCGGCTTCGGGTCCGAACGCCATCTGTGTGGCGAAGTCGTCGAGGTCTGCCACCATGGCCGCCACCGTCTGACTGCGGATCGCGTCCCGGTCCCCAAAGAAATGGTGCTCGCTGACCTGCGCCTTTCCGGCGAAGGCGATGGCGGTGTAGACAAGACCGACCGGCTTGTCGTCCTGTGGTTCGGGTCCGGCGACTCCCGTGCAGGCCGCCCCGATGTCGGCGACGCATTCCCTGGCTGCGCCGGCCGCCATCTGAGCTGCGACGACTTCGTCGACGGGGCCGGTCTCCTCAATCTGCTTGGCGTCGACTCCGGCCAGGCGCGATTTTAGGTCGGTGGCATAGGTGATGAGTCCGCCGCGGACGACTGCAGAGGCACCAGGAATGTCGACGAGTGTGGCCACGAAGCGACCACCGGTCAGCGATTCTGCTCCGGCGATCGAAAGTCCCACCTGTTTGCAGGTGGTGATGAGATGCTGGCTTCGGGCGAAGAGTTCTGTCTCGTTCACAGGCTCACTTCGAGTCCGGACCGGTTGGATTGGCCGAGGAGGGACCATCTCCGGACGGACGGTCAGCCGAGGGACCGCCGGCAGCAGTCTCGCCTCCTCCACGTGAGTCCTTGGCCAGTTTTGCCGCCTGGGCGCAGTAGTCGATTCCTGTCACAACAGTGACGATGATGGCCGCGACCAGGGTCAGCCAGGCCAGGATCAACAGTGCGAAGGTCACGCCTTCGGGAACGATCTGCGCCACAGGGCGCAGCAGCAGGAACAGCCCGATGGCGACGGTCTGCAGCACCGTCTTGATCTTGCCGCCTCTGGACGCGGGCATGACGGCGATGCGGATCATGAAGAAGCGCAGCACGGTGATGCCCAGTTCACGGATGAGGATGATGACGGGAACCCACCAAGGGATCTCCGTGATCACAGCGAGGCCGATGAGTGCCGCCGCCATAAGGGACTTGTCAGCGATCGGGTCGGCGATCTTGCCGAAGTTCGTGATCAGGTTGTATTTGCGGGCCAGATCTCCGTCGAGCTTATCCGTGGCCATCGCCAGCAGGAAGACGGCCAGCGCCCACCACCGCATGGTCATGTCCTGGCCGCCATCGACCAAGAGAAGGACGAGGAAGACGGGGACGAGCAGGATCCGCAGCACGGTCAGGGCATTGGGAACATTCCACGGGCTGGGCTCTGCCGGTGCGGGTCCCGGGGCGCTGTTCTCTGGTCGATCATTCACAGAGCAACCCTATCGGAATGACATGTGAATGGCGTGGAGCCGACCGCTCGTTTCAGCGGTCGGCTCCACGCCGTTCTCAGTTCTGCTTTGCGGTGCGAGTCAGCGACCGGTCAGTGACCAGGCGTCCTCTCCGCTGGTCTCAACGACTTCCAAGCCGGTCTCGGGGTCGACGTCGCCGATATGCAGATCGTCGGCATGCCCGACTCCCGCCGAGTAACGGTCGTTGGCACCAGAACCTGCTGACCTCCCCGAAGTGTTCGTTCCTGAATCTCCGAAGTCGTCGAACTCCTCGTCGTAGTCTGCGGCGGCCGACGCTCCGCTCGCACCCTGCGTGCTGTGACCCGCGCCGTAGCCCGAGCCGTCGTCGTCCGAGCCGCCGCCACCGCCTGATGCCGGGTTCGGGTCCTCGTCGGGTGGGGTCTCGCCCTTGATGATCGCCAGTGTGCCTGGCAGATCCTCGGGACGGACCAACACGTCACGTGCCTTCGAACCTTCGGAGGGTCCGACGATGCCACGTGATTCCATGAGGTCCATGAGTCGCCCGGCCTTGGCGAAGCCGACGCGCAGTTTGCGCTGCAGCATCGAGGTCGAACCGAACTGTGTGGTCACAACCTGTTCGGCCGCCTGGAGCAGCAGTTCGAGATCGTCGCCGATCTCCTCATCGATCTGTTTCGTCGGCTTCTCCACCGCGACGTCTTCACGGTAGTTCGGCTTGAGTTCGCCCTTGACGTGTTCGACGACCTTTTCGATCTCGGACTCGTTGACCCAAGCGCCCTGGACGCGCATCGGCTTGGCAGCACCCATGGGCAGGAACAGTGCGTCACCCTGTCCGATGAGCTTCTCCGCACCGGGCTGATCGAGCACGACTCGGGAGTCAGCCAGCGATGAGGTGGCGAAGGCCAGCCGTGAAGGTACGTTGGCCTTGATCAGACCGGTGACAACATCGACGCTGGGTCGCTGGGTGGCGAGCACCAGGTGGATGCCTGCCGCACGTGCCAGCTGGGTGATGCGCTGGATCGAGGCCTCGACGTCGCGCGGCGCGACCATCATCAGGTCGGCGAGCTCGTCGACGACGACCAGCAGGTAGGGGTAGGGCTGCAGGACCCTTTCGCTTCCGGCCGGAACCTGGACGCGGCCCTCCCGGACGGCCTTGTTGAATTCGTTGATGTGTTTGAACCCGAAGTTCGCGAGGTCGTCGTAGCGGGCGTCCATTTCGCGTACAACCCATTCGAGCGCCTCGGCGGCCTTCTTGGGGTTCGTGATGATCGGTGTGATGAGGTGTGGAATGCCCTCATAGATCGTGAGCTCTACGCGCTTCGGGTCGACGAGGATCATGCGCACCTCGTCGGGGGTCGCACGCATCATGATCGAGGTGATCATGGAGTTCACGAAGCTCGACTTACCGGCACCGGTGGCACCGGCGACGAGCAGGTGGGGCATCTTCGAGAGGTCGGCAACGACGAATCCGCCTTCGACATCCTTGCCCACGCCCATGACCAGTGAGTTCTCGGTCTTGCGGGCGGCCTTCGATCGCAGCACATCGCCGAGGGACACGTTCTCACGGTCGGAGTTGGGGATCTCGATGCCGATCGCCTTCTTGCCGGGGATCGGCGAGAGGATGCGGACATCGGCGCTGGCCACCGCGTAGGCGATGTTCTTGGACAGCGCTGTGACCTTCTCGACCTTGGTGCCTGATCCCAGCTCCACCTCGTACCGGGTGACCGTGGGGCCACGTGAGAAGCCGGTGACCTGTGCGTCGATCTTGAACTGTTCGAGCACGTCGCGCAGGGCTTCGACGACGCGGTCGTTGGCCTCGGAGCGCTCCTTTGCCGGTGGGCCGGGCAGAAGATTGTCGGAGGCAGGCAAGGTGTAGGTGACGTCCCCGGCCAGAGTGAGCTGCTCGACTCGTTCGGGCAGCTGTTCCGTGGCTGGCGGTGCAGGGTTGTTGGTCACCGGCACCGGCGCCGAGGTGTCACCTGGGGTAGCCTTCTTCGTCACCGAGGCGGCATCGTCGTCCATGCCGATGGTCTTCTTCAGTGCGGCAGTTTCGCGCTCGGCCTTCGTCGGTCGACGTTCACCGGGTTTGAAC
The DNA here is from genome assembly GCF_014897515.1 of Brevibacterium sp. FME17. Taxonomy (NCBI): domain Bacteria; kingdom Bacillati; phylum Actinomycetota; class Actinomycetes; order Micrococcales; family Brevibacteriaceae; genus Brevibacterium; species Brevibacterium sp. FME17. Next base: position 40,978 of record NZ_JABUYD010000028.1, read on the forward strand.
TGCGGCCGTTCGATGACCGTGGTGTCAGCTTCTTCTTCGCTGACATCGTTTTCGTGGATATAGGCCTTGTCGTAGGCCTTGGTCGTCGTGTCATCGTCGGGATGTCCGCCCTCGGGCAGGTCGGTCTTCTTTTTCTTGGTCCGACGTTTGCTGCCCATGACGGGTTTGAGGGTGGAGGTGCGCGCGTTGTCGGCGACGAGGTCGGTCGATTCCTGCCCGTCCTGCTTCTCGGAATTGGGTCGCGCTCCCCCAGTCAGACGCAGGTAGAGATCCATGAGGCGTTTGGGAATCGAACGCACCGGTGTCGCGGTGATGACCAGCAGGGAGAAGAGCCCGAGCAGGATGAGCAGAGGGACCGCCACATAACTGGTGGTGGCGGTGACCAGTGGTGAGGAGATGACGAAGCCGAGCGCCCCTCCCCCGTTGGCCATGGCTTCTGGGGAGTTGGTGAACGTCGGATTGCCTGCGGCAATATGGGCCAGACCCGAGGAAGAGAGGAGCAGGAGGATGATTCCGATGAGGATCCTGTTATTGCCCCGGTTATCGTCTCCGCGCAGGAACAGTCGAATCGCGTAGCAGGTGAAGATCACTGGCAGCGCCAGTGCCACTCTGCCGAAGGTGCCCTCGACGATATTGCGGACGACGTCGCTGATCGCGCCGGGGATGTTCCACCATTCGAAGGCCGCGATGATGATTGAGAGACCGATGAGGAAGAAGGCTGTGCCGTCTCTCTTCGTCGGTGACTGGTCACTCGGTTCGTCGCTGAGGATCTTTCGCGCACGGTTTCCGGCCATGTGGGCCACTCCCCTCCACGCACCGGTGACAACGTTTGTCCCGGGGTCTTCCTTTGTCCCCGCTTGCCCGGTCCGACCAGCAGCTTTGCGCGCTGTGCCTTTTCCTTTACCAGAAGCGGGGGAAGTCGTTCTGGTCGCCATGCTTCTTATCTTAGGGCGATTATGCGCTCCTGCCCAGTAAATCCGCAGGGTTCGGCGCGCCATAAGAGGGGTGGAAACTGGCGAATATCCACGTCAGACCCTACGTGCAATGAAGACGAGCTCACGGCCGAGGCGGTGGAATACGTCGTGTCCTCAGTCCAGCCTTCCCCGGCGCGCAGCGCGCGTCATGATAGCTATCGCTCATGGTCACTCGGGTGTATAGCTGCTCGGGTGCATGGCGATGAACAGTCCCCACTGTGTGGCGTCCGGTTTCTTGCGGCGGGAGCGGAACTCTTCGAAGAGGGCGTCGATGCGGGCGCGGAACTCCTCAACCTCATCCTCGGTGAGCATCGCCGCCATCCGTCCCATCGTGCGCTCCGCGTAGGGAGCCGCCGTGAATTCGGCGGTGAAGGCATCGAGCATCTCATTTGTCATGTCACCGGTGTTGAGGAACCAACTCTTGCCCGTTGCAAGGTACGGGATCTCCCGGGCACCTCGGCGACCTCGTCTCGGCTCCTGCGCCTCAAGGAAACCCGTGTCGGCGAGCATCCGCACATGGTGCAGCGATGTCGCTGGGTTGAGGTCGGTCGCCTCGGCGATCTCACGATTACTCAGTGCCTCGTCGAGGCACAGCCGCAGGATGCGTATGCGAAGACTCGAGGCCAGAGCCTTCGCCTCGGAATCGGTGGCATCACGGCGTTCGACGGCTCGCGCGACGGTCCGCGCCGTGTTCTCGGCGCGCTCAGCATTCATACCTCAACGCTAACGAGTGATCGGGAGAAGTCAATTGGTCACACCACAGTGATTGACTTAACTCAATCACTCCTGTCAGACTGCAATTGAGAGATCTCAATCACTCCCGATCTAATCTCCGTCGTCAGTTCACCGATACCCCGACTCAAGGACGAGCCATGGTTACAGCCCACCCCGCACCGCCAGGACGCTCACCCTTGTGGAACCACCGCGACTTCATGAAACTGTGGGCGGGCGACACGGTCTCAGTGTTCGGTTCGCAGCTCGTCTTCTTCGCACTCCCCCTTATCGCCGTCAGTCTCTTAGACGCCGATGCCTTCCAGATGGGGCTTCTGGCGACACTGGAATCGGCTGCCTTCCTCCTCATCAGTTTGCCGGCGGGCGCTTGGATCGATCGACTGCCGAAGAAGATCGTCATCGTCTCCGGCGACATCGTGCGTGCTGGCATCCTGTTGACGATCCCGCTGGCCTGGGCGCTCGACGCACTGAGCATGCCCCAGCTCTACATTGTGGCCGCAGGAGTCGGGATCGTCACCGTCTTCTTCGATATCGCTAATCAGTCGTATCTGCCCGAACTCGTCGACGGCGGATCCATCGGGGACGGCAATGGCAAGCTCCAGGCCAGTCAGCAGACGGCAGGAGTCGTCGGGCCGACTTTGGCCTCAGGCCTCGTCACAGCCATCGGAGCCCCACTGACAGTGGGCCTGACCAGTGTCTGTATGGGCCTGTCGAGTCTTTTCGTCAGCAGAATCCGCCACCGCGAAACACCGCCGGAACCAGAGACCCGCAACGGCTTCATCTCCGAGATCCGTGAGGGATTGGGCTTCGTCCTCGGCCACAACCTGCTGCTGCGGATCACCGCGTGCACCGGCCTCACGAACTTCGCAGCATCAGGCATCTTCGCTCTCCTGGTGCTGTTCGTGTTGACGACTTTGGGACTGAGCCAGGTTCAGCTGGGCATCATCATGTCGGCCAGCGCGATCGGGGGAATCCTCGGTGCTCTCAGTGCCGCCAGGGTGCAGACACGACTCGGTGAAGGAACGAGCATCTCGGTGTCCGCAATGCTCGGTGGGTTGAGCTTCTTCGGGATGCCCCTGGCCACGGTTCTGCCGACCTTCCCGACGATGCTCGTGGCCAGTCTTGTCACCGGCTGGGCGGTCGTCGTCTACAACATCGCCCAGGTCAGCTTCCGCCAGCGCTTGTGCCCGAAGCCGCTGCTGGGACGCATGAACGCCTCAATTCGTTTCCTCGTCTGGGGGCCGATGCCGCTGGGTTCACTACTCGCCGGTTTCCTCGGCGACAGCCTTGGCGTGTCCACGACGATGTGGATCCTCGCAGCGTGTTCGCTTGCCGCGTCGATCCCTGTGATCGCATCCCCGCTCCTGCAGATGCGGACTCTGCCGCGCGAGCTGGACCTGCTTGGTGCCGACAGTGACGCCACCAGTGATGCTGAAGAGGAATCTGCTTAAGACTCACACCAGCTTGAATGGTTCGTGATTCCAGAATCCATTGCGAAATGCGATGACACCTGAACTGAGCTCGGGGGTGCTGTGATGCTCCTATAGATGTCAAGCGGCTTGAAGAAGGAAGTCCCGGTACTGCGCT
>NZ_JABUYD010000029.1:0-41723 GCF_014897515.1 Brevibacterium sp. FME17
GTCACCAACCCACCGTGTCAGTCCTGGAATCGTCAATAAAGGAGACACGCCCTAGACTTCTTTGGGCTCAGCAGACTACGTATCGCGGGATGCCAATTGATCGCCGGCGTTCTGAAAGTGGGGAGGAAGGCCGCAGACAATTCATCGGCGATACTGTATCGAGCGCCAGCCTGCGAAACCGCTGTCGGAGCCGTGCCATACAGGTGAATTGGCGCTCAGAGCCGTCAGTACGAAAATCCATCTGCGAAGACCGTTGAGCGCAAGTACCGTTCTCAGTGGCAAAGGACCGTGAGGTGTGCTCAACGCCACGTCGACTGGACCCGCATTTAGTCATCGCCCTGCAACCGTAGATCGACACTATAAAGTATGCATTTGAAATCTATGTCTACCATTGCAGTCATCGGCCTCCTCGCCCTGAGCGGATGCGCCGGCTCCTCGAACGACGACACCGATCAGTCCACCTCCGAAGCCGAGGCCTCACAGACTCAGAGTCCGGTCCCGACAGAGGAGTCCGCGACTTCGGAGACAGAACAGACAGAGAGCCCGGCCGAGTCATCGTCGGACTCCGAGACCTCAAAAGATCCAAAAAAGTCGAAACTGACGCTGAGCACCGATTCTGACGAAGTCACTATTGAACCGACAGATGTGTACTGCTCCGGGAGTCCGGGCAATATCGACCACATAATCGGCAAGACGAACGATGAGCTCCCACTGGTCAAAGCCGAAAAGACGAAGTTCGTGATGGTCAAGACCGGGCACGGTCGGCCGTACAAGACGAACGGACCGAATGGCATCGACTATGGAGACAAAAGCGTGTCATTCGACGAGACCAAGGTGGGAACCGCGGTGTTGAACGGAACGATGGCCTGCACAGAGTGGGAAGACTGAAGAAGACCCGAATGCCGCAGCGAGATTATTGACTCGCACCCGAGCTCGGTCACCAACCCGCGTGTAACTTGAGGGGCATGGCGCAAGGGTTGGATTCTCGCTGCGACCTGGAACGGGGTATTGAATGGTCGGATCAAGTCATTGAATACGAAGGTCCGATTGCTGACTCGGGTGGCGTCTCGGGTTCCCGGCGCCGGAGGCATTGATCCCGTTGGCGCTGACTCAACCTCGGAGGTCACAACCCCGCCCGCCTGGGCGGTGGTTGACCCACGGATATGTTGGGAAAGCCACATTCTCTGACACAGTATGGGCCAGGCGCAGCCTGGCCCATACTCAGCGGACATACCCGGGAATTCCTCCGTGCTTCAGAGAACTGCCGGGCCAGCGCGAATGACAACGAAGCGTCTGTCAGAGCTGAGAGCTGCCGGTGAAGCGGGAGTATGTACCCTCTGCCAGCGGCTCAATCCATGTGTTTCCGGGTCAGCGATCCGGTGTCAGCCTCAGCCCCGGCCTTAGCCTCGGTCTCGACCTCGGTCTCGCGGATCACACGTTGGACGTCTTCATGGGTTTGCGCGTCTCCGTTGCTGATCGCCTCCACGACCTTCTCGTGCTGATGCTCTGTGACGACGGGGACCTCCTCACCGTTGCAGTCGACGATCTTCCCGTCCTTAACGGTGTCGCCCTCGGCAAGAAGCGCTTCATGGTTGATAAGGCGCTCAAGCTCGTCCTTGCGGATGACTCGACCGGTGCCCGCGACGAACACCGAGCGATCGGTGCGGTCCTTGCCCTTGACACCGATGTGATTGAAGACCAGGTTGAGCAGCACAGCCATGAGTGTGGCCGAGGAGATTCCCGAGTGGAGGATAATGCCGACCCATGATGGGAAGTCATTGTAGAAGTCTGGTTCGACGATCGGGATGATGCCGAATGCCAGGGCCACTGCGACGAGGATCATGTTGAGGTTGCCCTCATATTCGACCTTGGACAGGGTGCGGATGCCCGAGGCTGCGACGGTGCCGAAGAGGACGATGCCCGCACCGCCGAGAACAGGGGAGGGAATCGCGGCGACGACTCCACCCATGACGGGCAGCAGCCCAAGTGCGACGAGGATGGCGCCACCGGCGGTGACGACGTACCGGGATTTGACTCCGGTGATCGCTACGAGCCCGACGTTCTGGGCGAAGGCTGACTGGGTGAAGGAGTTGAAGATCGGTGACACTGCCGATGAGAGCATGTCCGCGCGCAGGCCGGAGGCGATCCGCTTGGAATCGACCTTGGAGTCGACGATCTCGCCTACGGCAATGATGTCTGCGGTGGTCTCTGCGAAGATGACGATGGTGACGATGAACATCGAGACGATCGCTGGCACAGAGAAGGTGGGCAGACCGAAGGCGAAGGGCTGTGGGAACGCGAAGAAGCCGTTGTCGAGGACGTTCGAGAAGTCCACCCAGCCGAAGATGGCACAGATGATTGTTCCCAGGACGATCGCCAAGAGGATCGAAAGACGGGAGATCGCTGCCACTGGGATTCGGCTGAGGACGAGGACGATGGCGAGGGTGCCGACGGCAATAAGGATATTGCGGACACTGCCATAGTCGGCTGCATCGGCGTTTCCGCCCATCGCCCATCCGGCGGCGACCGGCATGAGGGACAGTCCGATCGTCGTGATGACCGTACCCGTGACGACTGGTGGGAAGAATTTCACGATGAGGGCGAAGGCTGGTGCGACGAGGAGGCCGATGACCGAGGAGACGAGGACGGCACCGAAGACTTCCGGGAGTCCATCACCTCCGGCGAGGATCGACGTCATGGTGGCGACGCCGGCGAAGGACACGCCTTGGACCAGCGGCAGCTTCGAGCCGAAGAAGGGGACGCCCAATGACTGCAGGATGGTGGCCAGTCCGCCCATAAAGAGACATGATGCGATGAGCACGCTGATTCCGCTGCCGTCGAGGCCGGCGGCCCTGCCGATGATGAGGGGGACGGCGATGATGCCGCCGTACATGGTCAAAATGTGCTGAAGGCCGTATGCGAACGAGGTGCCGACTGGGAGTTTCTCGTCCTCTGGGCGGGTCGTGTCCGGCTGGCGCTCCTGTGCGCCTCGATTCTGGGGTGATTGCTGTGATACCGACATTTATCTCTCCGTTGAGTATTTTCCTGAGGTAGAACCTCGAGCCTCGTGCCCGGATGGTCGCCTGCAGGCGTTGGATCGGTTTCAATACTTCCACAATGTGGAAGTATATTTCCTTATAGTAAAATGCTAGGTGAAACTGGTAAGAGCAGCAACTCCGCTTCGTGATCTTGCGCACATCTTGAATTCGCTTTTCCCGGTGTCTATTTCGGGGCAGCAGGATGCGCACGTGAGGTGCGTCACCCACATAACATCGGTACAAGCATGCATCGGCGCTTTCCCCCGTCGGCCTCCTCGGGTTCTTCCGAACCGGGATCCAAGTCTTCTGCCGCGTCGTCGAGGGTCGACTTCATCTTGTCAGTGTGACCCTGGAGCTTGCTGCTCAACTGGTCAACAACTTCAGCCGCCATCGCTTTGGCTATATTTCTGCCGGAGTCAGGCGGCCAGTGATCTTCTCTTGGAGGCTGTTGAGTTCAGGAGACGAATCCGCAGGCCCTCTGAGACCGCCAGCCAGCTTGTCACGGTTGCTCACCGCCGTTGACCCAGCTACGGGAGAAGCAATTGTCAGCGCTAACCCCAACTTCTTTGTTCTGTCCAGCATGCAGCCGCCGAGTATCAGGCTTGTGAGTCTCATCTTGTCCTTCACTGGGTACCTCCCATTATGTGCGCATACGCACAACTGTGAACGGCCCCCTGAACACGGTGAGTCGACGTCGAAACGCCGCTTCGTTCGGAAAACGAGCACACCGTACCGCGGCAATGTTCGTGCAGAAAGTCTTTATCCGATGTGACGAAGGGGTTTCGAAAATGTCTCTGCCCGTCGCCCGCGGTGGTCCCAGATTCCTGACTGCATCTGCCGCCTCCTGACATGTCGCGGAAAGCGAGAGCAACCTGCCCTCCTACTTAATGGTCGCTCCTTTCACCCCTGATCCGTCCAGGGGGTTCAGGGGTGGTCTAGGAGGGCTTACGGATGTCCACTTAGAGCGTTATGGTGGTCATCTACTCCGGGATCCGGAGAGATTGGAGCAAGTTCATGGCAAAAACAGTCAATGTTCCCGAACCCCACGGATCAGAGAAGACGCAGAGAGAAAACGCTGAACAGGGTTTCGTCGCTCCCGCTGATCTGACAAAGAATCTGCAGAGTGTGCTGGTCGATTTCATCGCCCTGAGCCTTACCGCCAAACAAGCGCACTGGAATATCGTCGGCCCGAACTTCCGCGATCTCCATCTCAATCTCGACGAGGTGGTGAGCATCGCCCGTGCCGGGAGCGACACCATGGCCGAGAGAATGCGTGCTCTCCACGCTTCGCCTGACGGTCGGCCGGCTGTCGTAGCCGAGCAGACGCGTCTGCCCCAATTCCCCGAGGGTGAGATCACCACTCATGACGCCATCGACCACATGGTTAAGACCGTTGAGACGACGGTCGCAACGATGAGAAATTGTCACGATGAGGTCGACTCGACCGACCCGACGACAGCGGACCTCTTCCACGAGTACATGGCGCAACTCGAGCAGCAAGCATGGTTCATCAGTGCAGAGACTCGTACACCACAATAGGCCGGTAGTTTGAACTGGCTAGGCTCTCAGCCCCATCTGCTCACCCAGCAGGTGGGGCGTCTCAATGTTCGGGCACCACTCTCTCCCGACAACCGCGTCAGGAAAGAGCAGCAGTGTCGATGAGATGTTCGGCAATCGCCAGCGCCGTGGTGGCCCCGGGCGAGGGTGCATTCCGGACGAACATGGTGGCTCCCGCACGATCAATGACGAAGTCATCGACCAGGGTTCCGTCCCGGTTCATCGCCTGAGCTCGAATTCCACGGGTGGCTCGGTGACCGTCGGCTCCGTCGAGTGCTGGAACGTAGCGGGCCGCCTCGGCGACGAACTTCTCAATCGAAAGCACACCTGCGATCTCGCGGGCGGCCGTGGCCATGTTGCCGGCAGCGAATCTCCAGAAACCCGGATCCGTCGCTACTGCGAGGGAGTCGGGCACATTGAGGCCGAGTCCCTTGTAGCCTTCTCTGGAAAATGAGAGAAAAGCGTTGGGCCCGATCATCAGACCGCCGTCGATGCGGCGGGTCACGTGAACGCCGAGGAATGGGTACTTCGGGTCGGGGACCGGGTAGATGAGGCCGTTGACGACATCATTGAAACGCGGCTCGAGGATGAAGTACTGGCCGAAGAATGGCACCACGGACGGATTCCTGTCCTCGCCCGAACGTGCGGCCAGTCGGTCCGCTTGCAGTCCAGCACAAGCGATGACCTGGTCATACTCCTGTGAGTCGACGTTCGCATGGACGATCGCGGTATTGTCCGCGACACCATTTCGCTGCTCGACTTTCTTCACTGCCGTGGAGAACCGAACTCGGCCACCGCTTTTACGGAAGTCGGCGACGAGAGCCTCGGTCAAACCTCGGTAGTCGATGATGCCCGTGTGAGGTGAGTGCAGCGCTGCCACACCTTGAGCGTTCGGTTCTACCTGGGCCAGACCGTATCGATTGAGCAGTTCAACGTCAGGGACTCCGTTCGCCCGCGCCCGATCGTGGATTCCGCCCAGGCGCTTTACTTCGACGTCATTGGTCGCGACGACGACCTTTCCGCATTCTTCGAAGGCGACGTTGTGTTCATGGGCGAAGTCGCGCAGCAGAGAGACACCTCGCCGGCAGAGCCGAGCCTTGAGACTTCCGGGCTCGTAATAAAGACCGGCATGAACGACTCCAGAATTGTGGCCAGTCTGGTGCGCAGCGGGATGGTTCTCCTTCTCATACAGAGTGACGTCGGCACGCTGTAGGGGCGCAAAAGTAGTTGCATCCTGATCTGCGGTTTTGTGCGTTTCCTAGTCTATCGTGTCGGTCGTGCTCGCGAAACGGTGATCGTGCGGGTCGTGCGGGGTGGCTGTCAGCCGGACATCGTAGCGTGGAGGGATGGAGAGTTCAGCGAGGCGGTGGAACCACAACATCCACTATCACTGGCTGATTCTCGACGCTGTGCCCGCCGGTGCCCGGTCTGCGCTGGATGTGGGGTGCGGCAACGGGCTGCTCTCGGTAGAACTGCGAGGGGCAGTGCCAGAGGTGACGGGCATCGACCTCGATTCGGCGGGGCTGGAAGAGGCACGACAGCATAGTGACGAGGTCACCTGGGTGCGTGGCGACGCGATGACATACGAGTTCGACCGGACATTCGATGTCGTTGCTTCTGTCGCGACGCTGCATCACCTGCCTGACTTGGATGCGGCGCTATCGCGGCTGGCTGACCTGACCTCGCCTGGTGGTGTGCTCGCAGTGGTTGGAGTGGCACGGACGAGCCGCCCCAAGGACATGCTGCTGCACCTGGCCGGGGCGGTGCAGCATCGGTGGATGGCGCGGAAGTACGAGTTCTGGGAGCACACGGCACCGACGGTCTGGCCGCCACCGCATGATTACGTGACCGTCCGGCGAACGGCTGAGCGAGTGCTGCCGGGGGTGCAGTGGAAGCAACTGCTGCTGTGGCGGTACGCGCTGATCTGGCGCAAGCCGCTCTGACCTCTGTTCAGAGGCCGCGTGCTGGCCCGGGTCGGGTCGGGTCGGTGCGGCGGGGGGCGCGCTGGAACGGGTCGTGGAGTTGCGGTTCGCGCTGTGCCGTACGTTCCCGCGCTTGCTCTTGTTCGGCGTGCTTAGCCTCGATCAGACGAGCGGCGTCGTTGATGGGGAGGGCGCGGAGTTCATCGGCCTCTGAGCGCAGCAGCGCGGCCCGGTTCTTGGCGTCGTGCGCTTGACGCTCGGGGTTGGTGGTGCGGCGCATCCCGTACCGCGCGGCCTGGGCGTGCTCGGCCCCGTACTCGCTGACGAGCAACGCCGTGCGCTCCTGCCGGTGCCGCTTCCGCATCGCATCCCGGTCAGCGGTGACGGCTTCGACAGTCTCCACGGCGTCGGTCACGCGGGGGTCACTCTCGGCGCGGTTCGCAGCGACCTTGCCCGCCCACTCGGGGAGACGATCAGGGTTCGCCGGTGTGGTGCCCCACTCGCCGCTGACGTGGCCGCGCAGCGTCTGGGTGCGTTCGGTCGCGGCCTGGTGCTCGGTGCGGGCCTTGCGCTTGCCGAACCTGCCCACCGTGGCGAGGCGACCACTGGCGGTGGCCTCGTCTGCGACGGCATCGAGGTAGTTGGCACCATCAGTCTTCGCCTGCACGGTTAGCGGCCCGGTGACCTCGGCACGCACCTGCTCGGCGGCGTCCTCGGCCTTGCAGAGCACAGCGGCGCTCTCGTCGTCCTCGGCCTGGTGGGTAGCGCGTTGGGCGTCGAACCTCGCGGCGATCTGCTCCCACCGTTCCGCCGCCCGTTCTGCACGCTCGGTCTCGTGGTCGAGGCGGGCGAGTTCTTCGGTGACCAGTTGCACGGGGCCGTCTGCGATGAGGCCGCGCACGGCTTCGGCGGCTTGGGCGGTGGCGTGGTCGAGGCCCCGGTCTGCCGGGTCGCGTTCCATCGCTTCGATGAACTGCGCCCGCGCATCCGCGATGTCCTCGGCCACAACGTGGAGCCGGTTCGTCTCGCGGCCTCGGGTCATGCCGACGTAGACGCCTGCCGCGCTCGTCGCCTCGCTGAGCGTCGTGTGAGAGCCGCCCACGGTTGCGCCTTGGACGCCGTAGGCAGTCGCGGCGTAGGACAGGTGCGCGTGCTCTCCCACATACTCCGCCGGGAGTTCGACGGTGCGGGGGTTCTTGCGCCCGCTGCCGACCTCACGGGCATAGACGGTGCCGTCGTTCTCGACGTGCTGGACGATCCACTGCTGCCGGTTCGCCACCCCCACCTCGCTGTCGTTCTTGCGCGTCTGGATGAGGTCACCGGCTCCGATGCTCAGCCCGTCGCTGCCGGTAGCCGTCACGGTGTCGTTGACCTCGCCCGCCTCGACCCTCCCGGCGCGGATGCGCTCGTTCAGGGCGGCGGCCTCGTCGTTGGTCGCCACCGTGATCGCCTCACCCTGGCGGGCGGTCTCGGTGATGTGCTCGTGAGCCTGCTCATTGTCGGCATGCAGGGTCACGAGGTTCATGGCGGCGAGCCGGTCGAACACCTCGCCAGGGTTCGCCCGGTCGCGCATCGCCAAGGTGAGGGCCGCGTACTCGGGATCGGTGAACCTGTGGAGTTCGCTCATGTCGTAGGTGCGGCCCCTGATCTGCGCGGCCATGTCGAGCACGCCGCCCCTGCCGACTGCGGGCAACTGCGCCCGGTCGCCGACCAGCGCGACCGTCGCACCGGCCTCGGCAGTGACGGTCAGCAGCGCATGGGCGGTGTCTTGGTCGAGCATCCCAGCCTCGTCCACAACCACCCGCTCACCCCGCGACAGGCGGGCCTCTCGCGGCGGGCCGGTGTAGACGCCGCCGGTCATCGGGTCAGTGTCGCCGGGGTTCAGGCGAGTCCAAACGCCATCGTCGTTCCATCGCCACCCGTGCGCGTACACCAGCGCCGCAACCGAGGTCGCGGGCACTTCGAGTTCGTCGTGGGCGATCTGTGCCGCCCGTTTCGTCGGCGCAACCACCCACGAGGCCCTGCCCTGTTCGGCGGCGACCTCAATGGCGGTGCGGAGCATGGTGGTCTTCCCGCTGCCTGCTGCTCCCTCGACGATCACGAGCGGATCGGTCGAGGCGACGGCAGCCGCCGCTGCCGTCTGCCCGGCATCCAACCCCGCCGCGTGCGCGGCTTCGGTCACGTCAGCGGGTTGCGGCTCTTGCTCTGGGGTGCTGGCGGTGAGTTGGTCGCGTAGCGCGGTCTCGGCGGCGACCACGCCCACGCTCGTCAGGTGAGCGACATGCTCCGGCATCGCCGAGCCTGGTGGCAGGATCGAGAAGCAATCGTCGGTCGCAAGATCGGTCGCAACCGCGATGAACTCTCGCAACTGTGCCGGTGCCGCCTGCACGCCCGCCTCGGTGGTGATGCGGGTGACGTGCTCCTGCACGGTGTGTCGCGTCCACGCCGATGCACTGGCGGCGCAACGGTCAAGCGCACGACTGGCGACCTCCTGCACGGCGAGGTCATCCAGCGATGCCGAGGGTTGCACGGCCCTGCGTTCAAGGTGCTCGGGGTCGTAGCCGGCATCGGTGAGTTCCTGCCGCCACCACTGCTCGTTCTTCAGGTCGGCGGGCTTCTTGCCGGGCCTCTGGTGCGCCCACGCGATGCCCTGCAACCTGGCCGTCATCACCGGGCCGAGTTCTTCGCCGGGATGCGCGGCTTCCCATTCGGCTTCGAGTCGGTCAAGGTTCTTCTTGATCTGTGCTGACCGCTTCGACATGACGCCGTTGAACGGCTGCAACTCCGTCACCTCACCCGATACGGGGTCGAGGGTCAGGCCGTGCTCCGCGAGCGTCTGGGCGAGCTGCGGGTGTGCGGCGATCACCGCCGTGCCGAGGGCTCGTATCGCGCCTTGCTGCTTGAACAGTGCAGCGGTGTCCAAGGCTCGCCACTTCCCGGCCGCCCAGATGCGCGTGCCGATCTGCATATGGATATGCCGGTGCGGATCACCCGCACGCGAGGTCTTATGCGAGATGCCGACCACCTGCATCTGCTCGATGGGCACGACCTCCCGCGCATCCCTCGGCCCCGCCCTCGTCACCGAGTGCTGACCCAACCAACGGCGAATCTCGGCCAGGGCGTCCTGCTGCGCGGCGTCCAGCGCCGCCGAGACTTCGGGGTAGAGGGCGGCGGCGACCGACAGCGACTTGGGGGCGTTGATCGTCATCTCCGCGAACAACGGCGACCCCTTGCTGCCCTCGCCCGGCTTGCGCGGGGTGCCCATCTGCTCGCCCGTGACCGGGTTGACCCAGTCCACCCATGCCTCGTACTCGTCCGCCGACAGCGACCGGGCGGCAGTGACCTCGCCCGCGCGGTCGAGCACGGCGTACTCGGCTACCGCGTTGTCTGCGCCGAGGTAGTACTCGTCAGCCCGCGAGCGGTCGGCCTCGACGTAGCGGCGGGCGGCGGCACCGTTGCCGCGGAACAGGAGCACGCCGCCTTTCATCTGGGCCTCCCTCATGAGTCGTCTCATGAGGGAGGTGCGCACGCCCCACCAACGGTGGCATCCGTGCATCAAGCAGTTGAAGAGGGGTGACGATTCTGACGTGATCGGTCGGCCGGATGGCTGTTGGCGGGGCGGCGGGGTGCGAGGCGCTGCGCAGCAGGGTGAGGTGACGCGCGAATATCAGCGTTTACGGTTGTAGGCAGCGATGGCCAAGGGGCAGAATACGATCAAGATTCCAGCCGACCAAATGATGGTCTGCATGATCGAGTTGCCTGTCGGTGCTCCGGCCAGTAGTGCTCGGGCGGCGTCCATTGCGTGGGTAACGGGGTTGACGTTCGCCCAGGCTTGGAGCCATTCGGGGAGCGTGTCGATGGGGGCCGCGAGACTGGAGCCGAGCATGAGCGGTATGAAGACGATGAACGCGAACGCCATGACTGCGCCCTCGTCTTTGACCAGCACGCCGAGGAACACGGTCACCCAGCTCAGGCAGAACCCGAACGCGAGCACGAGCGCGACTGCTGTCAGGGCTGAACCGGCGTCGGTCTGGACGCGGAAGCCCATGAGGTAGCCGATACCGAACAGCAACGCGATGACGATGACGTAGCGCACCATGTCGGCCATGATCGACCCGAGCAGTGGTGCTGATCGTCCGATGGGCAGGCTGCGGAATCGGTCGAAAACGCCTTTCTTCATGTCGATGTTGATGCTCAGCCCGCTGGAGAGCATCCCGGAGAGTCCTGCGCCCATGACCACGATTCCGGGGAACAGGTAGAGCAGATAGTCGTCGGTGGAGCCTGCGACCGAGCCGCCGAAAAGGTAGACGAACAGCAACAGGAAGATCGCCGGTGTGACGACTCCGTTGACGAGACCTCCGGGGTTCCTGGCAGACTTGGCCAGGCTGCGGCGGGCCAGGATCAGGCTGTGCCGAAGTAGCCCTGCGGGGCGTCGCTCGGCGCTGGTGTCGGTGATGGTGATGGTGCTCATGCGTGGCTCCTTTCGGCCTCGTCGGTCTTGCCGCTGGCGGCGGGTGCGCCGGTCAGGGTGAAGAACACTTCGTCGAGGCTGGGGAGTCGTAACGCGAACTCGGCAACCTCGATGCTCTCCTCTTCGAAGCGGCGGGCGATGTCGAACATCGCCCGGTCACTGTCCACTGGCGCGATTAGCTCGTGTTGGGCGGCGTGCTCGACCGGGTGGCCGGAGACGGCGGCGAGGATGGCAGCGGCTTTCTCCGCGTCGGCGGGATTCTTAGGGCGGGTGGCGATGGCCTGCCCGCCGACGATCTGCTTGAGTTCGGGTGGGGTGCCATGAGCGATCACGCGCCCGTGGTCGATCACGCTGATCTCGTCGGCCAGCGCGTCGGCTTCTTCGAGGTACTGCGTCGTCAGGAGAACGCTGACGCCATCTGTGGTGAGTTCGCGGATGATCCGCCACAGTTCTTCGCGTTTGCCAGGATCGAGCCCGACCGAGGGTTCATCGAGGAACACGATGCGAGGATTACCGACCAGGCTTGCCGCCAGATCGAGCCGTCGGCGCATTCCGCCGGAGTAGGTGGCTACGGGCTTCTTCGCGGCTTCGGTCAGGCCGAAACGCTCCAATAGCGCGTCTGCTCGGCGGGCGGCCTCGGGTTTGCGCAGATCGAGCAGGCGTCCGATCAGGATTAGGTTGCCTACACCGGTGAGTTCTTCGTCCAGCGTCGCGTACTGGCCGGTCAAGCCGATGATCCGTCGCACCTTGGCCGCGTCGCGGGTTACGTCCATGCCGCCGACTCTTGCGGTTCCGGCATCGAGGCCGGTCAGGGTCGCCAGGATGCGGATCGCGGTTGTTTTCCCGGCCCCGTTCGGGCCGAGGACGCCGAGCACGGTTCCAGGGCGGGCACGCAGATCTACGCCGTCCAGCGCAGTGTGCTTGCCGTACCGTTTCACCAGTCCCTCGGCCTCGATCACGTAGTCACTCACTCGAATCTCCTTTGTCTTTCTCGCCGCGTTCAGGGGCGCAATGCTGTGGGGAAACCCGTCCATTGCAGTTCGGGGCGAAGGTGGCTCATGTCGTTGAACATGGTGATGCTCGGCGGCAGTGCGGGCCGGTTCTCGATCACGGTCAGGGCGGCGTTGGCGCTGCTGAGGCCGAGCCATCGCACCGCGGGTGCGTCCAGGGCATGACGGATGAGCCACGCGATTGGGTAGGCATGGGTGATGAGCACTTCATGCGTATCGTCGTCGCCCTCGGGAGGGGTGGCGAACCTCGCGGTGAGGCTCTGCGCGATCTTGTGCCCGGCCTCGGCCTCGTCGGTGTCGTAGCCGTCGAAGAACGGCACCCATGACGGTGGAGTCTCCTCTGGCGTGGGCACGTAAGGCACGTGGTCGATCAACTCGGGTGCTTCGCTGACGGGCGCAGTACCGGTGAGGAAGATGTTGAGTTGCTGGGCGCTATCGGCAGCTCGCGGCAAAGGCGAGTGGTACACGGCGTCGATAGGAAGATGCGCCAATCGCTGACCGAGCAGGCGGGCTTGTTCGCGCCCGGTGTCGGTGAGGTTGCCGAACGCGTCGGCGTCACCGTGCCGGGCAATGTAGAGATACCTGGTTGCCATGAGCGGGTCGGGAGGATCATGACGATGCTCCCGCTCTCCTTTCAGTCGGGGGTAGGGGTTGGGGTCAAAGAACGGTCACAGTTCCGGCTGCTCCGTCGAGTGTGATTCGGTCACCGTTCTCGATATGGGTAGTGGCGCCGTCGATGCCGAGTACGGCAGGGATGCCGTACTCGCGGGCGATGATCGCGGCGTGCGAGAGCGCGCCGCCGGTCTCGGTGACGACCCCGGCAGCGACGGTGAACAGCGGCGTCCAGGCGGGATCGGTGTACGGGCAGACCACGATGTCACCGGCACGGACAGTCGAGAAATCCGATGGGCCGAGCACCACCCGAGCCGCCGCGGTGACGGTTCCGTGAGAACCGGGAGTACCGCTCAGCACCCCGGCCTGATCGGACAAATCACGAACATTGCGGGCCGGAAGCGCAGCGGTGATCGGACGTGCTTGAAGAATCCAGACAGTGCCGTCAGCAACCGCCCATTCGACGTCTTGTGGCCCGCCAAGCGCAGCCGCGATCCGACCTCCCAGGTCGGCCAGCGCCGTGACCGCGGTATCGTCGAGCGTGCGTGCAGATTGCTTGCCCGGAGTGACGGCACTGGTCACGACACCGCCGCGCTCGTGATCCAGGTCGACGCGGGTCTGCTTGCTTCCCGCCGAGAAGCCGACGATCCCGTCCGGGGCGACCTCGTAGGCGTCGGGGCCGACCGTACCGCCCACGACTGGCAGACCCAGTCCCCAGCACGCTTCGATCCGCGTCGGCCCACCGGCGCGCTGAGGGGTGAACATAACCCCCGAGACATCGGCCTCGATGACCGGCTGCACGAGCACTGACATGCCCGAAGCCTGCGGCGACCCGTCACCCGAGCGAGCCCAGTAGTCGCCCACTCGCGTGGCGCGGGCCGAAGCCCAGCAGGTCGCGATCGCCTGACACACATCCTCTGCGCCGCGCACACCGATGACGCTCTCGTACTGGCCCGCGGCCGACGCCTCTGCACTGTCCTCGTTCGTCGCCGACGACCTCACGGCCACCACCGGGTCGCCCATCCGCTCCAGTCCACGAGCAACCGCATCGCGCAACGCGCACTCGACCTCGGTGCCTGTCTGCTGGATGCCGCTCGGCAGGACGAACCCATCGGGTACCGGCAGCCCCGCGCGCAGCAGCGCACCGAGCGTCGCCGCTTTCCCGCCAGCGTCCGTCCGGGTCGCCTCAGAGAGCGTCGTCAGCATCACACCACCAATCAACGAAACATTGACAACATTATGTTGATCGTAGCAGGATGGGTGGTATGGAACGCAAGCACGACCTCGAAGGCCCCGGTACTTCCGACCATGCGCAGGCCGAGCGTGAGCGCAACGCCCAAGGCATGCTTCTCGACAAAGGTGCAGACCAGTTGGAGCCGCGGCCGTGGCGACCTGAACCGACGCCGCCCTCAGCAGTCGAACTGACGCAGTACGCACTGTGGCGCTCATCCGAGCTGACTCCGGATGAACTCCTGGGAGTGCTCTCGTTGCTCCCGGCCGCTCGCGCAGAGGTCGAGGGCGTGGAGGTCGGTCTGCTCTTCGCAGCTCGCAACGAGGGGCTGACGTGGGCGCAGATCGCCGAGGCGATGGGGTTCCGCTCCCCACAGGCCTGCCAGCAGTACGTCAACCGTCTCAGTGCCAGGCAGGACAAGCGAGTATGACCCATCAGTCCGCAGCGGAACTCCTCGTGCTGCACGCCGTGCGCCTCGTGGGGTTCGCCGACAGCGAGACGGTCGCCGAGCGTGCAGGAACGAGTCACGCCGACGCGCTGCGCCTGTTGAGCGTCGCGGAACATGCTGGATGGGTGCAGCACGTCGCGTTCGCCGATCTCGACGGCTGGTCGCTCACAGACTCAGGCAAAGCGGAGAACGAGCGCCAACTCATGGCAGAGCGCGTGAGTGCCGACCCCGACGACGTAGTGGCAGCCGTTTATCGCGTCTTCCTCCCACTCAACGCTCGTTTGTTGCGAGCCGTCACTGACTGGCAGATCAAGCCGACCGAAGCGGATCGGTTCGCTCCCAATGATCATTTCGATCGCGCATGGGATGGGCGGGTTCTCGAAGAACTCACGTCCCTCGGCAGAGAACTTGCTCCTTTGATCGAGAATCTATCTGCCGTTCTCGCAAGGTTCGACGGCTACGTCGCGCGGTACGAGTCGGCGTTACGCAGGGCCAAGAGCGGGGAACTTGACTGGATCGACAAGACCGACGTGGACTCCTGCCACCGGGTCTGGTTCCAACTCCACGAAGACCTCATCGCAACCCTCGGCATCGACCGACGACATGAAGCATAGGCACCGCGACATGAACGCGATCGCGACATGGGAAACCGGTGACGGCGTAGTTGAGTTCCCCGATGGCCGCCGCGTGCGAGGGCGTGGCCTGCTCGCGTCGCTTCCCAACGGGCTCGATCCTCAGTTCGGTTTCTATCTCCTCGGACGCGCCCCGCGTATCGATCGCTGGCCACACCGCTGGGTTCTATGGCAGGATTTCTCCCTGCCAACCTCCACGGCTGACGCCGTCGCAGCAATTCATGAGGCGTACGAACGAGCCGCAATCGAACGGGTCGAGATCGCCTGCGACGGCGGCATGGGCCGAACGGGAACGGCCTTGGCCGTGCTCGCCACCATCAGTGGGATACCCGCCAATGACGCCGTGGACTGGGTCAGAAAGCACTACCATCCGCAAGCGGTGGAAACCCCGCACCAACGACGCTGGATCAGCAACGTCTCCTCGCAATTGAGAACATAATCACTACTCCTTTGCTTGCAAGCACTCACACCATGCGCAGCCTGAGAGAAGCGACTGTCTTCAGCTGTGTCAAACTCATCGTCGTTCGTGACGGCTCCGCGATCCTCAGCGGTGAGTTCGGGCAGTGGCTACGGGGGTCTCATCCGACACCGCTTGTCGCCCAGAGCCAGCACCACCCGGCTATGGCTTGGGAGGGTGTCGGCCAGAGTTGACACCGCTTGATCTCGAGCTGTGGACCGGCTCCAGATCGTCTGTCTTGGACGTCGGTGAATCGGTGGTGAGGACAGGCCGGAGCCAGGCAGTGCGGCTGGCCTTACCGTGTCAGTTTTTCGCGTGAGCTCGTAGGTGTTCGGCCGTGTGGGTCCCGCCGTCCGTGATCATCTGGTCTGGTGTGCCCTCGAAGACGACTTGTCCGCCCTCGTGTCCGGCTTCGGGGCCGATGTCGATGATCCAGTCGGCGGCGGCGATGATGTCGAGGTTGTGCTCAATCACGATGAGCGTCGATCCGGCGTCGATGAGCCGGTCGAGCAGCCCGATGAGCCGTGAGATATCGGCGATGTGCAGTCCCGTGGTCGGCTCGTCCAGGATGATCGTGCGGCCGGGGGTTCCGAGTTCGGTGGCGAGTTTGAGTCGCTGACGTTCGCCGCCGGAGAGGCTGGTGAGGGTCTGTCCGAGGGTGAGGTAGTCGAGGCCGACGTCGTGGAGCCGGGACAGGATGAGCCTGATGGCGGGCTGGGTGAAGTAGTCCAGCGCGTCGGTAACGCTCATCTCGAACACGTCGGCGATGGTCTTGCCGGCGACGTGATGTTCTTGGGCTTGTGGGGTGAACCGTCGTCCTTCGCAAACTTCGCAGCGGGTGATCACGCCTTCCATGAAGGCGAGGTCGGTGTAGATGATGCCGTTGCCCTCACAGGCCGGGCATCCTCCGGTGGAGTTGGGGGTGAACAGCCCGGCAGGTGCTCCGGTGGTCTTGGCAAACACATCACGGATCAGGTTGAGCAGGCCGGTGTAGGTGGCTGGGTTGGAGCGGCGCGATCCCCGGATGGGGCGTTGGTCGATGACGATCGCGTCGGGCTCGACGGCGGGGAGGTTGCCGAGGATCAGGCTGGACTTGCCCGATCCGGCGACTCCGGTCACTGCGGTCATCACGCCGCGCGGGACGCGGGTGGAGACGTCCTGGAGGTTGTTGGTGGTGGCATCGTCGATGCTGATCCAGCCGTCGGGTTCACGCCGCGTCCGGGTCGCGCGCCGGTGCTCGCGGAGTCCGTGCCCGGTAGGGGTGTCGGCCTGGGTGAGGCCGTCGTAGTCGCCTTGGTAGACGATCTGGCCGCCGGAGGTTCCGGCGGCGGGTCCGAGGTCGATGATGTGGTCGGCGATGGCCATGATGTCCGGATCGTGCTCGACCACGAGCACGGTATTGCCGCGGTCACGCAGAGCTTCGAGCATCTTTCCGAGCGCGGCGACGTCGCGGGGATGCAGGCCCACGGTGGGTTCGTCGAACACGTAGAGCATGTCGGCCAAGGCGCTGCCGAGATGGCGGACCATCTTGATCCGTTGGGCCTCACCTCCCGAGAGGGTGGACGTGGCCCGGTCGAGGCTGAGGTAACCGAGACCGAGGGTCATCATCCGTTCCAGGTGGACGCGCAGGTTCGCGACCAGCGGTGCCACGCCGACACCGTCAACCTCGGCGACGCGCTCGGCGAGGTCGCTGATCTGCATCGCGTTGAGGTCGGCGATCGACTTGCCGTTGATGAGACTGGCTCGGGCGGGCGCGGCGAGTCGGGAGCCGTGGCATTCGGGGCAAGGGCCACGCGACACGATCCGCTCGAACGCCTCTCGCTGCTTGCCTTTGAACGAGTCGGGTTCGCGTTGGAGGTAGATCCGGTTGAATCGGGTGACGAGGCCTTCGTAGGCGGTGCCGACCGCATCCATCCCAGCTGGCAGGGTGTGTTCCCCGGCTGGTGCATGGAGGAACAGCTCGCGTTCCTCGGAGGTGTAGTCACGGATCTTCATGTCCGGGTCGAAGAACCCGGCCTTGGCGTAGGCCTTCCACAGCCAGGTGCCCGGGTTGAACTTGGGGAAGGTGATCGCGCCCTCGTTGAGGGATCGGTCGTCGTCGACGAGCTCGGATTCCACGACCGAGGCTGCGACGCCGAGCCCCTGGCAGTTCGGGCACATGCCCGCGGGGTCGTTGAAGCTGTAGGCGTTGGAATAGCCGGCGGCCGGCTCACCGATGCGGGAGAACAGCAGCCGGAGACGTGCGCCGATGTCGCTGATGGTCCCGACCGTGGAGCGTGGTCCGCCGGAGAGGCGCTGCTGGTCGACCACGATGACGGCCGAGAGGTTTTCCAACAGGTCGACGTCGGGGTGGGCGTAGCTGGGCAGCCGGCCTTGGGCAAACGCCGAGAACGTCTCGTTGAGCTGGCGCGCCGACTCGGCGGCGATAGTGTCGAACACCAGCGAGGACTTGCCTGAGCCGGAGACGCCGGTGACGACAACGAGCTGATGCTTGGGGACGTCGACGTCGATGTCTTGGAGTGAGTTCTGGCGGGCTCCGCGCACGCGGATCACATCGTGGGTCGTGGTCGTCATGACAGCCTCCGGTAGGCGCGAATAGCGAGGGGCACGAACGCCAGTGTCAGCGCGAGCGGCCAGCCAATGGCGAAGAGCACAGCGTGGTCGGCGACGAAGGTAACCCCGGTGAGGTCGGTGCCCGAGAACAGTTCACGCGCCGCGGATGCGGTCGCCGACAGGGGGTTCCATTCGGCGACGACTCCGAGCCAGGCCGGCATCGTGCGCGGATCGACGAACACAGTCGAGAGGAACGCCACCGGCCAGATCGCAAGCTGGGCGGTCGTGGCCGCCTCTGGTGTGCCTGCCTTCAACCCGATCCAGACGCCGACCCACAGCAGTCCGAACCTCAGCCACAGCAGCAGGACGTAGGCGAGCACAACATCGGCGAGGCCCCCTTCGGGACGCCAGCCGAGCAGCAGTCCTGCGGTGGTGACGACCGCGAGTTCCACGGCGGCAGTGAGCATGTCAGCGAAGACCCGTCCCAGCAGCACCGAACCGCGGGAGATGGGCAGTGTGCGGAACCGGTCGGTGACGGTCTTGGCAGCGTCTCCGGTGACAGCGGTGATCGTCGTCTCGATTCCCGATAGCACGGTGAAGGCGAGAATGCCCGGCACGACGAAGACGATGTAGTCGCCTGTGGTGCCGGCGATCGCCCCGCCGAGCAGGCCGCCCATGAGCAGCATGACCAAGACGGGGAACAGCAGTTGGATGCTGAACGTGACCGGTCGCGCCCGCCAGTGCCGCATCGCGCGGCCGGTCAGGATGACGGCCTCGCGCAGAATGCTGCCCGTGGCCGGAGCGTGGTGCTCGATCGTCGTGGCGCTCATGCTGCGTCGCCCCCTTGATGCAGATGCAGGTAGACGTCTTCGAGGGAGGGTTCGCGCAGTTCCATCCGTGGCTCTCCCACGAGCGTTTTCAAGTCCGATGGGGCGCCGGTGGCGACCACGGAACCCTCGCGCAGGATCACGACGTCATCGGCCAATTCGTCGGCCTCCTCCAGGTACTGCGTGGTCAACAGGACGGTAGTACCCTCGTCCACCAACGAGCGCACCGTGTTCCAGATCGTGCGACGGGCGATCGGATCGAGGCCCGTGGTCGGCTCATCGATGAGGAGCACGGCGGGACGGGTGATCATCGAGGTCACGAGGTCCAGGCGACGTCGCATGCCACCGGAGAACCCGGATACCTTCTGCCCGCCGTGCTCGCCCAGGCCCGCCTGCTCCAGGAGCGTGGCTGCCCGCGACCGGGCCGCGGTACGTGAGAGCCCGATCAGCCGGGCGAACAGTTCCAGGTTTTCCCTGGCTGAGAGCACCTCGTCGAGGGCGGCATACTGCCCCACGACGCCGATCGATGCCCGTACCCGTGCAGGATCGCGGTCCACGTCCCAGCCATTGACGCTCACAGTGCCGGAGTCCTTGCCCGTCAGCGTCGTCAGAATCCGCACCAGGGTCGTTTTGCCGGCACCATTGGCTCCCAGCAGTGCGCACACCCGGCCGGAGTCGACGCGCAGATCGACCCGGGTCAACGCGGGTTTGTCCCGCTTCGGGAAGGTCTTGCGTACCGCCTCGACCCGGATCGAACCGGGTGGGCTCATCTCGACATCCATGCTGTTCCTCTCGTCGCGTTCTACAGTGTATTCTACAACGTATAGTTCGAGGAGGACAGAGATGGCCAAGCGCACAGGCGTAGACGAGTTCAAGCTGATCGGACTGCTCTGGCGTGACTCGCCGGTGAGCCCACGCAGCGGGATCAGCACCCAAAGCGTCACCGCACTGGCAGTCGACCTCGCCGACAGAGAGGGCCTGGACGCCGTGACAATCCGGCGACTGGCCGAGGAAGCAGGGGTCACCGCGATGGCGCTGTATCCACACATCGGTGGCCGGGCCGAACTCGTCGAGCTCATGCTCGATCACGTCGCGGGCGTGACCTACGAGGCCGTCACGATCCCCGAGGGCGCGGACTGGCGGGAACGCGTCACCGCGATCGCCGAAGCGAACTGGGCGAGTTGCCAAGCCCATCCCTGGATCACCGACCTCGCCGCCGGACGCCCAGTCCCCGGACCAGGGGCCTCAACGAAGTACGAGACCGAGTTGCGCGCCCTGGACGGAATCGGGCTCACCGACGTCGAGATGGAGCACACCCTCACCGCCCTGCTCTCGTTGGTGCAGGGAACCGCCCGCGCCACACGCGCCGCCCAAGACTCCAGGCTGCCGGGCGAAGACCACGACACCGACTGGTGGTCGAACATCGAACCGGCCCTGACCACCGCGATCGGCGACCAGACCCGGTTCCCGACCGCCTCGCGCGTCTCACGCACCCTCGGAGAACAGACCGGCAAAGCCAACGACCCCGAAGGTGCCTACCGGCGTGGTGTCGGCCTGATTCTCGACGGCATCGCAAAATGCCTCGGCACACCAACCTCCGGCAATGGCCGATGACCTCCGGCCCGACCCAAGACGGGCGTGTCCGTGCCGGCGGGTAGGTCCAGGGTCGACCTGTACTCCGCAATCCGGCGCGATGTCCGCGCCGGGATGTCCAACCGCGCCCTGCAGCGCAAGCACGGCGTGGGGTACCGGACAGTGGCTGCCGCGCAGGCCTCGGCGTGGCCGGAGCCGCGCAAGCCACAGCCGAAGCGTGGATCGAGGATCGATCCACACCGCGGGGTGATCGATTCCTGGCTGCGGGACGATCTGGATGCTCCGCGCAAGCAGCGTCACACCGCCAAGCGAATCTTCGATCGGCTTCTGGACGAGCACGACGCCCACGAGGTCTCATACGGGATGGTGCGGGACTACGTCGCGACCCGACGCCGGGAGATCCGGATCGAGGCCGGTCGAGAGCCCGCAGCCACGTTCATCCCACAAGAACACCTCCCGGGCAGGGAGGCAGAGGTCGACTTCGGTGATGTGGCCATCCAGCTGCGGGGCGAGCTTGTCACTTGCGCGCTGTTCAGCCTCCGACTCTCCTACTCCGGCAAGGCCGTGCACCGCATCAGTGCCTCTGCGGGACAGGAAGCCTTCTTCGAAGGCCACGCCCACGCCTTCCGCGTCCTCGGCGGGGTGCCGGTCGGGAAGATCCGTTACGACAACCTCAAGGCCGCGGTCGCGAGCGTGATTGGGTTCAGCCGTCAGCGGGTCGAGGCCGACCGCTGGACGGCGTTCCGATCGCACTACGGCATCGAGGCGTTCTACTGCCAACCCGGCATCCAGGGGGCCCACGAGAAGGGCGGCGTCGAGGGCCAGATCGGTTGGTTCCGCCGCAACCACCTCGTCCCCATCCCCGAGGTCGACTCCCTCTCCGAGCTCAACAGCTTGGTCGACGAGTGGGACCTGGCAGACGAGACTCGTCGGATCGGGTCCCGGGCCCGCACGGTCGGGGAGCACTTCGTCGCCGAGCAGCCACTGCTCGCGCCACTACCTGTCGAGGTGTTCGAGACCGGCCGGTGGTTTACCCCGCGCGTGGATCGGTACGCCCAGGTCACGGTCAGGATGAACAAGTACTCCGTCCCCGCGCGTCTGGTCGGCCGCCAAGCCCGGGTGCTTCTCAATGCCAGCGACCTGATCATCTACGACGGCAGGACCGAGATCGCCCGCCACGAGCGACTGATGACCAAGGGCGCGACTCGGGTCGACCTGGACCACTACCTCGAGGTCCTCCTCCGCAAACCCGGCGCGCTCCCCGGAGCAACAGCGTTGGAGCAGGCACGGGCATCGGGACGGTTCACCCAGGTGCACGACGCCTGGTGGGCAGCGGCATGCAAGGCCCACGGGGACGCCGATGGCACCCGTTCCCTGATCGAGGTGCTGATGCTGCATCGCCACCTTCCCCACGAGCAGGTCGTCGCCGGGCTCGCAACCGCGCTACGTGCCGGTGCGCTGACCGCGGACGCGGTCGCGTTGGAGGCACGCAAGCACGAGGACACGGCAGATGACGCGTCCCTGGACCACCCAACCGCCCATGTCGGCTCAGAGGCGCACGGCGAAGGCGAGGCCACTGCCGTGCGATCGCTGACCGAGCGCCGGCTGCGCGCACCCCTCCCAGCCGACACTCGCCCACTGCCGAGCGTGGACAAGTACGACCAGCTGCTGCCCAACCGTCGCGAGAACCCGAACGAAGGAGCTGCACCGTGACCACCAAGCGCCGTGGAATGACCGAGGAAGCCGCTGACGCCGCGATCGACCAGGCCTGCCGGATGCTGAGGATGCCCACCATCCGCGGCTCCTTCACCGAGTACGCCGACCGGGCCGGGCGTGAGCAGATGTCCTACCGCGGGTTCCTCGCCGAACTGCTCCTCGCCGAGTGCGACGACCGCGCCCGCCGCCGGTCCGAGCGGCGGATCAGGGCGGCCAAGTTCCCACGGGAGAAGTCCCTGCGGGCATTCGACTTCGACGCCAACCCGAACATCGACCCCGCCGTGGTGCACACCCTTGCCAAGGGCGAATGGGTCCACAAGGGCCAGCCGCTGTGTCTGATCGGGGACTCCGGCACCGGGAAATCGCACCTGCTGATCGCCCTTGGCACCGAGGCCGCCATGGCCGGCTACCGCGTCAAATACACCCTGGCGACCCAGCTCGCCAACGAGCTCGTCGAAGCAGCCGACCAGATGACCCTCGCCAAGACCATCGCCCGTTACGGCCGAGTCGACCTGCTGTGCATCGACGAGCTCGGCTACATGCAGCTCGACCGCCGCGGTGCGGAACTCCTCTTCCAGGTCCTCACCGAGCGTGAGGAGAAGGCCTCGGTCGCGATCGCGTCCAACGAGTCCTTCGGCGGCTGGACCAAGACATTCACCGACCCCCGGTTGTGCGCGGCCATCGTCGACCGGCTTACCTTCGGTGGCACCATCCTGGAGACCGGCACCGACTCTTATCGTCTGGCCCAGGCCACCAAGAAGCAGACGAGCTGACCGGAGGTCGTACGCCCGAGCAGTGGTGTCGACGCAGACCTACATCCCCGGCGTGGATCCGGCCCGAGTGGTGTCAGAACTCACCGACAAGCGGTGTCGGACGAAGCCGGCGAAGCCAGGGCAGCGACCGGCCAACATCGGTGATGTGCTCTTGATCGGCGCGAACGTGCCGTGCGGTGCCGAACCCGAGGGGCAGGTGACCGTGACGACGGTGTACCTCGATCCTGATTACGCCGTGGAGATGTTCTATTGGCAGCACGCCGGGCTGCTGCTCGATCGGCTCGAAGCCCACGACATCGCCGCGTTGGTGTTCGCGGAGCCGGTGCAGGTGCTCCGCCTCGGTAAGCAGCGGCTCGGGAAACTCGCGCCGTGGCTGGATGAACTGGTCGAACTCAGCAACGTCAGGAGCCCGGCGGAGTCGTTCGCCAGGATACAGACGCTGTGGTTCTCGGTCGCTGAGGTGCTCCGCCCGCATATCAAGACCATGCCTGTGACGGAGGTGCTGGCGCAGTCGGCCAAGGCCCGCCCCCGGTCGCTGCGTCATCGACGCCTCGCGGTTCCGGTGAGGGTCGAGGCGCTGACGGTGCGCGATGCGCTGCACAGCAACATCGCTCGCCGGTGGCCGCTGCGCGACCTCGCGGAGATGGTGCATCTGTGCCCGAAGCAACTCGTCCGCGTGTTCAGCACCGCCTATGGCAAGACGCCCCGCGCCTATCTCGCGAGCCTGCGGGTCGAGGCGATGGCGCGACTGCTGCGCGAGGAGAATCTGACCGTGGATGCTGCCGCGCATCGGGTGGGCTGGTCGCGCACCCAGGCCACGGAGATGTTCCTCCGGCACGTCGGTGTCACACCGGGCCGGTACCGCCTCTACGGGCTCCCGAGCACCGTTGTGGGAAGCGGTGCGCACCTACCTGGTGAGACCCGCCCGTCACGACCCGAGAACAGGCAGCGACCATGAGCATGCGAAGCGCACCACGGCAGACCGCACGAGGCCGCTGCCGTACTCTGCTCGTAGCCGGTGAGGGTCGTGAAAAATTTGCACCACCGTCACCCTTGGGTCGGTCGCGTCTGGTTCCGCCGATGCGACGGCACCAAGTTGCCAGGGGTGTCGTCGGCCGAGGCGTAGGGCACGGTGGCGGCAATTTGCCGGAACCGTGCGACCTGGGCTTTCGTGCGTTGTGGGCCGTCAACGGGGTCGCTGATTCGGCGACCCCGTTCGCTCCGGGCCTGCTGGTGACGGCGGGAGAAAATTTCCCCCACCGTGCGACCAGGCGTATCGCGCCCGCGACCTGCAACGACGGGGGTGCAAAATTTGCACCCCGTGCGACCCGGGGGTCTGCCGCACGGTGCCGCAAAATTTGCGGAGCCGTTCCCAGGCCAACGGGGGTGGAAAATTTCCGCCCCCGCCGCCACTGCTGACGGTGGTGGCAATTTGGCCCCACCGTGCGACCTGGGGTTTTACCGATCCGCGCCTCTCCCTGTGCCGCCACGGTGACGGCACCGCGAGGCGTTGACCACTGCGGTTCACGGCGGTGCCGAATCGGCACCCCCGTGGGTCGCCCTGCTGTGAGGCCCGTGCTGGCCGCTCACCCTGTGGATAAGTCTGCATATAGTACCTCAACCCGGCAACGGATACTAGATGTTGTGGTCGGGCGGTCGTACCTGTCCTCCATGACTTCTCCACAGCGCACCACTACGATAACCACTGAACCGCCGACGTCCGGCGATGCCTCCGAGTCGTTCGGGGCGCGTCTGGCCCGGCGTAGCCGCGAGGCGCAGGGGCTGCCGCCCGTGATCGCCGATCCGCGCATACGGGAGCGGCTGCGGGGTTTGTGCGGACTCCCGAAGCCGCCGGGCATGTCAGGCGTGCCAGATGAACTCGACGCGGCGGGCGAGTAGATCGTTGCGGTGTTCCCGCAACCGCGCCCGATAGGTCTCCTGGGTGTCGCCCTTGCGCTTCGGCACGACGGCGAGCACCCCGGTGGGGTGGGCGTGGATGAGCACCGTATCGAGCACCAGCCGTGCGGCCTCGTGCCGCCACGTCGCGGAGCGGCCCTCCCACTCCGAGGCGACGGTGCTCACGTCGAGGTTCACGTCGACGATGGGGATGCGGGCCAGGCGCTGCTGGTAGTCGTTTTGACGGGTACGGATGCGCTCGACCAGGCGGGAGCGCTGCCGCATCCACGTCGCCCGGTCGATGATCCCGTCGTAGTGGTCGTCATCGACGCGTTCCAGCGCCTCCCGGTCAGACTCGAATCCCTCGGCCAGCGCTTCGCGTTCCCCGTCCGTCTCGGCGGTGCGGGACGGCATCTGCTCCGGGGTCAGGGCGATCCGGGAGAACACCGACAGCACCGCTTCCTCGATCAACGTGGTGACCTCTTGGGCATTGATGGAGCGGGAGCAGACGGAGCGCTGGTAGTTCAGGCAGATGTACTGCGGCCCCTGTTTGCGCATCGCCGTGCCGCAGTTCGCGCACCGAATCAGACCTGAGAACGCGTGCACGCGCTTCACGGTGCCCGGCCACGTCGTGCGACGGGCGCGGCGGGCGTCGAGCACGTCCACGACCTCCTGCCACCTGTCGGGGTCGAGGATCGCGGGCCAGTTGCCCTCGGTGACGACCTCCGGCACCTCCGCTGAGCGACCATCCGGCAGGATCGGACGGTAGATGCGCACGCCTTTCAGCGCCGGGTTACGCAGCACCTGAGCGAGGGCTTTCTCTGACCACTCCACTCCGTTGCCGGTGCGTTCGCCGCGCTCGTTCCATGTCCGCGTGATGAGGTACAGGCTCTCGCCCGCGAGCACCCGGTCAGCGGCCTCGCGGATGAGGGCGGCGTGCTCGGGGATGACGTACAGGGTCGAGTCGCCCATCCGGTAGCCGTAGGGGGCGCGGCCGCCGTGCCATTTGCCGTCGAGGGCCTGCTGCTTCGATGCCCGCGCCACACGTCTCGCGGTGTCGGCGCTGGATTTGTTCGCCATCGCCACCAGCACACGAGCCATCGCAATGTCGGAGTCATTGTCCAGGCGCAGGCTCCCGGTGGTGGAGAGCACCCGGAACCCATAGAGCACTTTCGCGTCGATGAGGTCTTCCAGGTCACGGGGGTCGCGCACGGCCCGGTCGAGGTCGTAGGCGATCATCGCCTCCGCACCACCACGGGCCAGGAATCCCAGCAGGGCACGGAACCGGGGCCGCACCACACGCCGCACCTTTTCCCCGGTGGGCAGGGTGATGGTGCGCTGCTTGAACGCCGAGGTGTCGTTTTCACGGAACACCTCGACGACCTCGTAGCCGAGGGATTCGGCGTAGGCGCGGCAGTCGGCCTCCTGCCGCTCCACACCCTTTTCCAGCCCCTCGGGGTCGTCACTGATGCGGACGTAGAGCACCGCCCGTGTTCGCTGCGCGGCGGTGTCCGGGCTGGTGGTCGGTGCGGTCATGCGGGCCGGGGTCACGGGAGTCATCGCGGGTACCTCTTTCGTCTGTCAAGACGTAGGTACGTTTACGACCCCACGGCACCCTCGTTTCTACGTACCAGCCCACGAGCTACGGCGGAGCCGATGATTCCCGCGCCGATCACGGCGAAACGCTTCTTCACGCTCACACTTCAACCTCTTCGTCTGCTGTTGCGGCTACTGTGACCCTATTTCGGCCATGCGCACTGAGCAATCAGTCGGCTACCAGCGTTCTGTCAGCCGGCGGCGGTCCTACTCGGTCAAGAAATGGCCGCATTTCGTAGAGGTGCATCGCAGTCCGGTGTCGATCACAACAAGTTCGACATGATCGAAATACTTCGTTGCCCATCTTTAGTTACCACGCAATGACCGCGATCCTCTGTTTTCACGAGAATTAGCACTTGCCGATATCCCTGCCAGGAGGGAATCACCCGCAGCTACTCCATCTGCAACCTAGCGCGTCTGACCTGGAGCAATATGATCTTTAAGCGACACCAAGAGCACCCGCCCCCGAACGCCCATCTCCCCAAAGCTGGATGTCGGCTCGGACAGGAGACATTCTGGACTACAGAAACACCGCGATCTCTCAACAAGCTACCATTCCGTAAGTATAACGAGATTGTAACTTTACTAGTACTTTCGTGATTACTTTTTCGTTACTCCGTAGTGTTGTGAGGGATCTGCCAGGAGACTGCCTGTTTCCATCCAGCGGATGTTCAAGTTCCGAACGAGTGGAGAACCATGAAGATGCTCCGAGGCCGGCGCACGACCGGTCGCAAAATAGCTGTGGGCAGCGTTGCTGCCGCCACAGCGATAGGGCTCACCCTGATGACAACGTCACCGGGTGCTGCCGAAGAACAGAACCCCAACGAAGACGCCGAGGCCTATGGCCAGCTCATCGACGCCTCACTGCTCAGCGCTGAAGCCGTCGAAGCGCTGTCTGCATACAGCAGCTCACCTTCGAGTGAAGAGGCGGATTCCACGCCTCTCAACCTCGAATTGCTGCAGACGCTCGGCCTTGAACTGCCCGGATTGGGAATCCCCCTGATCGGCGAAGAAGGCGGAGACGGCCTGCTGGATCTCGGCAATGCCGGAGCCCTCAACTCCTACGGTCATGCCCCGGCATACAACGAGGCCAAGGCCAGTGCGGGCGCCGTCGGCTCTGACGGTGCTCTCAACCTTGACGACATCAACAACGGTGAGTTCGGCAATGCCAAGGTTGATCTCACAGGTGTGCTTGGTCAGCTCGGACTCGACGGCATCACCGACCAGATCGTCGATGAACTCAGCCTCGAACTCGGAGCGATCGCTTCGACGGCTGACACCGACGGTGAAACAGACAACTCCGAATACGTTGTTGCCGACGGCATTCTGACAGTCTCCAGCCCAGCTGTAGGCGATATCTCCGGCGCACTCGACACTCTCGTCGATGGAACGGGGAAGACACTCGATGAGGTCATTGGCTCCGATGATGGCCTCTTGACGAAACTGGCTTCGGTGGGCGTAAACGTCGACTTGTTGGCTGCGGCTATCAAAGTTGGAGGCGACGACACCAAGGTCTCGGTCGATGTCGGCGAAGCACTCAACAGCGTTGTCGAGAACGTCGTCAACGAGAAGCTCGAGGACAAATCGGGCATCGTCTCGATCGACCTTGCTAGCGGCGACATCAAGATTGATCTCGCCAAGATCGTCGAAGGGGGAAGCGGGGAGGACCTTAACGGTCTCGATCCGAACACGCAGGTACTGACCTCGGCGACCATTTCCAAGATCACGACCGCAGTTGCTGACGCGTTGGGCGCACTTAGTGGAAAGATCAACTCCACGTTGACCGGTGCTCTAGACAACGTACATCTTGAAATCAAACTGCCGGCCAGCGTTTCTCTGCTAGGACAAACGGTTAATGGTGAGGTCAATGTTGATGCGACTCTTGGTCAACTAGCTGGTTCCGATTCGTCGAAGCCAACGATCACCACGGACCTCAAGATCTCGGTTCTTGGTACCTCCATCGATGCGGGCCAGATTATCAACGCAATCACTTCGCCCTTGATTAGCTCATTGCTTGGAGTCACGAAGCCGCTTATCGGAGGAATTATCAACTCCACCGCAGATCAGCTCTCGGGCGCCGTCACCGGAATCGTCGATCCTCTGCTGGACACACTCGATCCCGTATTCGGAGCGCTCAACCAGGTCGTCGATCTGACGATCAACGAGCAGCCGACGCTGAAGGATCCTGCTCAGGAGAGCCAGGTCAAGGGCAACAACGGTCCCGGTTTCACTGTCAACGCAGTCAGCCTGGAACTACTCCCGGCTGCTAATGCGATCGACATCAATCTGGCCTCTTCCTCGGTCCGCGCCACCGACGAGGCGCCTGAAGAACCAGGCGACGACGATGCGAACACCAATGCAGCAGCATCCGCCGCTGCCTCGGCAGACGCAGATGACGATTCCAACCCAGCCGCACAGGCCGCCTCAGAGGCCGCAGCCAACGACGACGCAACCGCGACGACGTCGGCAGCAGCCGAGGCGAATGCTGAAGCAGCCGCAGAAGCTGCAGCGACCGAAGACGCGTCTTCGGAAGCGTCCGCTGATTCGACGTCGGATGAGAACGCATCATCGACAGCTGCGTCACAGGCGGCAGCACAGGCTGACAACACCGACGACACGAATGCAGAAGCATCCGCTGCCGCCGATGCTGATCCAGCTGCGGCCTCTGAAGCAGCCTCGACAGCTGACTCCTCGAACGAGGCTTCAGCTGAAGCAGCAGCAAGTGCCGACGCAGCGGCAGATCCTGACGCCGCAGCAGACCCAGATGCAGCAGCAGATCCTGACGCAGCAGCCGACCCGGACGCAGCAGCAGATCCAGACGCAGCAGCCGACCCGGACGCCGCAGCAGATCCAGATGCAGCAGCTGCAGACGATGCTGATGCGAATGTGAATGCTGCCGCTTCGGCCTCGGCTTCTGCCGACGCTGACGACAACAACAATGCCGTCGCACAGGCAGCCGCTCAGGCAGCAGCTGACGAAGATGCAAACAACACCGCATCGGCAGCAGCTGACGAAAACGCTGAAGCAGCCGCAGAATCCGCCGCCAACGAAGAAGCCTCCTCGGAGACTTCGACCGACGCGACCACGGAAACCAACGCTTCGGCACAGCAGGCCGCCAACGCAGCCGCCAACGCGGACAACTCGGACTCCACCAACGCTGACAACTCGGCCGCGGCGGATGCCAACCCGGCCGCATCCGCAAGCGTTGCAGCGACAGCAGATTCGTCCAGCGAAGCATCGGCCTCGGCTGCTGCGAATGCTGACGACTCGACAGTCGCAGACGCCAGCGATGACACGACCGCCGATGTGAACGCCTCGGCATCCGCTTCTGCCTCTGCTTCTGCAGATGACGATGGTGACCCATCGGCACAGGCAGCCGCTCAGGCAGCAGCTGACGAAGATGCAAGCAACACCGCATCGGCAGCAGCTGACGAAAACGCTGAAGCAGCCGCGAATTCCGCCGCCAACGAAGAAGCCTCCTCGGAAGCCTCGACCGACGCGACCAAGGAAACCAACGCTTCGGCACAGGCGGCAGCCACCGCCGCAGCCGATGCAACCGATGAGGATTCTGCTAACGCTGACACCACCGCAGCCGCTGACGCCGATCCGGCAGCAGCAGCTTCGGCCGCAGCCAATGCTGACTCTTCAGCAGAAGCCTCGGCAGCAGCAGGAGCCAACGCTGACGCTGACCCTGAAGGTGCGGCATCGGCAAATGCTGATGGTGCAGAAGCCAATGCTTCATCGGACGACGATGCTGACAAGGCATCCGCTTCGGCGGATTCCGATCAGGCAGCCTCAGCCAGTGCCGGTGCGAGCACGAACGCCTCGGGCAGCAGCAACGGTGGAGACCTCCCACGGACAGGCGCCGACGGCGCTCTGACCATGGTCGGCTTCGCAGCGCTGCTCATCGCAGGTGGCGCAGCAGCAGTCTTCGCGACTCGCCGCTACCGTGCCTCGGCAGGTATGCACTGATACACAGGAGACTCAGCCACTGAGCTGAGCGTCTGAACGGCGGGGTCGGAGCGAAAGCTCCGGCCCCGCCGTTTTCCATTCATCTCGGACCTGCCACTGGTCCTCGCCACCGATAGCAACGGGTGAGATATGTTCCCAGCCTGAACGCGCAGGCATTACTCGCTGGTAATTACCGACACGCGCCTTGTGACAATTTCTTCATATTACGAACCGCGACAGCCCCTTTTGCCTCGCGCCTGCGACTTCGTGCGTCCACTTTGACTCTCGCATGTTGAGATGCAGGGGCCCCTGTGCCTACAGGGCCAGGCGGAGGCACTTCACTGGATCGCCGGGCCACGACGGTGCCAGTACAGGACATCACAGCCACCGAGGCTCACGGACGGTTCGCTTTTTGTTCATTTTGTTCACCATCGACCGAGGTCAGGAAGCCCGTGTTACATTTCCGTTATACTTCACATTACTTTTCCATTATTCTCCAATGATCTTGTAGGGTGAAGTTCGTTCGGCCGGAAATCATCATGGCACCTTGTACGCAATTACCGTCGGCCGATCCTCACAAATGGAAGTGGAGAAGTATGAAGAAGCTCCGTAACGGGCAGCCGCCCGTACGTAAGGTTGCGGTCGGTGGCGTAGCCGCAGCCACCGCACTGGGTCTCACGGTTATGGTCACAGCGCCCGGCGCCGCAGCCATCAAGCAGGATCCGAACGAAGATGCTGAGGCTCTGGGCCAGCTGGTCCAGTCGGACATCCTCGACGAGCAGCTCGTCGATGCCGCTGGCGCATACAGCAGCTTCCCCAGTAACCCGAAGGAAGCCAAAACTCCCCTCAATGCTGAAGCACTGAACGCCATTGATCTGGATCTGGGCGACGGAGTCTCACTGCCAGTCATCAGCCAGCCCGGCGGCGAAGGCCTCCTCAAGCTCGGCGAGGCAGGAGCGCTCAACGCCTACGGCAATGCGCCGTCCGCTGACAGTGCCAAGGCCAGTGCCGGCGCAGTCGGCAAGGATGGCGCCCTCAACGTCGACGACGTCAACAACGGCGACTTTGGCAATGCCGAGGTCGACCTCACTCAGGTGCTTGGCCAGGCTGGCCTCGACGGAGTCACCGACAGCATCGTTGACGAGCTCTCGCTGTCCCTGGGCGCAGTAGCGTCCACGGCTGAGGCAAACGGCTCCGAGGATCCCTCCTCGGAATACGTCGTGGCCGATGGCGTCATGACCGTCTCCAGCCCAGCAGTTGGCGGACTCTCCGACTCCCTCAACAAGATTTTCGACGGAGCCGGCGGCACTCTCGAAGATGCCATCGCCAAGGAAGGCCTCGCCGACAAACTGGGCAAGGCCGGCATCGACCTCGACGCAGGCGTCGCCGACATCAGCCTCGGCGGCGACGACACCACCGTCAACATCGAAACCAAGGACGCTCTCAATGGCGTCGTTGAGAACCTCGTCAACAAGAAGCTCGAAGACGAGGCTGGAATCGTCTCGATCGACCTCAAGAGCGGCGACATCAAGATCGACCTCGCCAAGGTGGTCAAGGGTGAAAACGGTGAGGACCTCAACGGCCTCGATCCCAACACTCAGGTGCTGACCTCCGAGACCATCGGAAAGATCACCGACGCCGTTGCCGATGCCCTCGGCGCACTCTCCGGCAAGTTCAACGACACCGTCAAGGACGCGCTCAACGACGTCCGTGTGGAGGTCTCCCTGCCGGCCAAGGCCACAGCAGCGGGTATCCCCGCAGCCGATGGCAAGGTCGACATCGACACGACCCTCGGACAGCTCGCCGGCAGCGGCGAAGGCGACCCGAAGATCACAACAGACCTCAAGCTCGCCGGAATCGACATCGGCACCCTGCTCAACACGATCACCGAACCGTTGCTGAAGCAGCTCCTGGCTGTCACCGAACCGATCATCGGCGGAGTCCTCGACTCCACAGCCGACTCGGTCTCCGGCGGACTCACCGACATCGTCGACCCGATCCTCTCCGGTCTCGACCCTGTCTTCGAGGGCCTCAACAAGATCGTCGACCTGACGATCAATGAGCAGCCCACGAAGCGCGATCCAGCCGAAGACAGCAACGTCAAGGGCGCTGAAGAGGACGGCTTCACCGTCAACGCCGTCAGCCTCGAACTGCTGCCAGGAGTAGCTGCACCCGCCGCAGGTGCACCAGCTCCCCAGGCTGCAGGAGCACTTGCTGACATCAACCTGGCTTCCTCCTCGGTCCGCGCGACAGATGCCGATGAGGCACCAGCCGATGATGCAGACGCTGATGACTCCGCTTCCGCCGATGCCGATGATTCGGATTCGGCTGACGCAGACGACTCCGCTTCGACCACGGCCGACGCAGATGACTCGGCAGCTGCCACCGCAGATGCTGATGACTCGGCTGCTGCCAACACTGATGTGAACGCTTCGGCGGACGCAGATGATTCGGCTTCGGCAACAAACGATGCCAACGCCTCGGCGACGGCGGATGCAGACAACTCGGCTGCTGCCACAGCAGACGCGGATGACTCCGCTGCTGCCACGGATGACGCCAATGCTGCTGCTGACAACAACGACGAGGCCAACGCCTCGGCGAATGCTGCCAACAATGCGAATGCCAACAATGATGCCAACGCCAGCAACGATGCAAACTCATCGGCTGCTGCTGACGGCAGCGATCTGCCCCGCACCGGTGCCAACGGCACCATGGCAATGGGTGGGCTCGCCGCTCTGCTCATCGCCGGTGGTGGAGTCGCGATCTACCTGACGCGCCGTCACCGTGCAGGCCTCTGAGACCTAGTCTCGTGACCGTCTGAACGGTTGTAACCGCTCGAAAGGCGGGGCCGGAGTCCTCAACTCCGACCCCGCCTTTCGTCTGTCTGAAAGCTGGGATCGGCCCTCAGAGCATCTGCCCTCACGCAGACACAGCCTTACGTGCTTACAGCCCGCGTCCAGCCTCCCACGGCTCGTCCGAGGAACCGGTGATCAAGGCATTGACGGACATGGCCTGCGCATCGGTGAAGGAGGCAATGTAGTCCACGACCGCACGCGCCCGTCCCAGCCGGATGATCGCGGTGGCACCTTCCTCACCGAGGCTGTCCGGGTCCCTGTCGTAGAGCTCCTGGTATTCCTGTGTGGCCGCCTCCACGGAATCGAGCAGGCGCCGCGGAATCCGGGTCGCCTCGTCGGGATCGCGCAGCCATTCGTGGAACCCTTCGACCAGGGATGCGATGATCCGGGTCTGCCCACGCTGGTAGACGGCCAAGTCGGAGCGTTCAAGAACGAACCTCGAATGAACAAACTTCAGCACCACCACGTCATGCCAGGTGGCATCGGACAGGCGCACATGCCCACTGCGCACATGCGGTTGGGAATCGACGACGATGGAGGCCTTGAGCCGGTCGATCCACCTGCGCGTGAAGGCGGTGACAGCCCGATCAGCTTCAAGTCCCCCGTCATAGGGAACAGCCAACAAGCCCTCGACCAGATCCCGGTTGATGCGCTGGACGGACTGCCGGAACGCGTCCTCGTCGGCAATCCACGGGTCCTTGGCCTGAATGTGGCGCCACATCGACTCCAGAGCGTGGCCTGGCCGGCGCCGATCCAACTCCGTGTCGTGAAGTGCGCCGAGCTCGCGACAGTCGCTGAGCCACCGGCTCAACTCCGCCGACACACTCGTGTACTGAAGAACGTTGGAGCGGTAGAAATCGTCAAGATCATGCACCGCGTAGGCCACGTCATCGGCGACATCCATCACCGCACACTCAAGCGTCTGCTGATGCGCCACGATCCGCGGGAACGCAGACAGCGCATCGTGCATCTCCGCGATCTCGGGCATGTACGCGGAGAACTTCATCGCTCCCTGCGAGGTTTCATCACCGACACCTCGGGGCATCTCGGCTGAACTCAGTCTCTGCTGCGTCGTCCAGTCGCTGCGCGCCCACGGGTATTTCAGCACCGCGGCCTTGACCGCCCGGGTGAGGTTGAGCCCACGTGCCGTGGCATCACAGCTGTCGAGCGCGGTGAGGATGCGGAAGGTCTGGGCATTGCCCTCGAACCCATCGGGCAGGTGCAGCACGGTGCGTGCCACCCGGTCGAGTTCCTTCTCGCCGAGGTGGCCGAACGGAGGGTGGCCCAGATCGTGGGCTGCGGCGGCAGCCTGGACCACCACCGGATCGCACCCACCCAACTCGGACAGCAGCGAACGGGTGCGCTCATCGGAGTTGTTCAAGTTGATGGCGATCGACCTGGCCACGGCCGAGACCTTGAGCGAATGGGTCAGCCGGTTGTGGATGACCGTGCCCGAACCGGCCTGCGGGATGACCTGGGTGACGGCGGCCAGCCGTGAGAAGAAGGGAGAGAATCGGATCCGTTCGATATCGACACGGAACTCGTCCTCGCCAGGTTGACCCGCCTCGGCGACGTCACGGGTCCGTCCACCGTCGTTGTGAAGTTTCAATCTCTCCGTCATGATGGCCCCCAGCCTACAGAATCGCGAACCCGACGCGGTGAAGCAGAACACGAACGTGTTCATCGAAATGGTCATCACCACCCAGGAAGCTGACCGTCAGGCAGCTGCGGGCCTGGGAGTGGGCAAGCGCACCCTGGACGACGGCACCGAGGAGAAGGTGCTCTGGGCACCGAACGGTCTGGCCGTGGCCAAGCCTGAACTCTGCTACTGGCTCGAACAGGAGCACAAAACACGCACCACCGTGTGAATTTCAGTCCTCGCGCTTGAAGGTGTTTCGCCCGGTGATCGCCAGCCAGATTCCCAGCACGGTCATGACCACGCTGGCGACGGCCATGACAACGTCGCCCACATTGGTGATGCCCTCGCTGCCCAGCACCGAGGCGACGGCGAATACTCCGGCGAGACCGAAGACGGCGAGCGCCACACCGGCAATTCTCAGCGTCCGTTGGCTGCGTCCGAACAGAAGGAAGAGCAGATAGGCGCCGAGGAGGCCCAACGACCCGACGCAGGCGAAGGCTTTGAAGCTCTCTTTGCCAGGGTCGTCATCGGCAGTGACCAGGCAGAAGATTCCGAGCCCGCCGAGGAAGAGCACCGGCAGGCCAATGGTGAGGATGAAACTCTCGACGCTGGCGACGAAGGTGTGCAAGGGGTCGCGGGCCTCGGTGATGCTCACGGCCTCGGACTCAAGCGCCTTCAGATACCTTTTGAGCCTGCGTTCGTGTCGAACGTGGACGACGATCGTGAAGATCGGCCACGCGATGAACAGGAACGCTCCGAGCATGCCCACGCCCATCGCGAGACCGGGCAGATTGTCGAGCAACATTCCGCAGAGGATGAAGAGAATTGCCCCGGGGTAGAACATGCAGACGATCTGGCCTTTGAACGTCACCCGGGCACCACGATCCTCTCATCCCCGCGGGCCTCGGCTGAGTGACCCCCAGCCGACCGACCCTGGACAATAATAGCGGCTGACCGGGGCCGATGTTCGCCCCGAAAAGCCTTGAGACTTGCATCACAGTGGCGTAGCGTCATGAGCATAGTAGGAGGTGAGTTCAGTGACTGGAGTCAACGAAGATTTCTATCAGCCCGGCACGCACCCGGGCGACATCATCGACGTCTGGGATGAAGAGGCCGGTGAGATGGTCAAGCACATGATCATCCTCGACGAATTCGGAAACGGCACAAAGACCCGTCCCCTCTGCGACGACGAGAAAGAGGAAGCAGCGGAGTAGCCGCCCCTCACCACCAGGCGCGAACAGTCTCGGTGGGACCGTCCACCTCGGTGAAGCCCGCGTCGACGACGCTCACAGGCCGATGAGCTGTTGCCCACTCGGCCTTCGTCGGAGTCACCACGCGCAGGCTGAAACCGGATGCTCGCCACCGATCGCGAACCTCAGCGGGCATCTGCTCGTAGGCTAGCTGTGCCCCATGTCCGCACTGAGCTGCAGCCTTCCCCGTCGTCAGCGTCACCAGTGGTGAGAGCTCGACCGTCACGACCGCCTCGGCGGCGGGGATCGAGGTGTGACCTTCGTCGGGGAACTCGGTGCCACCCACCTGAAGCTTCTTCAGCTCTTTCGGCAACGGTTCGACCGGCCCGGGTGGGAAAACGAGGGCTTCGGCTGGCCCGAAATCGTCCGTGCCTCCAAAGGTCACGTCCACGCACCCCATGGCTCGTGCGTCCTCGAGCTTCTGCCCATCACCTCGGCGGACGACCTTGCGGATCGCCCCGTCACGCCAGTATTCGACTGCTTCATGCCACTGCCCTTCAGGCTGTGAACGCGGATCGTCGAGGAAGGTCACGACGGCTCGGGCAGCGGTTTCGAGGACATCGATGTGGCGGGCGATGTTCGTCTTCGAGCGCCGGACCACGATCGGCAGGGACCACGGAATCTCGTGGTCGGAATCGTGTCGGCGCATGTGCTCGGTCATGGTGCCAATCCTAACGAGGTCTGCTCACCTCCCGGCAAGACGGCCATCCGGCCCGGGCCGTCGCCGAGTAGCCTGGACCTGCGAGATTCTGTCGACGAAAGGCACTGACCATTTCACGTACAACCCCTGCCGTCGACCTTACAGCGGCCATGCTGGCCACGATCCCCTCGGACATCGTCGATGCGATGTCTGCCCAGATGAAGGCCGTGCTCGCAGTCCAAGCCACGCGCGCCGACGCTTGCCGCCGAGCCGGGGAGGATGCCCTGCGTGCGATCACGCACACATCGGCAACACCTACCCGCTTCATTGAGTCCCGGGCGGAGTACCGAGCCGAGCGTTCCCACTGGAACGTGGGTGGTCCGACGATGGCCCGCACCGTCGACAGCACGATTCTCGCGGCCGGAGTCGACGTGCCTGTTCGGATCCACTATCCCAGCGCCGAGGCGGTCCTGCCGGTAATCGTGTTTCTCCACGGTGGCGGGTTCACCGTTGGTGACCTCGACACCCACGATCGAATCTTGCGCGTCCTCGCCGACTCCAGCGGGGCAGCCGTTGTCGGCGTCGACTATTCGCTCTCCCCCGAAGTGAAGTTCCCACAGGCGATTCATGAGAGTGCCGGTGTCATCGATCACCTTGTTCGCAACGGCAAGGACTTTGGGTTGGATGGCACTCGGCTCGCGATTGCCGGGGACTCGGCAGGTGCCATGCTCACGATAGGTTCAGCGCTATTGCTGCGCGATGTTCCCGAGGACATTGGGGCAGAGCCTGAAAGCTTCTCCTCTGTGAAGGCACTGATGTCGTTCTATGGGGGCCACGGACTCACCGATTCGGCCAGCCGTCGGAATTTCGGCGGCAGCTGGGACGGCATGGGCACCGACGACCTCGGCAGCATAATGTCCGAGTACTTCGCTTCTGCCAAGGACGCGAAGTCACCCCTGTACCACCACCTCGACGCTGAACTTTCAGGACTGCCGCCGGTCTTCGTCGTCGCGGCCGGACTGGATCCGCTGCGTGATGACAGTCGCGCCCTGGCAACGCGACTGCGTCGAGCGGGCAATGACGTCGCCTACGAGGAGTACTCGCAGGTGCTGCATTCATTTCTGCATTTCGGCCGCACCCTCGACGACACCTCGGACGTGCTGACTAAGGCCGCACGATTCGCCGCCGACCGGCTCAGCCTACGAGAGCCTTGACGGCGAAGAACAGCACCGAGGGTGCCATGAGCAGGCCGAGTCCGGTGTAGAACGTCGAGGTCATGGCACCGTAAGGAACCAGGCGCTTGTCGGTCGCGGCCAAACCAGCGGTGACTCCGCTGGTGGTGCCGAGCAGGCCACCGAAGACGATGGCCGAACGAGGATTGTTCAGACCGATGAACTTGGCTACGAAGGGCGTGGCGACCATGGTCAGAACCGATTTCACCAGTCCCGCACCGACGCTGAGGGCACTCACTCCGCTGCCGGCTCCAAGCGCTGCACCGGTGACGGGTCCCACGATGTAGGTGGCCGTGCCTGCGCCGATGGTCGTCAGGTCAACGGGGTCGCGGTAGCCGAAGAACCAGGCGATCACGGCACCGATGACGAAGGACAGGACAACGCCGAGCACAAGCGCGATGATTCCGCCCAGCCCCGACTTCTTCATCTCATCGAAGCTGGCACCGAAGCCGGTGGCCACAATCGCTAGGTTGATGAGCATTCCGCCACCCATGAGTCCGACCCCGGAGAAGAGACTGAGGTCGGCCAGACCGTTCTCACCGCCGGTGGCGACACCTCCGATGTAGGCGAGGACGAGGCCGAGGATGATGGCGATCGCAGAAGCCTGGAACTTCCCGCGGGTGAGCACCTTGGAGATGAGGATGGCCACGACCATGACAAGTCCGACAAGGGCGAAGGCAACGACGAGGTCATTGTCCTTCAGCGTGGCGAGCAGGGAATCCATCACTTCACCTCGGCGAACTCTTCGACGGGCTCGTCGATGCCCGGCGTCTTCACACGGGCGAGCACCGGCACCAGGGCGAAGCTGGCGATCACGGCGGCGATGCCGGCCACGAGGGCGACGGGTCCTGCCGTGACTGCACCGACGACGTTCTGCGTGGCAGCCATCGCCACGACGATGGGGATGTACATCCCCGACCAGAACGAGATCCCCGAGGATGTCTCGGGCTTGAGCCGGCCTTTGCGAACAAGGAGGTTCGTAGACAGGATGAGCAGAAGCATGGCGATGCCGACGCCGCCGACATTCGCATCGACTCCGAGCAGATCACCCAGAAGGGTGCCGATCCATGTCCCGATCAGCAGGCTGCCCGACAACAGGGCTACGCCCAGAATAATCACTTTCAACCCCACTCTTCGACTAGGTGCCGCGCCGTTCCGGCCGCAAACCTCGC
The DNA here is from genome assembly GCF_014897515.1 of Brevibacterium sp. FME17. Lineage (NCBI taxonomy): Bacteria > Bacillati > Actinomycetota > Actinomycetes > Micrococcales > Brevibacteriaceae > Brevibacterium > Brevibacterium sp. FME17. Next base: position 39,072 of record NZ_JABUYD010000029.1, read on the forward strand.
AAAGCCTATACGACGAGGCCAGCAGGGTCACATCACCTGCTGAACCACCGGTGCGCAGGTGCTCTTGAAACCCGCCGATGCGGCCGTAGGCTCGACAACATGTATCCTGGTAATACCTGCGAACCCGAATCCTGGGTTCCCTGCGTCGTCAGGACGCCTCGTCTCTGCAGCCGTGAAGAATTCCGGTCGCATGATTCTGAAGCCGTTTTCTCTCGGCGAACGAGAACGCCAAACGGCGTTCCCCCACCTTGACCGGAAGCGGCTCCTGTCTCCACTCTGTGGTGCCAGTGCGTCCTCCGGCACGTCGAAGGGCCAATCCCATAGCTCCCTCACAGAACTCCAGCTCCACCCATACAGACACCGCACCAGTGACTTTCACCGAACTCGGCGTTCCCGATGTTCTGGCCGAAAGCCTGCGTGCAGAGGGCAAGGCCAACGCCTTCCCCATTCAGCAAGACACTCTTCCGGACACACTCGCTGGTCGCGACGTGCTGGGCCGCGGAAAGACCGGCTCCGGCAAGACTCTCGCCTTCGCAATCCCCATGGTCACGCGCCTGGCCGACCCTGAAGCATCTGCCTCGCGACGCGGTCGCTCTCCTCGAGGCCTGATCTTGGCTCCCACACGTGAGCTCGCCACCCAGATCACGAACGTGGTCGATCCGCTGGCTCGCGTCTACGGCATGACTACCACGACCATCTTCGGCGGCGTGAAGCAGAAGCGTCAGGAAGTCGCCCTGAATGCAGGAGTCGATATCGTCGTCGCCTGCCCGGGCCGACTCGAAGACCTGCTCCAGCAGGGCCTGGTCTCCTTGGACCAGATCGAAGTCACCGTCCTCGACGAGGCCGATCACATGGCGGACCTGGGCTTCCTGCCCGCCGTCACCCGCATCCTTGAGAAGACACCGGCCAACGGGCAGCGCATGTTCTTCTCCGCCACCCTGGACAACGATGTGAACAAGTTGGTGCGCCGCTTCCTTCACAATGAGGTGCTCCACTCCGTCGATGACCCCAACTCGCATGTCTCCGACATGACGCACCACGTGTTCGAGGTCCCCGATGACAACAAGAACGAGCTGGTTCACCGGCTCGCTTCCGGCACCGGACGTCGCATCATGTTCACGCGCACCAAGCACCGGGCCAAGCGCTTCGCCCGTCAGCTCACCGCCCAGGGAATTCCCGCCGTCGACCTGCACGGCAACCTGTCCCAGGGCGCACGAGACCGCAACCTCGCGGCCTTCAGCGAAGGTGACGTCAAGGTCCTCGTGGCCACGGACGTCGCTGCCCGCGGCGTGCACGTCGATTCCGTTGAACTCGTCGTCCACGTGGATCCTCCGACCGAGCACAAGGCCTACCTGCACCGTTCCGGTCGTACGGCACGTGCCGGCAGCTCGGGCGAGGTCGTGACCATCATGTTGCCAGAACAGCGCCGAGACACTCAGACGCTTCTGCGCAAGGCCGACATCAAGGTCAGCCCGCAGAAGGTCACCTCTGACTCCCCCGCTGTGACCGATCTGGTGGGTGAAGCAGCTGACTTCGTCGATCCACAGATCGCAATCCAGGCCGCAGCAGAGAAGCAGAAGGCGGAGCAGCCGCAGGGCGGTCAGCGCTCATCCGGGCGTCGTCGCGGAGGTCGCAGTGGCAGAAGCGGCCGCAGCGGCGAGTCGAGTCGTGCGAACCAGTCGGGCAGCGGCAGCGGCGGACGCAGCCAGGAAGGCCGCTCACGATCGAATGGTCAGAGTAGCAGTCGCGGCGGAGAAGGCACCCGTGGCGGACAGAGCACTCGCAGCGGACAGCGCAGCCAGGGCGGTCAGAGCACACGCAACGGCCAGAGCCCCCGTGGTGGTCGCTCTTCCGAAAACGCCCAGGGCGGACGTCGCAGCGAGAGCACTCGTGGCGGCCGTTCTTCCGAGAGCACTCGTGGCAGCCGCCGCAATGAAAGCACTCGCACCGGCGGCGGGAACCGTCGCGCGGCAGAGAATCGGGGCACGAGCCCTGAGACCCGCAATCGCAACCGTGGCCAAGCGGCATCCGGGGGCTCACGCGCGGTCTACTCATCCAACTCCTGAGTAACTCGCTCTAGAACAACAGATGACGGCCTTGCCCTAGTAGATAGGGCAAGGCCGTTCGTCGTCTGTAACGACAGCGCGCAGTACTCGAAGTTCGGGTGAATCAGGCGGGGTTCAGTCAGATTCGCGACTATCGGGGTCCTCGAGGTCGATGGTGACTTCGCCCCGAGGGATGATCGGAAGGTGCACGGGCGAGCCAAACACCTTCGCCGTAATGGTGGCCACGCCTTCACGCAGATAGGGCAGCACTGTCATCGCCCCAACCTCGTTGGCGAAGTGTCGAACAGTCCGTTCGTCCACAACGAATCCGTCCTCTGCCTCGTATTCACCGGCCACGCTGACCGTGGCCTGACCGAGCGGGAAATCCGCGGTACCAGTCAAGCGAACTCCGAATTCGCTTTCGTCTGATCTCACCGCGAGATCGATTGACACGTTTCCACTTTCCTCTGCGGGTGACTCCGCTTCGAATCGTCGCGCCGAAACCTCGTAGTAGTCAATGGACTTCAGATGCGAATTCTCGATGAGCTCCTGTGATTGGGCCCCTGTTAGCAGTCCAGCGGCTATGCGATAGCTAATTGGTTCTCTG
>NZ_JABUYD010000002.1:0-382282 GCF_014897515.1 Brevibacterium sp. FME17
CCTGGCGGCGTAAGAGAAATCATCAACGAACTGTCTCAAAAACTTGACGAGCGCAGCCTGCCGCCTTGTCATCCTCTGGTGGCCCGCTGCCCAGTCCCGTCGCCGAGGCGGCCGCTGGTCCTGCAACGATGAGCGTCAGAGCCAGTGTGGACGAGGCAAGGGTACGCAAGCGCATAAGTCTCCAGATATCGTTGTGATACAGATCTCCTACTCTAATCCGAAATACAACAATTCTGAGCAAATCCTGAGCAAAATATGCACAAACTATGTTGGCTCTATTGCTCGCCGAGGCTGTCCTTCACAGTCTTCGATGCGAACGCGGACTCGATGATGATGAGAACAACGACGATTGCTGCGCCGATGACGCTGAGGAGGATCGGCAGCCACACCGGGTCGAAAGGAGCGAGCAGACCACCGGCGTCGCCAGCCGATTGCCACGGCCACAGGGCACGCAGAGACCCGAGCATCAGCCCTGCCATCGCCACCAGTGTCCACCACCGGTAGTTGTGAAGTAGGTAGCGCAGGATATTGACGAACACTGCCAGGCCGAGGAGCGCGCCGAGCCCGAACACGCCGATGTAGACGAGGTCACGGTCATTAACCGCTCTCAGCGTGGTGGCGTAGAGGCCGACTGCGAGGAGAAAGAACGATCCAGAGACTCCAGGAACGACAAGGGCACAGATGGCGATGGAGGCGACGAAGAAAACTACGATGAGGGGCGGGTTCGAGACGTCGGATCCGCCAGCCAGGCTCGTCATCCAGAAGGCGAGTGCGGCGGCAGCGAGGAAGACTACGGCGCCGAGCAGCACTGGTTGACCGGTGCGCGCGGGCAGCATGCGCAGCGGGACAGCGATGCTGGCTGCGACGAGGCCGAAGAACAGTCCCCGGGCGAGTTCCGGGTTGGCGGTGACGAAGGCTTCCATCACCCCGGCGATGCTGAAGACCGCTGTCGCCATTCCCAGAAGCACCGGGATGACGAGGAACCAGTCAGTGCGGCGCAGTTCGGCAACGGCACCCTTCCACCGGTCGGGGCCGGTGATCACAGTCTTAGCAGCCTTGACGACATGCGCGGCGGAGTCGATGAGCTGGTCGTAGACGCCGGTCACGAGTGCGATCGTTCCACCGGAGACACCGGGGACGAGCTCGGCAGACCCGATTAGGAAGCCGCGCAGCAGGTCAAGGGGAATCAGAGTTTTGGAGCGGGAGGCTGCGCCATCGGCGGTCGCCTCTGAGTTGGAATTCGTCATAGTGTCTTCACCTTACGAGACACAGGTGCGGACATGAGCAGAAGGGTACCGCTGTCTCGGGGGTGGCCTCCTAGTCGCCGGTTGCTCCGTCGATGCTTTCGCGGATGAGGTCGGCGTGGCCGACGTGTCGGGCGTACTCCTCGATCAAGTGGATGAGGACCCATCGCACGTTGAATCGATCGCCTGAGGAGGGTTCACGTGCGACAAGGGTGTCCAGGTCGTCGATGTCGGCAAGAATCTGTCTTGAGCGCTCACATGCCTTGGCGTGAAGGGTGATGAGATACTCGGGCGAGTCGTTTGCCGCACTCTCGAAATCCCAATCGCGATCGGTCTCCCAGTCGATGGCTGCCCAAGGATCTGATAGCTCCTGGCCCAAGATGTCCTCGACGAACCAAGACTCTTCGACCAGGCTGAGGTGTTTGATGATTCCGCCCAGGGTCAGCGTCGATGCAGCGACGCTTCGGCTCAGTGCAGCTTGGTCGAGTCGGCTGACTTTTCTGCGCATCACCTCGCGGTAGTAGTCAAGGAACTCCTCCAATCCCTGACGTTCGCCCGGTGCTTCGGTTGGCTCGGCCAGTTCGGCTGACTCGTCTGGTGGGAGGCTCATGTCAAACGCTCGCTTTCCTCTGTGGGTGTTTTCCGGCCGATGTCGAAGACATTGCCTTCGGGGTCCCTCAACGTCGTCCATTCGATGCCGAACTCGGTAAAGGATGCGACCTTCTCGGCCCCCAACGCCACCGCGCGGTCGACATCGGCCGGATAGTTCGGGTCATCGAGATCGATGTGCAGTGGGTTCTTGCCTTCCCCACGTTCGTCGACCTGCAGGAAGAGCATGCCTGGGGTTGTTGATTCCCCGTTGTGGACTCCGCCGATGCTCGCGACGAATTCGTCCGCCCCATCGTCGAGATCTGCATTGAGGAGTTCAGCCCAGAAGACCGATTGGGTTTCAACATCGAGGCAGTCGAATGTGATGCTCAGCGAGGACAGGGACGCCATGGTTGGTGGTCCTTTCGTGATGAGGTCTGTTTGACCTCACACTCTAGACGCAGGCTATGACGCGGTGTGGGTTCCCTGACACAATTCGGGCTTCAGCTGCGTGGCTGCCTGGCCAGTTGCCGGGACTGAGCGACCAGCCGCCCGGCGGAGTCCCAGAGTTCGCAGTCTTCTTCGAACATGCCACCGGCGATATTGCGCGTGTACAGCTTTGCCTTGATCCAGCCTGGGGCTGGCACCGAGCGCAGGTGAGCTGTCAGCTCCATGGTCGGGGCCCAGTTGAAGCGGCCCAGGTCGAACATGACAGGTGGGAATGCGTCTAGAAATGCCAAGAGCGACAATGCATCCGGCTCCGTCCCGTCGGCCAGACGGATCCACCCCTGCAGCAGACCGCGTCCGCTGGGTCGACCAACTGCGAAGCCAGCGGTCTCGGGATCGAGCCTCATATCGTAGCGTTTGACCAAGGGAGCGGATTCGACGAAGTCTCCGGGCGCCTCGGCGATGCTGATGCACTGTTCCGGGTCCGGCAGCTCTGGTGGGACCGCAGTCGTTTCTACATCGTCGGGCAGACTGCCCAGACTGCCCATTGTCGCTAATGCGGTGATCTTAGGTGCATTGTTCTGCGCCATATCCACGGCGAAGGTGGCACTGGATCGGCCTTCGTGGATCAGGCGTGTGGTGATGTCGGCTCGGCCTCCCCGGCTGGGGCCCAGATAGTAGGTGGAGAGCACCAAAGGGTCGGGAGAGTTCGGACTGTTGCTGCGCAGAGCCTGAGCGGCAATGCTGAGGAGATATCCCCCGTTGACTGCTCCGGCTACACTCCACTCCCCGTCGAGTTCAGCGCTGAAGCTGGTCTCGGACTGACGTTCGACAGCGATAGCGGAGGCGAATTCGCTGAGTCGCGTTTCGTTCACATTCGTTTGGCTCATGTGACTCACATTACCAAGAACTGAACAAACGTCCGGTCAGTGATGTCGGTTGACGTGCCGTTCGTTGCCGCGGCGGTAGTTGCCGGTGGCCCGAGCAAGCAGCTGCTGGTCGGAATCATTGCTGACGCCGAGCTTTGGAATCAAAGCAGACGCCTTCTTGCCACCGAGCTCCATCACAGTTCGACCGCTGCGGGTAATGACGAGCATTCCGGATTTCGTGATGCGGTAGTCGAACGGATCGTCTTCGAGGCCCACTGCCAACACTCCCCTGCCCTCATCTATCCGGTTAGCCTGGTGACCATGAGCATATCCCTGTCACGCCTCGATCCCAACGGTGCCGATCGTTCCAGCCTCATCGAATTCTTCACCAGCAACGACTTCCCGTTCCACGTTCACGCCGAGCCTTGGACTGTTGCTAAGGCAGTGGAAGTCATCGGTTCTGGCGTTCTTCGCAATCAAGAGAATGAAGCATTCTGGCTTCGCCATGACACCTTGGGCGTCATTGGCTATGTCCGCCTGGAAGATCTTACCGATGACACACCCATGTTCGATCTGCGTTTGGGCAAGGAGTTTCGCGGACGAGGTCTTGGCATCGCGTGTCTGCGCGCTGTCACGGATCATGTATTCACGACCCTGAACGTCGATCGGTTCGAAGGTCATACTCGCGATGACAACATTGCTATGCGGTCCACCTTCGTTCGGGCGGGCTGGTCGAAGGAAGCACACTATCGACGAGCCTGGCCCGTACGAGGTCAGGCTCCCAGAGACTCGGTCGCCTACGCCATCCTGCGCGAGGAATGGGAGTCTGGGTCATCGGTCGATGTCCATTGGCACGATCTCCCAATGTTCACTCCCCATGTCGAGGAAGACGTCGAATTCACGTCGAACTCTGTATCTGGGGCCACAGAACTTGTCGATCTATATCGTTCGGTGGGCTGGACGGCATACACACAGAACCCGGCCGCCCTGCGCTCGAGCGTGCTGTCCTCGGCTCATGTCGTTTCCGCTCGGCTTAATGGCGAGCTAATCGGCTTGGCGCGCGTCGTCAGTGATTTCGCTACGATCGTCTACCTACAGGATGTGCTCGTCCACCCTAACCACCATCGCCGAGGTGTCGGTCGGCAACTCGTCACCCGTGTCCTCGCTCCGTTTGGGGCAGTCCGGCAGAAGGTCCTGCTCACGGATACCGATCCCGGACAGACGGCGTTCTACGATTCCCTGGGATTCGCCGAAGCATCCGCGGCCGGCAGGTCAGACGTCCGCGGATTTGTGAAGTTGTGACCTGAAGCTGTGGCTATAAGAAGAACACCCCTGGTCCGAAGACCAGGGGTGTTCTTGCGTGAACCCTCAAACGATCATTGGCTGATCGGGTGAGCTATGTTCAGTTCTTCTTGTTCCGACGCATGGTCAGGACTACTGCGGCTCCACCGACAACAAGGAGTCCAGCACCGGCAGCAAGGCCGGTCAGTTCAGCACCGGTGCGAGGCAGATCGGATCCACCGTCTCCACCGTCACCGTCGTCGCTTCCGCCGCCGTTGCCATCTTCATCGGCAACTACGGTGAACGAGCCGGCAAGTGCCTTTTCATCATCCGTGTCGTTGGCTCCGGTCACCTGCACGTCGTACTTGCCCAGATAGGCCGAAGGATCAGTTGCGTTGGTTCCGTAGATCGAGAAAGCGGCGACGCCGTTTTCGTTCGCGGTCTCGTCGAGGGTGATGCCCTCAACATTTTCCGGACCGGCGACTACCTCGAGAGAGACGTTTTCGCCCTCTTCGAAGCCCTCGACCGTGATCTGCACGCCCTTGTCCTTCTTCACGAAGTCAGAAGCCGCAACTTCCTTAGGCTCGATGGAGATCTTGCGCTCGGCCGGAGCCTCGCCGTCCTTCGATCCGTCGGAATCAGAGTTGGATTCTGCATTCTTAGCGTCTGCAGCTGCACCAGCGTCCGAGTCGGCGCCTGCATCAGATTCTGCACCCGAATCCGCATCAGCGGTTGCACCGTCAGTATCGGCGTCTGCTTCTTCAGCGGCAGCTTCCACGGTCACGGTGAACTCAGTTGGGTCCGAAGTTCCAGCATCAGTGGTCGCGGTAGCAGTGTATGCGTACTCGCCAGCTTCTGAAGGAGCTTCAGCGGTGAAGTTTCCGTCGGCGTCAGCCGTGACAGTCACAGTGCCTTCTGCTGCAGCCTGAGCCTGGTTCGACGACTGTTCGCCGTTGGCGGCGACAGGCTTCCAACCTAGCTTCACCTTGGCGTTGGCTTCGGTCTTGCCGGTGATCTGGCCGCCTTCGTCAACCTTCTGGTCGTCGACGACTGGCGCTTCAGGTGCTTCCGGAGCATCGGAGTCGGCGTTTGCGTCCTTGCCGTCGGCCCCAGCGTCAGCCTCTGCGTCCTTGGCGTCTGCGTCAGCTGCAGCTGATGCGTCAGCGTCTTTGCCGTCGGCACCAGCATCTGAGTCAGCGTCCTTCGCGTCGGCACCAGCGTCTGAGCCAGCGTCCTTCGCGTCGGCACCAGCGTCAGCATTTGCATCGTCGTCGCCTGGAGGCTCTTCGTTCGGATCAGTCAGCTGGAAGTCGATTCCGGACTGCTCCAGCGAGTAGTCAAGGTCAGCAACCCAGCCCCACATGAAGGTCTCGCCACCGACGGTAACGGGGTCAGGGACGCCACCCGAAATGACTCCCACAGCCGTATTGCCCTGGAACACTCCACCTCCGGAGTCACCAGGCATAGAGAAGTCGTTTCCGACTGCTGAGGTCACACCAAAGCCATGAACCCAGCGGTCACCAACGGTCTGATAGTCAAAAGGCCATAGCTCGTCAGCGGCAACTTCACCACTCGTCAGACCAGTGGTGCGTCCCGACTTTTGGACTGCTCCGGAAGTGTGAGCACCGACCTCTGTGATTTGAGTCGTTGACCCTGAAAGGTCATTGGTCGAAGCGGACTGCCAATCAGTAATCTCAGGCTTGACATTGTATTTATCACCGACGTTGATGACAGCAAAGTCGATGTCGTCTTCGTTCGCCTCGTCAGGGTTATCCGGGTCAGTCGCGACGCTCCCGAATTTGTTGAAGCCCCATTCGCCCAACGGTCCGATGTTCTGAAGATCGTATCCGCCCTCCTCGTAGTCCCCGGTGACTGCGGGGGCTGTTGAAGGCAGTTCAGAGTCCAGTGGGGTGACAAGATTGCCTGGAGCGTCGTCCTCTGCACAGTGTCCCGCAGTAAGGACGAGCTTCTTGCCGTCTGCGTCCCAACCGGCAAATCCAGTCGAGCATGCGCCCAGGAAGCCTGGCTGGCTGGGAATTTCAGACAGGTAGCCCATGCCGCCAACTGCGTCATTCTTCGCGTAAGGCTCGGCGGCTTTCATTCCGGAGACTACTTCGACGCTTTCAGCGCCGTACTTCTTCTTGAGATCCTTGATCTCCTTCGAATTAACGTCAGCCTCTCCCTCAACACCGAGGTGGAGAGTCTTAGTCTTCTCATCGAAGCCAAAGGCGTTGACGACGTCAACGTTCTTGGCAGCCTTCACAGCCTGCTGCTCAGTCAGGACTTGCTGAGGGCCGGCTGCAGCTGGGCCTGCGACGAACGCGCCGCCCAATCCGAGTGCCGCAGCGGCGGTCAGTGCCAGCGAACTCTGCACGAGTTTCTTCTGCATAAATTTCCGTTTCTCTTATCAGGAGCTTGCAACATCACAAGTTGATGACCTTGGTCACGGTAAGGTTACGGGCTGCATACAGCGACTACCAAGAAAGTACCCCTCAAGCTGTGAACTAAATGAACGAAACAACAGGCGTTGCCAAAATGATTTCCTATCGCTTTCGACACACCCGTTGTACCCACACAAACACAGAGTGCCCCTGGTCCGAAGACCAGGGGCACTCGCGTGAGCTCTCAGACGATCATCTGCTGATCGTGTGAGTCAATTCAGTTCTTCTTGTTCCGACGCATGGTCAGAGCAACTGCGGCTCCACCGACAACGAGGAGTCCAGCACCGGCAGCAAGGCCGGTCAGTTCAGCACCGGTGCGAGGCAGATCGGATCCGCCATCTCCACCGTCACCGTCATCGCCGTCGTCCTTGTTGCCATTGTCGCCGTCATCGCTTCCGCCGCCGCCGTTGCCGTCTTCGTCTGCAACAACGTTGAACGAACCGGCAAGAGCCTTCTCATCATCCGTGTCGTTGGCACCGGTGACATCTACGTCGTACTTGCCGAGGTAGACCGAAGGATCGGTCTCGCTCGTGCCGTAGATCGAGAAGGCAGCAGCACCGTTCTCGTTCGCGGTCTCGTCGAGGGTGATGCCTTCGACATTCTCAGGACCGGAGGCGACCTTAAGAGTCACCTTCTCGCCCTCGTCGAAGCCCTTGACCGTCACGGTCACGCCCTTGTCTTCCTTCACAAAGTCAGAAGCGACGATCTCTTTGGGGTCAACGTTGATCTCGCGCTCGACTGGTGCAGGAGTCTCGGACTCGTCTTCCTCTACAGTCACCTCGAACTCGGTGGTCTTAGATTCCTGACCATCGACAGTCGCGGTAGCTGAGAAAGCGTATGTACCTTCAGCCGTGGGCCCTTCGATCTCGAAGTTTCCATCCTTGTCGGCCTTGACCTTCTCGGATCCGTCTTCAGCTGCCTGGGTACCCTTGGCTGCTTCCCACTTGACCTCAACTTCGGCGCCAGCCTTAGCCTTACCTGTCACATCACCCTTGGGCTCAATGGTCTGGTCTTCGGCCTTGGGAGCGGCAGGTGCCCCAGGGGTCTCTTCGCTCGGCTTTTCGACATGGAAGTCGGTGTCGGACTCCTCCAGGGAGTGATCGAGGTCAGCAACCCAAGTGAACGAGGTGGTGGGGTCAAGGTCTCCGCCACCGGAGATGACACCGACTGCGGTGTCGCCCTGGAACACTCCGCCACCGGAGTCGCCCGGCTGCGAGAAGGGCTTGTCGATCGGTGCGGTGACACCGAATCCGTGAACCCAACGTCCGCCGACGTTCTGGTAATCGAAGTCGTAGTCCTTGCGGGGCAGAACTTCGCCTTCCGTCAGGCCGGTCGTGCGGCCGGACTTCTCGATGGAGCCGTCTTTGTGAGCTCCGACCTTGGCGATGTCGGATGTGGACTTCGACAGGTCCTCGGAGTCAGCGCTCTTCCAGTCGGTGACACCGCTCTTGGCCTGGTACTTGTCCTTGTCGACATTGATGACAGCGAAGTCGATGTCGGATTCGCTAGGCTCTGGCCACTTCTTCTCGTCGTCACCTTTGAGGAGGTCACCGCCGAAGTTGGTGAAGCCCCACTTGCCGATGACTCCGTTGCCGGACTGCTTGAAGCCTTCGCCGTCGTTCGCAGGAGCGCTCGAAGGCTGCTCGGTCTCATTGACCGTGGTCTTGCCGTCGAACTCGTTGGTCTCTTCGTTGATGATCTGGGCGCAGTGACCAGCGGTGAGGACGATTGGGTTGCCATCGCCGTCCCAACCGGAGAAACCGGTCGAGCATGCTCCGCCGGCCTCGCCGGCCTTGAGCAGGTAGCCGGCTCCGCCGACGAGATCGTTCTTTGCGTAGGGTTCGAGTTCCTGAACGCCGGTCGTGACCTTGACGTTGTCGAACTTCTTTTCGAGATCTTTGATCTCGTCGGTCTTCTTCTCAACACCGAGGTTGAGCTTTCCGTCCTCAGAACCGTAGGCGTTGACGCCTTCGATGTCGGATAGTGCCTTCTGCACCTGTGCGTCGCTCTGCACATCCAGCTTCTGCGGGGCGTCGGACGCCATGGCAGGGGATGCGACGAACGCACTGCCGAGACCGAGCGCCGCTGCGGCGGTCAGTGCCAGCGAACTCTGAACGAGTTTCTTCTGCATACTCTTGGGTTCCCTTGATCGGATTCATGTTGTGTCTGCCTGTGCTCTCTTCGTCCCGCACCTGAAGAATCGTGAGGACGTTTCTGAGAACAGTCTTTCAACCACGTGAAAGGTTACGGTTTGGCAACGATGCGAAGCAACCACAATGCGTGTTGCTGGTGAACACAACTTACAAAAGCTGAATCTGTACCCTGTCTGCGGAGTTCTCCATGGACCTGTCAAGGCAGGCCGTTATGATCGGTGCATGCTCAACCTCACTGCAATCAGACCTCCAGCTGCGTTCGGTCGTGTCATGGGAATCGCGGTGCTCGGCCTCGTACTGCCCCTCGCCGCGTGCGGGACTGGCTCCGAACCCAGCGAACCGACCAGCTCTGCGTCCACGGAATCCAATTCGCCCACTGACTCGGCCGATGCCGATGCGCTCGACCCCACCGGGAAGTGGACGTCTCCAGAGACCGGAGATCCGTTCCTCGAGTTCACCGAGGACGGACAGGTGAAGGGATCCGATGGCTGCAACGCGATCAAGACGACGTGGGAAGTCGACGGGGACAAGGTCCTCATCACCTCCTTCACTTCGACCCAGAAAGCCTGTGCAGGCGTGGATCCATGGCTGTCCAAGGCCGCATCGGCAACCATCGAAGGAAACGTCATGAAGGTCGCCGATGCCAGCGGCAAGGTCGTCGGCGGACTGGAGAAGGAGAAGAAATGACGCAGCAGATCAACGGTAAGTGGGTCAGCACCAAGGAAGGATCCTCCGCGTTCCTCCAGTTCGACGAGGATGGAACGTTGACCGGCAGCGATGGTGGAAACCGAATCGCAACCACATGGGGTGCGGAAGACCCAGGAGCGGTCATCAAGCCCTTCGCCACCACCCAGCGCGCCGTCATGGGCATGGAGGCCTGGGTGGGGCGCGTTCACCGCGTTGAGGCCGAAGGCGACCTGCTCACCGTCTTCGATCATGGCGGCAACCACCTCGGCGAACTGGTCAGGGACACCGGTTCGATCGAACCCGACGAAGGACATTAAATGGCCGGCGGTCTGTTTGCTCTCCTCGACGATGTGGCGGCACTCGTCAAGCTCTCGGCGGCCAGCCTCGATGATGTTGCCGCGGGCGCATCCCGTGCAGGAGTCAAGGCCGCAGGCGTCGTCGTCGACGACGCGGCAGTGACACCGAAGTTCGTCGAAGGGGTCGATCCCAAACGGGAGCTGCCGATCATCCAGCGCATCGCCATCGGCTCGCTGATCAACAAGGTCGTCATCATCCTGCCGGTCATCCTGCTGCTCAGCGAATTCCTGCCGTGGCTGCTGACTCCGCTTCTGATGGTGGGCGGTACCTACCTGTGCTTTGAAGGTGCGGAGAAGATCTTTGAGAAGTTCGGGTGGATCCAACACCACGAAGAGCCGAAGAAGGAATCCAAACACGGCAAAAAGGACGATGCCAACGCCGAGAAGAAGATCGTCCGCTCAGCCATCACCACTGACTTCGTGCTCAGTTGCGAGATCATGGTCATCGCCCTCAACGAGGTGACAAGCGAAGCTCTGCTCCCCCGAGCCATCATCCTCCTGCTTGTTGCTCTGGCGATCACCGTCGGCGTCTACGGTGCTGTCGGCCTCATCGTGAAGATGGACGACATCGGTCTGAACATGGCCCAGAAGGACAAACCGGGCACACAGAAGACGGGCCGGTTCCTCGTCAAGGCGATGCCCAAGCTGCTGGGCGGGCTCTCAGTCATCGGCACCTTCGCCATGCTGTGGGTCGGCGGACATATCATCCTCGTCGGCACAGACGAACTCGGCCTCCACGTCTTCTACGACTTCGTCCACCATCTCGAAGAGCCCGTGGCCATGATCCCGGTCGTTGGCGGATTCCTCGGCTGGTTGGTCAACACCTTCTTCTCGCTCATCTTCGGTGCCGTTTGGGGAGCCATCGTGGCAGGAATCGCCGTCGGCATCACTGCACTGATGAAGTCCGGGCACAACGACGGCAAGGAGCCCTCCGTCCGGGACACGAAGACGAACGATGCGAAGACAAACGAAGCGAAGTCTATTGCGGACCCGGTCTCACTTGCCAATCACGGGGCAGGACCTAAGCCGAACTACGCGCCCGGCCAGGCCAAAGACGCCTCGGACAGTTGAGTCCTATTTCTCCAGCACGTCTTCGATACTGCTGGCATTGAGAGTCAGCGGTCGGCGAAGGTCTTCTTCGGCTTGCCGGGAACGATCATGGGTGCACCGGTGATGGGGTCGTCGATGACGGTGCAGTCGATGCCGAAAACCTGATGCACCAGCTCTGTCGTGATGATCTCCGCTGGTGCTCCCTGGGCGACGATCGCGCCGTTCTTCATCGCGATGATCTCATCGGCGTAGCGGCAGGCCTGGTTGAGGTCATGAAGGACTGCCACGAGGGTGTGCCCGTGTTCGTTGTTGAGCTGCGAGAACAGGTCGAGCAGCTCGATCTGGAAGGCAAGGTCAAGGAACGTCGTGGGCTCATCGAGGAGCATCAGCGGCGTCTCCTGCGCCAGGACCATCGCCACCCATACCCGTTGCCGCTGGCCTCCGGAGAGTTCGTCGACCTGGCGCGCGGAGAGCTCTTCGGTGTTCGTTGCACGCAGTGCCGAGAGCACAGCGACTTCGTCCTGATCGGTCCACTGTTTGAGGAACGACTGGTGCGGGTGACGTCCGCGTGCCACGAGTTCCCCGACGGTGATGCCGTCGGGGGCAATCGATGCCTGCGGGAGCAGCCCCAATCGTTTGGCGATGTGCTTCGTCTTCAGCTTGGCGATGTTTCCCCCGTCGAGGAGCACCGTGCCTTTCGCCGGCGTTATCAGTCGTGCCAGTGCCCGCAGCAGGGTGGACTTGCCGCAGGCATTGGGTCCGACGATGACGGTGAATTTGCCGGGTGCGATCTCGACGTCGAGGTCGGCGATGACTTGGCGATGGTCATAGGCGAGGTCGAGATTCTGGGCTGCCAGCGGCGCCTGGGTCGAGGTCGCCTTATCAGTCATAACAGCCTTATCAGTCGTGTCGGATGAGATGCTCATTGTGCCTTCCGAGCTTCTTGGATGAGGAGCCAGATCAGGTAGATGCCGCCGATGCACACGGTGACGACTCCGACGGGAAGTTGGGTCTCGCCCAGGGCATGCTGGGCGATGAGGTCGGCAGCGACGAGCAGAAGTGCTCCGACCGCCGCAGCTGAGAGCAGGCTGGTGCCCTGGGATTTCGCGATTCTGCGTCCGATCTGCGGGGCGGCAAGTGCGACGAAGGCGATCGGTCCCGCGGCGGCGGTGACGACGGCGACGAGAGCTACGGCCACCAGGATGAGACCGGCACGGACCGGTTCATTGCGCACGCCGAGCGCCTTGGCGGTGTCATCGCCGAGCTCCAGGGTTCCCAGACCACGGGAGAAGAGACCACACCCCAGCCCCAACAGCGCCGTGCCGATGGCGGCCGGCAGCAGGGTCGACCAGCCCATGCCGTTGAGTGTGCCAGCACCCCAAGTGGCTGCGGCCATGGCGAGGTCGAGGTCTGCCCGCATGATCAGCCAGGTGTTGAAGGCGTTGAGCATGGCGGTCAGTGCGATGCCGACGATGATGAGTCGGAATCCTTGGACGCCGCCCTTCCACGTCAGGAGGTAGACCAGGATGGCGGTGAGGAGTCCGCCGATGATCGCGCCGAAGGCGGTGGAGATGAAGCTGGAGCCGAAGACGATGATGGTGACGATGCCGCCGGTGTAGGCACCGGTGGAGAAGCCGATGATGTCGGGGCTGCCCAGCGGGTTGCGGGTCAGTGATTGGAAGACCGCGCCCGAGACGCCCAAGCCGGCACCGAGGACGATTCCGGCGATGATGCGCGGTGCCCGCCATTCGGCGACGACGGTGTTGACGATGCGTCTGTCGGCCTGGCCGAACAGCCCCTGGAAGACTTCGCCGGGGGTCAGTGAGAATTCGCCGAGCAGCAGTCCCAGGAATCCGCAGCCCAGGGCCAGGAGAGTGACGATGCCGGCTGTGACGACGACGCGCAGATCGATGCGGAAGCCGAAGGCTCGCAGCATGGGGCGGCCGAAGTTGATCCGCTCCCCCGGCAGAACGCGGTGTCCTGGAACGAGCACAGGGGCGTCACCGATCGGTGAGTTCGATGTCTTCACAGTCCGCTCGCCTTCTTTCTGCGAACGAGGGCGATGAGTACCGGCGCGCCGACGAAGGCGGTGACGACGCCGACCTGGAGTTCACCCGGTTTCATCACCACGCGTCCGAGCACATCGGAGACGAGCAGAAGGATCGGCGAGAGGATGACGGAGTAGCTGAGGATCCATCTCTGGTCGGGACCGACGATCCAACGGGCGATATGGGGAATCATGAGTCCGATGAAGCCGATGGGCCCGGCAGCAGCGGTGGCGCCGCCGGCGAGGAGGGTGACGGCGAGAATGGTGATGATGCGGGTGCGATTGACCGAGGTGCCGAGGCTGGCAGCCAGATCGTCACCGAGTGCCACCGCGTTGAGCGAGTGGGCCAAGAACAGTGCGAGGACGATGCCGCCGATGATGAATGGGGCGACCGCGTAGACCGTGTCGAATCCGCGGCCGGCGATGGCGCCGACGTCCCAGGCGCGGAAGGCGTCGAAGGCGCGTTCGTTCGTGAGCAGGATGCCTTTGGTCAGTCCGGTCAGCACAGCGGCGACCGCGACTCCGGCCAAGGTCAGGCGGATCGGGTCCACACTGTGGTTTCGGCCGGAGGAACCGATGATGTACACGCCTGTCGTGGCCAGGAGCGCGCCGAGGAAGGCGAACCAGATGTAGCCGTTGATCGAAGTGACTCCGAAGAATCCGATGCCGATGGCCACCGCGAAGGAGGCTCCGGCATTAACGCCGAGGATGCCCGGATCGGCCAGCGGGTTGCGAGTCAGTGCCTGAATGAGCCCGCCTGCCACCCCCAGACCCATGCCGACGAGGACTCCGAGCACGGTCCGCGGGAAACGCAGTTCGAGGACGACGAGCTGGTCGTCGCTGCCGCTGGGCTTGAAGAACGCCCCAAGGACCTCCGAGACCGGCATATCGCGGGTGCCGATGGCCAGTGAAGCCAGCACCACGACCACCAAAGCCAGAATCGCCACGACGAGGCCGAGAGTCCTCTTGACCTTGAGCGCTCGGCTCGCCTTCTGACCGCTTACCTCAGAGTGCTTCGCCGAGGCGGTGGTGGCGAGACCGGTCATCGGAGGGTTCCTTAGTATCGACTAATTAAGGGCAGGCTAACCACAATCTAGTCGAAAATGTCGGCTCATCCAAACGATTTGCCGGTCACTGATCTGTGATCTTGCCGATCCTTTCCGATGTCTGCCGCTGGATCCGGGAGAGCATACCGCTCATCCCTCGCAGCCGCAGCGGGCTCACCAGATCCGTCATCGACAGACGCAAGGGCAGGTCGGACGGGATGGACAGGACAACCTCGGCGGTCTGGTCATTGAGCCCTTCGTGAAGAATCCCGGCGAAGCCACGCGTCGTCGGCGCCTCGGGAGGTGCCGAGAAATGCAGCTTCACGATTGCTGAGTCACCCTGCTCGGGGTTCTCGACCTCGGTGACGAGGAAGATCGGTGACTGGCATTCGGGCACCGGTTCGAGCAGTTCGGGGTGATCGGTGTAGCGCGGTGGCAGCTCGGGCAGCTCAGAAGCGAACTCGAGCAGCAGCTGCAGCCGGTCGCCGGATTCGGTGTCTGCGAAGTCAGTGACGATTTCGGCCAGACTCTCCGGCAGGTCCGAGGTGTCTGGGGTGTCTGTGTCGGCAGCCATCAGCGGGTCGGCACCTCGCCGGCTTCTGAGCCGGTGACGATGGGAACGCCGACGACGTTGCCCCACTCGGTCCAGGAACCGTCGTAGTTGCGGACGTTGGTGTAGCCGAGCAGATGCTGGAGAACGAACCAGGTGTGGCTGGAGCGTTCGCCGATGCGGCAGTAGGCGATGACTTCGTCGGCGGTGCCGAGTCCGGCTTCATCGGTGTAGATGGCCTTGAGCTCCTCGGCCGATCTGAAGGTGCCGTCTTCGTTTGCGGCCTTCGCCCAGGGCACCGATGCTGCGGTGGGGATGTGTCCTCCGCGCAGTGCGCCCTCTTCGGGGTAGGCGGGCATATGAGTGCGCTCTCCGCTGTATTCTTCGGGACTGCGGACATCGATGAGGGGACGTTTGCCCAGGCTGTCCCTGACCTCGGGCAGGAAGGCACGCAGGGTGGCATCATCACGGTCGACGACCGGGTATTCGGTTGGCTCCGGGCGTGGCTTCACCGTGGTCAGTTCGCGCTCTTCGGCTTGCCACTTGGAGCGGCCGCCGTCCATGAGGCGGACATCTTCGTGTCCGAACAGCGAGAAAACCCACAGGGCGTAGGCGGCCCACCAGTTGGATTTGTCGCCGTAGAAGACGATCGTGTCCTCTCGTGAGATGCCCTTGGCGGACATGAGGGCGGCGAAGCCTTCACCGTCAACATAGTCCCGGGTCACCCTGTCGTTGAGTTCGGTGTGCCAGTCGACCTTCACCGCTCCGGGGATGTGTCCGGTCTCATAGAGGAGGACGTCCTCATCGCTTTCGACGATGACCAGTCCGGGTTCACCTGCATGTTCGGCCACCCATTCGGTGCTGACCAGGCGTGAACCGTCTGCGTATTCGGCGAATTTGGCCGTGGAATCGGCCGGGATCGCTGTGCTCACTCGTTCCTCCTCGTGAAGATTGTGATCTTGTGGTTCATGGTGCGTCTGTGTGGCTCAACGCCACTGTCCACCAGCATATTCCTCTTCAGCAGTGACCGATCTCGGGGTGTCGCAGGTGAGATCAAAGCCTCACAAGTCAGACGGGAGGCTGCTGGCAGGTTTCGTGAGTCAGCTGCGTGCGAAGAATGTCTGCAGGGACGAGATGAACGTCTGTGGCTTTTCGGAGTGGACCCAGTGGCCCGAGCCTTTGACGGTGAGCAGGGTTGTGCGCGGGAAGAGGGAGCGCATAAGCGGCAGGTCGTCACGGGAGACGTAGTCCGATCTCTCGCCGGCGATCCACAGCACGGGACCGTCGAAGGTGGCCTCCCCCATGTCGGGGAAGTCACCGATCTCAGGCAGGCTCTCATGCAGCAGGGTCAGATTGGGCTGCCAGGCATATCCGGCCGAGGTGGTGCGCAGGTTCTGCAGCAGAAATCCTCGGATCGTGTCCTCGGGGATCTTCTCCTGCAGAGCGTCGTTGGCGGCCGAGCGGGACTCGATCTGGTGAAGGTCGAGTTCGGCCAGGCTTGAGAGCAGGTGTTCGAACACTCCGAGCGACCCGCCCGCGGTGGGTGCGATGTCCACGACGACGAGGCGGTCGATGAGCTGCGGGTGACGCAGCGCCAGGACCATGGCGACCTTGCCGCCCAGGGAATGACCGACCAGGTGCACGGGCAGGTCATCGGGATCGGTCACCTCGGCGATCTTTGCGGCGATGGAGTCGGCCATGTCCACGTAGCTGAAGTCCTCGGTCCAGTCCGAGTCACCGTGGTTGGGCAGGTCGACGAGCAGGCTCGAGTAGTCGGGCTCGAGGGCCTTGGCGTTCGAGGTGAAGTTCTTGCCGCGGCCGAAGAGACCGTGGAGGAACACGATGCGGGCACCGGTGGTGCCGATGAGTCTGGTGGCGATGTCTCTCACGCCATCAGCCTACCCGGGACGTCTCACCGGGTCATTTGCTGCTGGTGACCGTGTCTTCCAGGGCCTGCAATGACCGGTCGAGGTAGTCGGGGCTGACGACGGGGAAGCCGCCGAACTCGTCTCGTATCTTTCGTGTTGTGCGTGACCAGTCATAGGTCAGTGACACCTTTGTCCCGGTGTCGGGTCGGATCACGCAGCACTGCGAAGATCGAGTGGGCGGGGGCCTCGATGGTGCGTGTGCGGATGATGTGTTCGTTGGGGTATTTCGCGGCTTCAGGCATGTGATCAGCCTATTCACCGGGTTTCGGCTTGGGAAGAGATACTCGAAGGTAGGCTGAACCCATGCACTTCTCCGAATACGACACACGACTTGCCGGGTACGCGGTGATCGTCAACGACGATAAGGAAATCCTGCTCAGCTGGTTCAACGGCGGCAATGAACCGGCCCATGCGCTGTGGACTCTGCCCGGCGGTGGGATCGAGTTCCACGAGAGCATCGAGACCGGCACGATCCGTGAGATCAAGGAGGAGACGGGCTTTGATGCCGAGCTCGTGCGCCCCCTCACGACCCACACCTTCACGGAGAACCGCAGCAATGTCTCCCGTCGCAGATCGACACCGCGCCCGTTCAAAGGCGTACGGGTCGTCTACGAGGCTCGCATCACGGGTGGCACACTGGGCACGCTCGAGGTCGACGGCACGACAGATCGGGCGGAATGGTTGGCCATCGATTCGCTGGACGAGGTGCGCCACGCCCGCATCATCGACATCGGTCTTGAGGCGTGGCGCGGCGCAGTGTGAGGAAGGTGCTGGCTACTTGAGTTTGTCGGCCACGAGGTCGGGCATCTTCTCCGCAGCGTAAGTGGCCGAGAGCACCGAGTTGAGCGAGAATGCCTGGCGGACATCGTTGAGGTCTTCGGTCAGCACCAGGCTGTGCCCGTCTTCGACGGCTGGGATGCGTTTGAATGCGGCGTCCTTGGTGACCTCGGTGTCGGGAATGTAGATCGGGAAGGCCACGAGCAGGTCCGCGTCGAGAACTTCGAGTTCCTCCTCGGAGACGGTGGCGGTGAAGTTGTCCGACTTAAGCGCTGCGACCTTCTCTGACTGTTTGAAACCGAGCTGTTCCATGAACTGCACGCGCTCGGATCCTTCGACGTAGGCTCCCCAGCCTTCCGAGGTTTTGGCCGCCACGCTCACAGACTTTCCGTCGAACTCCGGATGGGCCTCACGCACGGATTCGAACTTCTCATCGAGTTTGCCGAGCACCTTTTTGCCCTCGTCTTCTTTGCCCAGGGCTTGGGCAATGAGATCGACCTGCTGGTCCATCGTCGTCAGGTAGTTGTCGCCGCCTTCGGGTGCTCCCACAGTTGGTGCGATCTCCGAGAGACGGTCGTAGCGCTTCTGTTCACCGGAACTCTTCGTGTCGAGGATGAGGTCGGGCTCGAGTGCCGCGATCTTCTCGAAGTCGGGTTCCATTGTGTCGATGATCTCCGGAGCCTGGTCGTAGAGATCTTCGGCCCAGGGACCAACACCCTTGCCGCCGAATTCCACCCAATCGGAGGCACCGACGGGCTGCACGCCGAGGGCCAGTGCGGTCTCTGCATCGCCCCAGCCCAGGGCCACGATCTTCTTCGGGTCCTTGGGAACCTCGACGGAACCGAATTTTGTGTCGATGCTGGTACCGGAGCCGGCCTCTTCTCCCCCACCGCCGCTGCCACCACAGGCAGTGAGCAGGAGTACTGAGGCGAGCATGGGGGCGAGAATTCTGCGCATGAGATCCTTCTTTTTGAGTTAGGCGAGCCTAGCTTAACCCATCCGAGAGGGTCTCGGCGACGCTCAGATGCGTTTGCTCCGGGCGTGCTCAGGTGTGATCTCGAGACCTTCGACATCCATCTCCTCGAGGCCCACAATGCGTGAGCGGTGACCCGTGACCAGTCGGTGGATGAGCCACAGCAGCAGGAACGCAGGCAGTCCGATGTAGGCGGAGGCAACTTCGAGGACGCGTCCTTCGACGATCGCCTGCACGTTCTGGCCGATGATGACGATCACCAGCATGACCAGGGCGATGATCGGACCGATCGGGAACAAGGGCGCTCGATACGGCAGGTCCGCAAGGTTGCGTCCCTGCCTGATGTAGGCGCGACGGAAGCGGAAATGGCACCAGGCGATGCCGACCCAGACGATGAATCCGGAGAGGCCGGAGACGTTGATCAGCCAGGTGTAGGCCCCGCCGTCGCCCATCACCTCCGAGAGGAAGCCGAAGAGGCCGATGACCGCGGTGGCCAGCAGCGCCATGACGGGTACGCCACGTTCATTGAGTCGGGCGAACAGCCTCGGCGCGGTTCCCTCCTTGGCCATTGCATAGAGCATCCGGGTCGAGGCGTAGAGACCGGAGTTGCCGGCGGAGAGGATCGCGGTGAGGATGACGGCGTTCATCACAGAGGCGGCCACGGCGATTCCGGCGCGTTCGAAGACGAGGGTGAAGGGCGAGGCCGTGACATCCTCGCTGTTGGCCGACGCCAGCAGCGAAGGGTCGGTGTAGGGCAGGAGGAAGCCGATGATGACGATCGCACCGATGTAGAAGAGCATGATGCGCCAGAACACGGTGCGGATGGCTCGTGGCATGTCGCGGCGAGGGTTGGCGGACTCGCCTGCGGTGACACCGACGAGCTCCGTGCCCTGGAAGGAGAATCCGGCGATCATGAACACACTGATGATCGAGACCCAGCCGCCCACGAAGGGAGCTTCCCCGGTCGTCCAGTTGCTGATGCCCGGCGACTGTCCACCGATGATGCCCGTAATCATGAGCACCCCGAGGACGAGGAATGCCAGGACCGCGGTGACCTTGATGGCAGCGAACCAGAATTCGCCTTCGCCGAAGGCCTTGGCCGAGAGGAAGTTGAGTCCCGAGAGCAGGACGAGAAAGACCGCGGCCCAGACCCAGGAGGGAACATCGGGCAGCCAAAAGGACATGATGACCCCGGCCGCGACGAGTTCGGCCGCGAGTGTGATGGCCCAGTTGAACCAGTAGTTCCACCCCATGGCGAAGCCGAATGAGGGGCTGACGTATTTCGAGCCGTAGGTGTGGAAGGAACCGGCCACGGGCAGATGCGTCGACATCTCCCCCAGGGACTGCATGACGAAGAGGACCATGATGCCGATCGCGGCGTAGGCCAGGAGTGCACCGCCGGGTCCGGCCTGTGAGATCGTGCCACCCGATCCGAGGAAGAGGCCGGTGCCGATGGCACCGCCGATGGCGATCATCTGCAGGTGACGTGACTTCAGCCCCCGTTTGAGTTCGCGGTTCTCCCTCGCCGAGGTGGGTGCTGCGTTCATCGTGTCCCTTGACTGTCGTGCCGGCGGGATCCCGTTCGGGCCCCGGCCATTCTTACCACATTCAGGAGTCGACGCCGCGCAATTCGTCCGGTCTGGCCGGATTCCCAGTGGCAGGTGTCGGCAGGCCCCTGGCAAGGTCCGGCCCGAGGTCGGAGATGTTCCGGGCACCCATCAGCCCCATGGCGGTTAAGATCTCAGCCTTGATCAGCTCGATGGCCCTCTCTACTCCGCGCTGCCCTCCGGCCATGAGGCCATAGAGGTACGCCCGGCCGATGAGCACGAAGTCCGCTCCGGCACACAGTGCGGCCACGACATCGGTGCCGGACATGATGCCGGAGTCGAGGATGAGTTCCATATCCTCACCGACTGCAGCCCGGACTTCCGACAGTGCGGTCAGAGAATCGGGTGCCCGATCGAGCTGGCGTCCTCCGTGGTTGGACACGACCAGACCGTCGGCACCGATGGACCGAGCCCTGACGGCATCATCGGCGGTGAGGACGCCCTTGACGAAGAGCTTGCCTTTCCAGTGTTCGCGGATCCATTTCAGGTCATCAAGGTCAAGAGTCGGGTCGAACATGGTCTGCGTCATCTCGGCCAGGGACTGTGAGGTGTTCGACAGCGAGGCGTATTTCGGCGGTTCGGTGGTGAGGAAGTTGAACCACCAGCCGGGCCGGTAGGAGGCATCGAGAATGGTCTTCAGCGTCAGCTTCGGTGGAATCGAAAGCCCATTGCGGTTATCGCGCAGCCGCTGTCCGGTGATCGGGGTGTCGACGGTGACAAGCAGGGTCTCATACCCGCTGGCTTGGGCTCGCTGCAGCAGGTCGAGGCTGCGCTCGCGGTCCTTCCACAGGTAGAGCTGGAACCAGCGTGTGGACCCGGGTGCCGCCTGCGCAACTTCCTCGATGGACCGTGTGCCCATTGTCGATAGGGAGAAGGGAATTCCTGCCTTCGTTGCGGCCCGGACTCCTCCGACCTCTCCCTCGGAATGCATCATGCGTGTGTAGCCGGTCGGTGCGATGCCGAAGGGCAGGGCTGCGTGCTGTCCGGCGATCGTCGTCGACGTGTTCGGAGCGTCGACTCCATGCAGGATGCGTGGCAGGAGTTCGACATCGGCGAAGACCTGCCGGTTCTTGCGCAGCGTGTGCTCATCGAGTGCTCCTCCGTCGACGTAATCGAAGGGAGCGGTGGGTGTCACTCGCTTGGCGATGCGACGCAGGTCCCAGATATCGGCAGCGGAGTCGAGCCGTGCGGCCACCCGGTCGAGTCTGGGCAGTCCGAACTGTAGGAGAGGGGCGAGTTCCTTCATATCGGGCAGCTGGCGTTTCATCGTTCTCCTCGTCGTGAACACGCAATCTCGTGGCAAACACGCAAACTCGTGGTCAATACTGAATGTCGTCGGGCTCGAGGTCCCTGGGACAGCCATGGGCAGTCGGCACCTCTGAGCTGCGAGTCTAACGAGGCATCTGTGTTCGCCGGAACTGGGATCACCATGAGAGATATTCCCAGTTTCCTTCATATGTGGAATTATCTCTTAGACGAATCCCATGTCCGATTTCATCGTGCCCGTCCCCACGGAGCAGTCCGAGACCAGACCGTGGCGCCAGGAGTTTCGCGGCGGCACTGTCGATGACAGGACATTCGCCGAGGTGGCAGTCTCCATTCCCGCTCGGATCAGCTCGGTCGACCTGCGTCTGCCTGCCGAACTCGCGTCTCTGTCAGAGACCGCGATCCGGGCGATTTCCCGACTCGATGCCGAGCACGGTCGCACCCTGATTCCGTTGTCGTATCTGCTGCTGCGCAGCGAATCGATCGCCTCGTCGAAGATCGAGGCCGAAGAGGCACCCATCGATGACTTCGTCAGGGCCTTGCACGGAGCCAAGTCGAACTCCTCGGCCACAGCGATGGCCGTTGCGACAGGGGCACTGGATCTGCTGACATCAGGAGCGATCAGTGCAGATTCGATCTCTCGTGCCCATCGGCTGCTGCTCAAAGACGATACTGGGGAAGATCATCTGGCGGGGCGGCATCGGCCGATGCAGAACTGGATCGGCGGGTCGGATCATTCGCCCCGTGGAGCCCTCTACGTCCCGCCTCCCCCTGAGCTTGTGCCTGGGCTCATGGACGATCTGCTCACGTTTGCTCTGCGCGATGACATTCCCACGATTGCGCAGGCGGCTATTGCCCATTCGCAGTTCGAGGCGATCCATCCCTTCACGGATGGAAATGGGCGCATCGGACGGGCCCTGGCAGCCGGGATTCTCCACTCGAGAGGTGTCACCACGGGGATCACGGTTCCGCTGGCCGCTGCTCTGGTCGAGGTTCGCGACCGCTACTTCGGCGCCTTGAATTCCTATCACCTGGGCAATGCCGGACCTGTCATATCCCTGTGGTCCCGTTCTTCGATCATCGCTGCAGAGGAATCGCAGCTGACCGCGCATCGGCTGGCCGCGCTGCCGGGTGAGTGGGCGGACCTCCTCGGCCATCCGCATGCGAACAGTGCCGCAGCTCGCGTCCTGAGCTACCTCGCATCGGACCCAGTGTTCACGATCGATGACCACGAGAACTCTTTGAACCTGCCCAGCTCCTCGGCGAACCGGGCCGTTTCCGCACTGATGGAAGCTGGCATTCTGCGCGGCCTGACCAGTCGCAAACGCAATCAGATCTGGGGCGCTGGCGACGTCCTGGCAGAGCTCGAGGACCTCAACCTGCGCATCGGCGCCCGGACCCGGGCAGAACTCTGATCAGGATTGGTCGAGGTAGTGCAGGACCGCAGCGACTCGGCGGCTCGTGGTCTCCCCCGCCTGCAGCCCGAGCTTGTCGAAGATCGAGCTGATGGCCTTCTCCACTGAGCTGATGGATACGTAGAGGCGTTCGGCGATACCTCGATTCGACAGACCTTCGGCCATGGCCCGCAGGACCTCGTTCTCCCGGGGAGTGAGCGCGGACAGAGAATTCTGCTGTTCGGAGGAGCTCAGCAGCTGCCGGACGACTTCGGGGTCGATGACTGTACCTCCCTCCGCAATCCTGTTGACGGATTCGAGGAAGCGGTCGATGTCGGTGACCCGGTTCTTCAGCAGGTAGCCGACTCCCACCGTCTCTGTGCTCAGCAGTTCGGTCGCGTATTCGCGCAGAACGTATTGGCTGAGCACGAGAACTCCGATGTCCGGGAACCGCCGTTTGATCTCCAGCGCGGCTTCCAGTCCTTCGGTGGTGTGTGTCGGTGGCATCCTGACGTCGACGATCGCCAGGTTCGGACGTTGGGCTGCTACCGCGGTGAGCAGCTGCTGCCCATCGTCGACAGAGGCCACAACCGCGATGCCCTCGTCCTCGAGCAGGCTGCGCACACCTTCTCGCAGCAGCACAGAATCATCGGCCAAAGCGACTCTCATAGTATCACCATCCCTCGATTCATCAGCGGATTCAGGCATTTCGGCTTCAGGCATAGGGGATCTCCGCTCTCACAGTGGTTCCGACATTCTCGAGGCTTTCAATCGTCATCGTCCCGTCCAAGGCTCCGACTCGACGTGACAGGCCCTTCAGCCCGCCACCGGCAGGATCTGCTCCCCCGCATCCGTCATCGACCACCTCGGCGATCAACATCTGCCCGTCAACGATCACGCTGATGCGAATGTGCGAGGCATTTGCGTGTTTGACGACATTGGTCACAGCCTCACGGACGACGAAATACGCGGCCGATTCGCAGGCCTGGGGCGCCCGTTGGGACGGGACAGCGGTGAGGGTGACCGGGATCGGGCAATGATCGGCGACCCGGTTGAGAACGGTGCCCAGGCCGTGTTCGTCCAAGGCCGTGGGATAGACGCGCCAGGCGACCTCGCGCATCTCATCGATGAGGTCCTGGGACTGGACGAGGGCATCATCGAGGAGAGCGCTGACCTTGTCCTGGTCTTTGGCTCGTTGGGCCCGGGCGATGAGCACGGATAGGGAGACAACGTTCTGCTGCACCCCGTCGTGGAGGTCACGTTCGATGCGTCGACGCTCCTCGTCTATGGCCATGACCACACCGTGGCGGGTCATGAGGAGCTGGGTGATGCGAGTGTGTGGTGCGTTGGGGCGGCTGACCGCCGAATATCGGGAGTCGATTGTCCCATGCAGCCAATTCGCGAGCTCGGCGAGGACGATGACCCCGATGAGATTCGCGGCTCCGTAGAGCACCCCGACGAACAATGTCGGCTGACTGATGGTCCAGAAGTCGAAGCCGATGGTGATGCTGCCACCGATGAACAGTCCCTGGATGAGGGAACCGATCGTGACGAGCAGGAAACCGGTCAGCAGATTGAACACGGGCATGGCGATGAGGCCAGCAACCACACCATTGAAGACGAAGAAGCCGCGCTTGCTCGGAGCCTCGCCCATGACGATGCCGAAGCACCTATCCTGTCGGCTTCTTTCCCAGCCGAGGACCCTGCGACTCAAACGCGACGTCGGTGCTGGGACGGCGGCGAGCAGAAGCGGAAGACACAGAACCACGCCCCAAAGGATGCCGAAGACCGAGGCGACCCAACGGGTGGCGAACATGCGGGACTCTCGGGGAATTCGCGCAGTCAGCGATGTCGGCCAGGGCATAGGTTGATCGTAGCAACGCCAGACGGCCACTCCCATGGGACCGACCGCAATCTCCGCTTCCGGTTTTCCGCATATCCTCGTCCGGACACCTGCACAAGAGACTGCTCCTTGCCACGTTCCGATCTCACCTCCCCGTCCATAGCGTAAGTGGGTATGGACCTTGCTCTCGACATCCTCACCGCTACGCTCCAATCCCCATGGGTCTATCTCCTCATCTTCGTCACCGCCGGCCTCGACTCCCTGGTCCCCATCGTCCCCTCCGAGACGGTCCTCATCACCGCTGCAGCCTATGCCGCGGCCGGCACGCCGACCCCCGTGGGACTTCTCCTGGCAGCGGCCATCGGTGCCCTCATCGGCGACTTCGCCGCCCATCTTGTGGGGCGCGGAGGCGGCTCGCTGGTGCATCGGTGGACCCGCTCGCCGCGGGCCTCGCGAATGGTTGAGCACACCGAAGACATCTTCGCCCGCCGAGGCGGTGCCGCCCTCATCGCGGGACGCTTCGTTCCCGGCGGGCGCACAGCGACAACCCTCACCTCCGGGATCCTGAAGTATCCGCGCACCCGGTTCCTCGCCTTCGACGCCGTAGGGTGCCTGGCCTGGGCCCTGTATTCCACGGGCATCGGTCTCCTCGGTGGTGTGCTCTTCGAAGACCAGCCGCTGCTCGGAGTGGGATTGGGCGTCGGCATCGCTCTGACAATCACCGGTGTAGCCGAACTCACGCGCAGACTCCTGGCCAGGAGGAAAGCCCGAGCAGACGACGTTCGGACGGCACACCGAGGCGCGACAGATTGGACAGTCCCAGCCGTCGACGTGGCATCATGAAAGGGATGTCTCAAGCACTCGTGTGGTATGTCAGTTATGGGTCGAACATGCATCGTGACAGGCTCGCCTGTTACCTGCAGGGCGGCCGTCCCCCAGGTGCCTTCGTCACCTATCCCGGCGCGAGGAACACCGATCCGCCGTTGGCGGAGATGGGCATCGAACTTCCCGGATCCATCTACTTCGCCGGCAGCTCCACCGTGTGGGGCGGTGGAGGAATGGCCTTCTACGACCATCACGCACCGGGACCCACCCCGGCCAAGGCCTATCTCATCACCGCCGAACAGTTCGCCGATGTCGCCGATCAGGAGATGAATCGGCCACCCTCGGCGGCCAATCCGCTGGAGACGCTGGCCTCCGAACTTCCCGTCGGCTCCGCCCGCTCGGTGGGGCCGGGCAAGTACGAGACACTTCTGGTCCTCGACCGCAGAGATGCGATCCCGATGGTGACGTTCACCGCCCCGCACGGATCTGATGCGGTCCCCCACACCATCCCCAATGACCCGTACGTGACGATGCTGCGCCTCGGCGCCGAAGAGGTCAGTGCTGTCGCAGAGATGCCCCAGCTCGCAACTGCACAAGTGTGAGGTCGAGCAGGGGCGTCGGGACACCGAGGCCAGCCGCCGTGCTCGCGAGGTGTCCGAGGATGTGCTCGGTTTCACTGGGCAGACCCGAGGTCACGTCACGGTAGAGCGATGAGGTGAACGCCGACCCTTCGGCGGTGAGCATAGACAGTGTCATGTCCCTGGCCTTGGCCGAAACAGGGTGTCCGCCCGCGGCCGCCACGGCCTCGAGTTCATCAACGATCCTCACGATGTGGGCGTGGCCACCAGCGGCCATGATCGCTCCGACCGGGGCTCGGAACAGGCAGGTGACGACTCCCGCTGCTGCGATGAAGATCCATTTCTCCCATAGCGCGGATGTTATGTCGTCCAGGATCTGCAGTTTGTAGCCGGGAACGTCAAGCGCCTGGGCAATGGTCTCCGGAACGACTCCCCCGTCGAGGTCGCCGATAGTCATGACGGCCAGATCTGTCATCTGGTGGATGGCTCCGTCCTTGATCGTCCCGACGATCTTGACCAGACCGCCCAGCACCTGTCCGGGGAACTCCTCGACCAGCCGGTCGATCTGAGCCATGCCGTTGAGGAACGGAATGATCATCGTGTGCTCGCCGACGGCGGGCCTGATGTCGTTGAGGATCGGTTCCAGGCCGTTGGCCTTGACTGCGACGATCACCAGGTCGAAGGGGGCCTGGTCGGTGCCGTCTGCGGCGAGTTCTGCCGCAGTGAGGACGGGAATGTGATTCGTCCGGTCTTCTCCGGGGGCGACGAAGCGCAGCCCATCGGCGCGTATCATCTCTGCCCGCGCGGCGCGGACCAGGAGTGTCACGTCGCGGTCTGCTTCGAACAGGCGGGTGCCGAATGCTCCACCGGTCGCGCCGGCTCCGGCGATGAGTATCTTCACTGCGTGTTCTCCCATGTCAGTTGGATTCCTTCGTTTTCATACTGCTGGCCTTCTCCCTGCTGGCCCTCACAGTGCTGGCCTCAACCGGCTGGGTTTCACAGTGCCTGCTTGAGTTCCGCGGCTGCGGCCGCAGGGTCGTCTGCCGCGGTCACCGCACGCACGACGACGGCGCGCCGCGCACCTGCAGCTTTAACCTCGTCGAGGCGCTGGCCTGCCGAGATCCCGCCGATCGCGAACCAGGGTTTGGTGGCGATGGAGGCGAGCGCACGCAGGGGGTCAGTGCCGATGGCGGGTCTGCCGGGTTTGGTTGGGGTCTCCCATACGGGGCCCAGACAGAAATAGTCGATCTCGGGGTCCGCCTCGGCGGCCTCGGCATGCGTAATCGAATGGGTCGATCGCCCCAGGATCACATCCGGGCCGAGGACCGCGCGGGCCTGGTCGCTGGTGAGGTCCCCTTGCCCGACGTGGAAGACATCGGCTCCCACGAGGAGAGCCACATCCGCACGGTCATTGACGGAGAACAGTTTCCCGTGACGGTGGGCTGCCTCCCTGAGCACTTCGAGTGCTGCGATCTCGGCGCGTGCCTCGAGGCCTTTGTCGCGCAGTTGGATGATGTCGACACCACCGGCATAGGCGGTGTCGAGGAATTCGGGGAGGTCCCCCTGGGCGCTGCGGGAATCGGTGCAGACATAGAGGCTGGCTTCGCGAAGTCGCTCCAGTCGTGCGGCTCTGTCTGCGGTCTTGTCTGTGTCTCGGACTGCGGCGTCCATTGTCATATCTGCGACCATGCTCCTAGAGTAGAGGAGTTCGCGGGAGCCTCATAAAGAGGCTGAGAGGGCTTTGTGCCGACCGTTCAACCTGATGCGGGTCATGCCGCCGGAGGGAGAAGCACGTGCACGTCGTCATTGTGGGAGCCGGAATCATCGGCTTGTCCACTGCTTGGAAGCTGCGTTGTCGCGGCGTTGGCGTGACCATCGTCGATCCGGATCCCGCCATGGGTGCCTCCCATGCTGCGGCCGGAATGTTGGCCCCGGCCGCCGAGGTGGTGTGGGGTCAGTCTCCCCTATATCCGCTCATGCGTGCCTCAGCAGACCTCTACCCAGGTTTCGCCGCCGATCTCGCTGCAGCCTCGGGTCATGAGCTGGGGTATTCGAGCGCCGAGACGTTCGTCTGTGCCGGTGACCGCGCCGATCTCGCCTCCCTGCGTGAACTCGTCGATCTGCAGACCACCGCCGGATTCGACGTCTCCCTCATCACCGGATCCCGGGCCCGCGAGCTGGAACCGTCCCTGGCACCGGGGGTATGTGGTGCGGTGATGATCCCCGGAGATCATTCGATCGATCCCCGGCGCGTTACCGGTGCACTGCTCGCGGTGCTGCGTGACGATATCGTTCGTGTCCGCGTCGACGCCCTGATCACCGAAGCCGGCCAGACACTCGGAGTGGAACTCGAGGATGGGACGAGGCTGCGCGCCGATCAGGTCGTCGTGGCCGCGGGCAGCGCTTGCAATGACATCTCGGGCGTTCCCCCACTGCCGCTGCGCCAGGTGTGGGGTGAGGTGATCAGGCTCCGTGCGCCTCAGGCCCTGGCCCCGCTGCTGACTCGCACGATCCGTGGTCTGGTCAAGGCCCGCCCCGTCTACATCGTGCCTCGTCTCGACGGTGAACTCGTCCTCGGGGCCACGAGCCGTGAGGACGGGCGGTCAGGGACCAACGCCGGTGGCGTCCACCAGCTGCTCCGAGATGCCGAACGCCTCGCCCCGGCCATCCTCGAGGCCGAGATCACCGATATCACCACCCGCGCCCGGCCGGGCTCACCCGATGATGTGCCGATCATCGGACGCATCGACCCCGGCTGTGTCATCTCCACCGGGTTCTTCCGCCACGGGATCCTCCTCGCCCCACTGGGTGCCGAACTCAGCGCCGACCTCGTGTGTGAGCGCGCACCCCAGTCTGGGCCTCCCGGGGTACTGACCGTAGTGGGACCAGAACGCTTTCACTCATCAACCACCATCCGGCAACCAGCAGGGAGTCATCCATGACCGACACGATCACCATCACGCTCAACGGCGAGCGCCATGCACTCGCCGGACCTACCACCGCCAGAGACCTCGTCTCCAGCATCGTCGACAAGGAACTCACCGCCGAGGGCATTCCCGTCGACGGCAGCCGCCTGGGCATCGCCGTCGCCGTCGACGGTGAAGTCATCCGGCGCGGACAGTGGTCGGACTTCACTCTGCGCGAGGGCCATGGAGTCGACATCGTCACCGCGGTACAGGGAGGCTGACATGACCTGGAGCGTTGACGACGTGACTCTGAACTCCCGACTCGTCATGGGCACCGGTGGCGCCAGTTCGCTGAGCATCCTCGAACAGGCCCTGGACGCGTCGGGCACCGAGCTGACGACCGTGGCTCTGCGCCGCTATGACGGACAAGCCCGCGACTCGGTGTTCGCCTTGCTGCAGCGCCTGGGTATTCGCATCCTGCCCAACACTGCCGGATGCTATACCGCCCGGGATGCTGTGCTGACGGCCCAGTTGGCTCGGGAGGCGCTCGAGACGAACTGGGTGAAGCTTGAGGTCATCGCCGATGAGGAGACTCTGCTGCCCGATCCGGTGGAACTGTTCCGTGCCGCGGAGGAACTAGTTCTCGATGGCTTCACGGTCTTTGCCTATACGAACGACGATCCAGCCTTGGCCAAGCGGCTCGAGGATGCTGGGGTGGCCGTGGTCATGCCTGCTGGGGCTCCGATCGGCAGCGGGCTGGGTATCCTCAACCCCCACAACATCGAGACGATCGTCAGCCGTGCCCAGGTGCCCGTGATCCTCGACGCTGGGATCGGCACCGCCTCCGATGCTGCTTTGGCGATGGAGCTCGGCTGCACCGCCGTCCTCCTGGCCTCAGCCGTCACCCGGGCCCACGATGCCACCGCCATGGCGCGAGCGATGTCCCTGGCTGTGGAGTCCGGGCTCCTCGCCGCTCATGCCGGTCGCATCCCGAAACGACCATTGGCCTTCGCCTCGTCGACATTCGACGGGATGGTGACCCCGGCATGAGCGTGGCGAGCAATCCGGGCCCACTCGTCGAACCGGTCGATTGTCTGAGCCCACGGGAACTCGACCGCTACGCCAGGCATCTGAGCCTGCCGGGAATCAGTGTGCTGGGACAGCGGAGGCTTCGGGCCGCTTCGGCGCTGGTCATCGGTGCGGGTGGACTGGGGGCACCTATCCTGCATTACCTGGCCGCGGCCGGGATCGGGTCGATCACGGTCATCGATGACGATGTGGTCGAAGCCTCGAATCTGCAGCGTCAGGTCCTTCACCGCGATGCCGATATCGGGCGAGTCAAGGTCGCTTCCGCCCGTGATGCCCTGCTGCGTCTTGATCCGGAACTTGTGGTCCACACGATGTGTGAGCGGCTGCGTCCTGAGAATGCTCTCGAGCTCTTCTCCTCCCACGACCTGGTCCTCGACGGTGCAGACAATTTTGCGACCCGATACCTGTCCAATGATGCCGCCGAGCTCACCGGCACACCGCTGATATGGGGCACGATCTTTCGCTTCTCGGGGCAGGTCAGCACCTTCGTCCCCGGGCAGGGGCCGATGCTGCGTGACCTGTTTCCAGACATCCCCGAGGCCGACTCCGTGCCCAACTGTGCCGAGGGCGGTGTGCTCGGGGTCCTGTGCGGCACCGTCGGTTCGGCCATGGCCACGGAGGCCGTGAAACTCATCTGCGGAATCGGCACACCGCTGATCGGGCGCCTTCTGCGCTATGACGCTCTGGAGTCCGATTACTCCACACTTCGGTTCTCACCGGATCCTGATCGTCCGCCGGTCACCGACCTAGCCGAGGTGGCCGTTGCCTGCGCTGCTGCCCGTCCGGGACCCGATGGTCGGGATCCGGACCGGGCGGAGGAGATCAGCGTCGACGAATACCGGGCTCACTCCTCGGGTGTTCTTCTCATCGATGTGCGTGCTGACTGGGAGCGGGAGATCGCGGCCATCCCCGGCTCCGTTCACCTGCCGCTGGGCATGCTGCAGATCGAGGGGTGGAGTGCGGTGGAGACAATCGCTGGCCACCCGCCAGTCGACATCGTCATCCATTGCAAGTCGGGGGCTCGCTCCGGCCAAGCCGTGCAGCTCCTCCATGATTCGGCACCGGGTTCCGTGCGCCTGCGGTCTCTGGCAGGCGGCATCGATGCCTGGTCAGCCTCGGGGCAGGAGACGGTTCAGTCGACGGACCAGACCATGGCGCCCGGCGCTCATCACATGTGAGTGCATCCTCTTTGCCACGGGACGCAGCAGGCGAATGGGCATGCGCCGAGTCGTGACACACCACACGGAGCTGATCGTTGTGATCGGGCCCATCTGCTCCAACGTCCACTCCCCGATCCCTCTCAGGTCACCGCTGGCGAAGAACTTCACGAAGTTCGGCGGGTCGGTGTCCTTAAGTTCGATGCCGAAGCTCAATGTCACACCGATCGGACTGTTGACCTGGATGTCGGCACGGCTTCCGGATGCGGTCCCCTCATCGACGGGCACCGCCACTGGCAGGCCCGGCCACCATTGCGGCCACGACTCAATATCGGAGAGCACGGACCACACATCGGCCACAGAGGCATTGACCCTCCACTGGTTCTCAAAGTGGAAGGGCGCTGACTCTCCGGCATACGATTGCACGTGCCGATGAGTATGTTGCTCGTGTGCATGGGTCATGGGTCTCCCGATTATTGTGAGTCGGCGGGTGCCGACTCAACCGTTCTGACTCGACGGTAGTGTGGAATGCGTGAATGAGGAAAGTTTCATCAGCTCCCGTCGGCCCTCGCCCTTAGGTGGACGAAAGCCGACGAAGGACGACCTCGCTGAGTTCGCCAATGACAGTCCCGACGCCATCGATGATGTTCTGCCCAAACATCCGGGTGAACTGTCGATGCTCATCGTCGGAATCAATCCTGGTCTGTGGACGGCCGCAGTCAATGCGCCCTTCGCTCGACCGGGCAACCGCTTCTGGCCGTCTCTGCATCAGGCAGGTCTGACTGATCACCTCGTCGATGCTTCCCTGGGACTCGCTGTAGAAGACGAGGCTCAGCTGCTGGCCCGCGGCATCGGCATCACCAACCTCGTCGGACGGGCCACTGCCCGGGCGGATGAGCTGGACAGGCAGGAACTGCGAGACGGTGCGGCCAGGCTTGTTCACCGCCTCGATGAAATCCGCCCCCGAGCCGTTGCGGTCGCTGGGATCACCTCATTCCGGATCGGATATTCACAACCCACGGCCCACCTGGGGCCACAGGACACGTCCCTCATCGAGGGGTGGCCTGAAGACATCGCGCTGCATGTCGTGCCCCAGCCCAGCGGACTCAATGCCCACTACCAGGTTCCGGACTTGGCGCGGATCTGGCGTGGAGTGTGGGAGAGCATCGAGGACTGAGTTCCTGACCTGATGCGGCCGTGAGCGTGCGTTTCTAGCGCGGTGGCGCGAAATGTTCCCGACAGCGTGCGACATAGGATTCGAGACCGCCGATGTGGCTGGCGTCGATATCCGTGGCACGGGGTTCTGAATCTTCGGCGATGAAGCCAGGCGTACCCACACGTTGGTGGAACACGGCATCCCTGCCGCAGATCGTGCACACGGCCGTCAGTTTGAGAACATCCTCGGCCACCGCCATGAAAGTCGGCATCGGTTCAAAGGGTCCACCGTCGAATGTCACGCACAGGCCTTCGACGATGACTGTGGCACCACGTTCCACCAGTTCGAACACGGTCGGCACCAGGTCAGGGCCGAAGAACTGAGCCTCATCGATGGCCACCAGATCAAAGTCATCGGCACGGGCGACCTCGGCAAGGGACTCGACATCACCAACAGGCACGGCGGGAATATTGATCCCATCGTGTGAGGTGATCGCCGAGAGATCGGAACGGGTATCGAGAGAGTGGCTGAGGACAAGCACCTTGACCCCAGCGATCTTCGCCCGCCGGACCCGGCGCATGAGCTCCTCGGACTTGCCTGAGAACATGGGGCCGGCAATGACGTCGAGGCGTCCTGCCGACCGCGGCGAAGCAACGGGAATCATGGGCATGTCGACAGCCTACGCCGCGATGCTGTCGACCGAAATGGTTCACTGAACCGAAATGAGCCATAGGACCGATTTGGTCAGTCCAGGCAGAACTCGTTGCCCTCAGGATCGGCCATGACGATGAATCCAGACTCCATCGGCGGGCTGGGATCAACCCTCTCCAGACGCTGTGCCCCTAGGCTTTGCAGGCGCTGACTCTCCGATTCCAGCGCATCCATCCGCTCGGGGTTCTGCAGACCGGGAGCCGCACGCACATCGAGATGGACTCTGTTCTTGACGGTTTTGCCCTCGGGAACGATCTGGAAGAACACCCGTGGCCCGCGTCCCTGCGGGTCCTCGATCGCGGCGCGGTAATCCTCCGGCTTCATCTCGATGCCGCGTTCCTCGATGAAGTTCTGCCATGCGGCAAAAGGATCGTCACCGGCATCAAGCCTGACTCCCGGCGGACCGGGTATGACATACCCGAGGACATCTGCCCAGAATGTGGCCTGCTTGACCGGGTCGCGACAATCGAATGTGATCTGAACTGCTCGGCTCATCGTGTCTCCTCATTGAGATAGTTCAACCAAGGCTACCTGCTCTTGCAGTGGTGTCACTGCCCGGTTCGACCGTCGATGCATTCACACAGCAGGTCCGCATGCCCGCAGTGTCTGGCGTACTCCTCGAATCGGTGGATCTGGAGCTCCCTCACCGCTATCTGCGACTGTCCGATGCGGGCGCCCAGATCCTTATGCTTGGCCATCTCAGCATCGGTGAATGCCTGTCCGGCTTCGAGATCTGCCGCCCAGTTCTTCGCCAGCATGTCGGCATCGGCCCTTGATGTTTCGAATGCCGCATCGAGTCCACCATAAAGTGAGGGCCTCTGGCCGTCGTCTGTGATCCAGTTGCACCAGTCTCGTTCAACCTCGGCCATGTGTCTGAGCAGGCCCAAAAGCAACATCGTCGAGGGTGGGACCGACCACGTGGCCAGCTGCTCAGCCTCGACTCCCTCGCATTTCATGCGCAGGGTGAAGCGGTAGTCGTGGATGAACTCGAGCTGAGTCTCGGCCTCGCCGTCGGGACTCGTGCCGTCTGTATTGCGTGGATCATCGTCGGGGTCAACCCACATATCGGGGTAGACGGTGGCCTGGGTCCGTCTGTTCGGGGTTGTGGACATATAGGCATTCTGCTCGCCCAGCGCCCCGGTGACCAGGGTTCTGCAGAAATTTGTCTCCGGGTTGCCGCGAAGAGTTCGTAACCGCACGACGTCGGCTATGACGAGTGCGACCACTGTTTTGTCAGCGGAAACAAACTTGGCACATCCTCGCGGACTGTCTGACCGAAATTCAGTGCACCACCGAAGAGCTTCTCAATGGCATTGACCACATGGAGAACGCGGTCTCTGGACAGTGGGGGCAGCAGTTCGCCGTGTTTGAGATAGCCCTTCAATGAGCCCGTTGCCGCCGTTTTCAGACCGAGTCGTCCGGCGATCAGCCAGGTGACGCATTCGGCTTCGAAGCGTGCCTGTCGTCCGTCGATATCGGTGTTGCTTGCTGTGATTCCCAGCTTGGGGAATGCTCCGCGGTGTCCGGCGTAGACCCGAGCCAGCTCATCGAGCACATGCGCCAACATCACGGTCGGGCTCTGAGTCTTCGGCAGACGCGCGAGAGCCAGGCCCTTTCGGTGAAGGACATCCATGACGAGACGGTGCCCGTCCCACGTCGGTGCCCCCACTGCTTTGAACGGGTTGACCGCGGAGTCAGGGACGGGAGGCCCGTGTGTGTCTTCGACGTCATAGACGAAGCGCACCGGCGCGAAAGGGTGAAGGACGATCAGCGCCACAGCTTCGTCTTTCAGCAGCCGGCCGTATTTCTGCTGCCAGGCGTGCTCTGTTTCGACGAAGATCGCTCCGGCATTCTGTTGTGCGATGAGGGCCGCATTGAACGCCGCGATATGCGGAAATCTGCGGACGAAACCCAGCAGCTCGTCCCATGGCATCACGGACCTGTGGCTGCCGACTTCGGCGTACAGTGCATCAAACGAATTCACGTTCTTATCCATGACCTCACGCTACGACGCGGCACTGACATGGCCGAGATAGTCGGCGTCAGATATGGTCGTTGAGCATTCTCGGGGCTAGCATCGAGTCGGGGACGAGCCGCGATCTCTCAGCAACACCGTGGTCCCACACACGTTCAACCCAGGAGGACTATATGACCGATGGCGACCGCAATCTGACGATTCACATCGGCCATGACGAACTCGTCATCCGCCAGCGGTATCAGGTGCTGAGCATCGTCAACGATGTCCTCATCGGCATTTGGTTCCTCATCGGCAGTTTCATGTTCTTCTCCGACAGATGGGTATTCACAGGAACCTGCCTCTTCGTCCTCGGCAGCCTTGAGATGCTCATCCGACCGGTCATCCGCCTGATCAGACATGTGCACCTGCAGAAGATCCGCGGACCTGAAACCCCGACTACGGACGCCACTTACGACTTCTGAGTCGCCCGGCCCACGCACCCCGGCCGTCGAGTGGGGCAGGTGCCAGGTGCGGACGGAACCGGTCCGCTCATCCTGCCGATGGGACTACCCCGCCACCTCGGCCCTCACAGAGACGACCATCGTCCAGAATCAGGACGCGATCCGCTGTCTCTGACGCCCATCGCCCATCGTGGGTCGTGGCCAGGACGGACCCGCCTCGGCGAAGGAAGTCCGTGATGAACATGTTCAGCCTGTCGATTCCCCTACGGTCTCTGCCCAAGGTCGGTTCGTCGAGGAGGAGGATCCGCGGGCTCATGATCAGTGCCGATGTCATCACCAGGTCCTTGCGGAGGTCGATGCTCAGATCATAGGGATGGATCTCGCTCACCGTGCCCAGCTGAGTCTTCACCATCGCTGAGGTGACCGCTTCCTGGCGTTGGGCGCGGATCGCAACCCGGTCGCGGCGTCGGTGCGCGGGCAAGGGGACAGCGTACATGAGCTCGGCGCACACGGTCGCGGCCGAGAGCTGACTGCCGGGGTCTTGCCCGACCCAAGCAAGATGCCGTGTCCGTTCGTGCGCCTGCGTTTCACCGAGGCTGACCGGAGATCCGTTGTCATCGACGGTGATGATGCCCGATGTTCGGGAGCCGGGCCCGAGTAGGCCCGCGAGACTGCGCAGGAGGGTGGACTTCCCTGCCCCGTTGGATCCCATGATTGTGACGTTCTCGCCGGCTGCGACGTCGAGGTCGATGTCGTTGACAACGGTGGCACCGTCGCGAATGACGCTCAGCCCGCGCGCGGAGAGTGTGAGTGGTGCCGAAGCCGGTGGTCGAGCACTTTCCGAGAGTCCCTGCCCATGTTGCTCAGGGCACCGGGTGTCCCAGATTCCGCAGCGTTCAAGTTCCTGGGCCGACAGACTGGTATCGGTAGTGATCAGCCGACCTGAATCCAGAATGCTCAGCCGATCGCAGGCTTCAGCCACCTCGTCGAACTGATGGGCTGTGATGAGAACCGTACCTCCGGCGGAGCAGAAGTCCTGCAGCACTGTGGCGAGGCGCTGCCGAGTATCCGGGTCCAGGGACAAGGAGGGCTGGTCGAGGACCAGCAGAGAGGGGTTGAGACTCAGCAGCCCGGCCAAGGCCACGAGCTGCCGTTGACCACCGGACAGAGTGTCGAGGCGTCGCCCCCACAGATCGCCGATGTCAAGCGAGTTCAAGGTGTTGCGTGCATGCCGTTCGACCGTTGTGACTTCGTCCCCATGCAAGCGCCCGGACAGTTGGACCTCATCGCCGACGAGGCTCGTCATTCCGCTCAGTTGGGCCTCGGGGTCATCGCCGAGCATGACGGCAGTCCCCTCGAGGTGGATGCGGCCGACGCTGGTTCCACAGTCGCCCAACAAGCCGGTGATCAGGCGCCCCAGGGTGGAGGTGCCCGAGCCCACCGCGCCTAGGATCGCATGCATCTGCCCTCGTGCCAGACGGAGGTCGATGTCTGTCAATGCCGCGAAGGCGTCGCGGCGGTAGGTGAAACCGGCTCCGATCAGTTCGAGCGGCATAGACTCAATCACCCCCGATCAGTTGGTCGGCTGTGGGCAGTGGCAGAACACCTGCCACGGAGCACACGACGAGGACACAGGTCAGGATAGGTGCACCACGGCGCAGGACCCGTTGTCCGGGCCCGTCGTGGTGGTCCTGCAGTGACCTCACCGACATTGATTCTCCAAGGCCGCGCTGTACGAGCACATCGTGGCGCTGCTCGACCCCGATGAGGACGGAGGTGAACAGGCCGGTGACGATGCTCGGGAGCAATCGTGTGCGGACCATCCAGCTGCTGACGTTCCACCCGCGACTGGCCCGAGCCTCAATGATCTGCTGAGTGCGCGTTCGGATGAGTGGAATGAGGCCGATCGCCGAGGCGCAGATATAGGCCACCGAGGAGGGCAGCCGCAGAAATCGCAGACCGTCGAACAGGCGGGCAGAGTCAGCGCCGAGGCCGAAGTATGCGCACAGGGACACGAGGGCGGTGACACGCAGCCAGATCTGAACGGCGATTGCCAGTCCTTCGACGGTGAGCCGAGCAGGACCGTACTCCCACAGCACGGTCACCTCGGCACCTGGATAGAACAGCCCTTGGACGACGCTGAGGACGAGCAGCGTCGGCAGGCTCAATACACAGACCCCGAGCGTCCATGAGTGCAGCCTCACAGCGGGTGAGGCTGCCGCGGCGATGAACGCGGCACCGATGATGGTGATGGGCACGACCGGGGATGGGATGCCGAAGACGAGCAGCAGAGAGCATGCGAGGACGATGATCTCAGTGGCTGGGTGCCAACGACGTGTGGTCTGCCGTTCACGGTCGGAAACAGTCGCTGTCACTCAGCCGACCCGCGCCGGCTCACGGAAACTGCGCGAAAGACTATGGTCAGTGAACGGGTATCGGTTGAGGATACGCCGCGGCAGGGTGCGCACGATGACGTAGGCCAGAGCGAAGATGAGTGCCTTGTCGATGATGTCGGAGAACAGGCTCTGGGCCATGGTCGCGTTGAGCATCTCCAGGCCTGCTGCCTGCAGGATGGCCACAACACCACCGGTGCCCG
Organism: Brevibacterium sp. FME17; assembly: GCF_014897515.1. Taxonomy (NCBI): domain Bacteria; kingdom Bacillati; phylum Actinomycetota; class Actinomycetes; order Micrococcales; family Brevibacteriaceae; genus Brevibacterium; species Brevibacterium sp. FME17. The sequence goes on from NZ_JABUYD010000002.1 coordinate 37,984, forward strand.
AGCCCAGGCCGCCCCCGAAGACGTAAGCGGCCACGGGTGCCCCGAGTAATCCGGCCGGGATTCCTGCCAGTGCCCCGGTGATGACGGCGAACCAGGGGGTGCGGAAGGCTCCGAGTCGTGCCGCCCATCCTGCGGCTGCGCCGATGAAGGCCGCTCCAGAGCTGAATGCGATGACGCTGGGGCTCAGGGTGACTCCCCAGATGAGGTTGGAGATGATGCCGGTGAATGCTCCGGCGGCAGGACCGGCGAGAACACCGATCATCACGGTCCCGATGGAGTCGAGGTAGAGCGGAATCGGGGTTACGTTGCCCACAACTTGCCCGATGACGATGTTGGCCGCGATGGCGACGGGGATGAGGGCGAGAATGCTGCGCGGGATGAGCGGCAGGGTGCCGGCTGCGAGGAGAACTCCCCCGGCCAGGTAGCCGAGCATGACCCACAATGTTGTGTGTCCCAGATCAGTGCCGAGGTTAGCCGGTTGGGTCAGGAGGACCGCGATATAGGTGCCGAGGATGATGAGGGTGCCGAGGAAGGTCAGTGTGAAGGGAATTGTGTGACCCTTGGTGCTTTGGTTTTGTGCGGGACCGACGGTGTGCGTCGGCCCCTGCCCAGACTGTCTGGATTCAGTGGTCATGATGGGGTCCTTTGCTCAGTGTCTCGCCGAGGTGGTCGAGGAAGGTCTGTGCGTCGATCGTGCGGATGATCTCAGCGTTGACGCCCTTCCCCCACCGTCCCAGCCAATCGGCGACGGTTTCGCCACGTGTGAGTTTACCGGTGAGTTCGACGTCGACGGGTGCACAGATCGTCGTGGCCCAGGGCAGTGTGCCTCGAGTTCCGTTCGCTAACGGTTCGCTGCTGCCCGCCGAGGTGGCTGTGGCCTCGGTGCTGCGTGCCCATTCGAGGGCGCAGGCGAGGACGAATGGGTCATGGATGTGAGCGATGTAGCCCAGGCCGTCCCATTCGTGGAATTCGAAGTAGAAGCGCAGAGCTTCGGCCATCTGAGCCAGCCAGTCCCTCCATTTCTCTCCTGTGACAAGCACCTCGCTGGTCTCGTCACGGGGCCCCAGCCTCTCGTCACGAGGCGGCGTTGCCTCATCATGGGCCGCCCGCGCTCCGTCGAGGATTGCCTGCAACCGCGCGGGAGTCATCTCAAGAGCCTCGGTGGCTTCGATGGGGGCGATCACCGGCAGTGCCTGCAGAGCACGCTGGCGGTGAGCCTGGTCGAAGGAGGCGATGACGGCCGCCGTCGCCTCGGGGTCGAAGGTGACGTTCCATTCGGTGGTCGGGAGCGTGTTTCCGCGATAGTTGAAGGCACCGCCCATGATGAAGAGTCGCCTCATCAGGCTGGGCAGTTCAGGCTCGAGAGCAAGGGCCAAGGCAAGGTTCGTGGCAGGTCCGATGATGACTCCGATGAGCTCTCCGGGATGGGACCGTGCCGTGTCGACCCAGGCCTGAGCAGCGTCGATGGGGCTCAGCGGTGTGCTCGGCAGTGGAAGCTGAGCGTATCCGGACCCGGTGGGTCCGTGGGTGAGGTCGGCGTACTCGGGTTCAGCACGAGGCGAAGCCGCAGACCGTCGGTCGGCATCGGCGGGTGGCCAGGCAGAGGGGAACCTGCTGCCCGGATGGATGGGGATGTCCCTCCGTCCGGCGAGTTCAAGCCAGCTCTGAACATTGGCACTCACCTGTGCGGTGGACACGTTGCCGCCTGAAGCTGCGATTCCGATGATGTCGACATCGACTTGGCACAGCAGATAGCCGAGGGCGATGGCGTCATCGATTCCGGGGTCACAGTCGAGGAACAGCGGCAGGCGTGGAGGCATGTGCCCTATTCTGCCGGAGACTCGCCTCTGTCTCTCACCAGCGACTCATTCGCACCCAGTTCGGGCACGGTTGTGTCGAGCCCCGTCGCACGAACTGGCAGCACAAGTAGAAGATCCTCGCGGGCGGCTCATTGATGCCGAACTCCTCACGTAGGTCGACGGGTTCTGCGGATTCGAACCCGGTGCCGATATCCGCACCGAACGCGGCACCGGTGATCCACGGGCGTGATGCGAACGTGTAGGCGTTGTTGAATACTTCGCAGTCACAGCAGCAGGCGCCCATACTTCCCAGGCGTTCCATCAGCGCGGTGGCCCTGGGTGCGGTGCGGTCCCGAAATGTCTGGGCGAAGCGATGTGTTCCGTCGCAACCGAATTCACCGAGCTGGCGGAAGACGTAGCAGACCAGGCACTCCCCCTCTCGCGGTGTGAGGATGCGAGCTGAGGCTGCATCGACGATGGTTCTGACTTCTGATTCCATGGTGTCTTTGTCCATGCGGCAACGATTCCAGACGGCACTGACACAAACTGACGCCAAAGCCTACTTCTGAACTAAATCTGTCCTATTCGTGCTGATGAGGCACGTGGTCGATGCGGTGCGCATAGAATCGAGGCCATGAACATTCTTGTCATCGGTGAGGCTCTCATCGACATCGTCAGCTCGGCGGGGGCACCGGATCGCTATGCCCCCGGCGGAGCGCCGGCGAATGTGGCCCTCGGCTTGGGGCGCCTGGGTGCCGATGTGGAGCTGCTCACTGATGTCGGAGATGACTTTCACGGCGGCTTCCTGCTTGCACATCTGCGGGAGTCGAACGTGCAGGTGCACACGCGCCCTACCGGTTCGACCTCGACGGCAAGGGCGCTGCTGTCACCGGATGGTTCTGCCGAATATGATTTCGCGCTGCGCTGGGCGCCGGATCCCTCTGTGGTCGACGACGGCAGGTGGTCGGCGATCCATGTCGGTTCGATTGCGGCTTTCCTCTCCCCCGGTGCCGCGGTCGTCGACGCTCTCCTGGAGCGGGGGCGCCAGTCCTCGGCGCTCCTGTGCTTCGATCCCAACATCCGACCCACCATCATCGGAGACCAGGAGCAGGCGCTGGCTCGGTTCGAGTCAATTGCCTCACGGGTGGATGTCGTCAAGCTCAGTGACGTCGACGCGGATTGGCTCTATCCCGAGCTGAGCCCCGATTCTCAGATTGAGCGGATTCTTCACCTCGGGGCTTCACTGGTGGCACTGACCTGCGGGTCGGAGGGATCCTTCATCACCACCGCCTCGGCGAGGGTGAGCGTTCCCGCGCGCACAGCCAAGGTGGCGGACACGATAGGTGCGGGAGATTGCTTCATGTCCTCGCTGGTGCACGACCTGCAGGACTCTGGTTCACGGCTTGATGCGATGAGCGAGAGCGAACTCAGACAACTCGGTGAGAATGCCTCACGGCGCGCCGCTGTCACCGTCTCTCGGCCCGGAGCCGATCTGCCCTGGGCCAGCGAGGAAGGCACCTAGCTGCTCGAGCACGATTCGGTGCCCATTTCGGCTGCCCTCGATCATGCCCTGACCGACGAACGACACGACCTGGTCGACGATCGAGACACACGTCCCCACCGGGACGTCGGAGAAGGTCCACGTGATCATGGCCGTGCCGAGAACCTCTTCGCCGGACCACACGGTATCCGTGTGGACCACATACGATTCCGCCTCAACACGGATATAGGACATCGCGGCGGAGAACTCCAGTCGCTCCGGGGATCCACACCTGTAGCGCGCACTTCCACCCGTTCTGAAATCATCGTGATCGTAGACGAGACCATCGCCTGCGGGAACTCCCCATTGCTGCCGTGTCTCGGTGTCGGCGAAGGCCGCCCAGACGTCCCTGCGGGGACGTACGATCTCAGTGCTCAGATACAGAGTCTCGGTCATCGGATGCATCGTGGGCACCTCATTCTCCGGAGAGGACGATGCGATTGCTGCCAGGGTCTCCCACCTGCAGGATCCGCTGACCTCCGCCTGACTGCGGGCCACCGTGATCGATGCCGGCTGCGCTGAGTCGATCGGCCAGAGCATCGAGGCTGGTCTCCTGGATGACGATGCTCGAGCGTCCGGCTCGATCGGGCTCGGCCCAGATCTGGACGCCGGCTCCGGGTGCCGGGTGCCATTCGAGCAACCCACTCATCGGTGCGGCGTCGAGTTCTCGGGCGAACAGCTTTGTGTACCAATCCTGTGCGCGCTTCGGATCCTTCACGGTGGCGTTGGCCATGACTCCGGTGAACATGATCGCTCCTTCGAGATCGCATAACGCAGGCAATTGCGTTTTGCAATCACTTCTACCATGCAAACACAGATGCCCGGTTTCTACAAGCATTTGAGGCCATTCAGCCGAACGGCGCCAACGAGAAGCGGCCCCAAGCGAGAAAGGCGAACGCCAGCAGATACGTAACGTCGCCGGCCATCAGCGCCCATTCGCTGCGACGGAAACGAGTCGTTGCCGCTCCCGTCATCACCAACATGAGACCGCAGGCAGCAAGTGGAGACAGAAGGGGAAGAAGCCCAATCAGAGGTGGAACCACCAGACCGATCACACCGATGATCTTGATCGTACCGATGGCTTTGACGTGAGCGGCACCGAAATCATCGACCCAGTGCTGGCTGTTCGCCAGGGACCGGTAGCGCTCCTTGGTGAGGATCAGCTGGGTGGCCCCACCGACCCCGAACGCGATGGCCAGCAGGCCGGTGAGAATCCACAGTACGATATTCATCAGCAAGTTCCCTCTCTCTGGTTTGGAGGTCCGTTCGGGCCTTCACCTTCATGACGAAGCGCGGCACGAAAAGGTAACAGCCATCAGAAAACTTCTTCCGAGCTCGGAATTCGAAGAGCAGCGACCCCACCTCACCGCAGTGGCGACGCAGATCCTCGGCACGCGCACCGACGCCGAGGATGTCGTACAGGAGGCATGGATCCGACTGGACAGGCGGGGCGCAGAAGACATCGAAAACCTCGGCGGTTGGCTGACTCGGGTGGTCGGGCGCATCTGCCTCGACGTTCTGCGCAGACGGACATCACGCGGAGAGACGGCGCTTGATATCTGGGAGGCTGATGTCGTCCTCACCGACGACCACCCTGGCCCAGAAGAGGCCGCCACCCAGTCGGATTCCCTTGGACTGGCCCTGCTGATCGTGCTCGATTCCCTGCGGCCCGAGGAACGATTCGCGTTCGTCCTCCACGACCTCTTCGCCGTGCCCTTTTCTGAGATCGCCACGATCATCGGCCGCTCGAGCGAGGCAGCGAAGATGGCTGCCAGTCGGGCCCGGCGCAAAGTACGCGACGTCCCGGTACCTACGGGCGATCTCACCGAGAGACGCGAGGTCGTCGACGCATTCCTCAGTGCCGCGCGGGATGGTGACTTTGATGCCTTGTTGCATGTGCTCGATCCGAACGTCACTTGGCACCGTTGCTCAATGCGCGGACACACCGTGGAACTCGGGGCAAACGAGGTTCTTGCTGCAGTCAGGCGCGGCGATCCTGGCAAGATCGAGGCCCGACGCATCAGTGTCAACGGCGAGCCGGGAATCTTCGTTTCAACGACGGGCGGTCAGCCTCTGGGCTTGATGTCGTGCACGGTTGCCGAGGGCAAAATGGTCGATATCGTCTCGATCATCGACCCCAGGCGACTGGGGCACATGGAGATACCCTTCCTGCGCGGCCCTTCGGACCGCTGAGGATCCGAGGCTCACGGCATGTCATGAACAGCTATGAGTCCTAGCAAGCGTCGCGTCGTACTCGGCCTGCAGCTGCTCCGAAGCCTTCGGTCGGTCTGGATTCGTTCGCGGCACTCCGAGGTGGATTTCCCTCAGTTCTCCCATGAGGTCGTCGACCAGCTCGGGTGAGTCCGCGAGAATGCGAGCCCGTACCGTCAATTCCGGTGTTGTGGCGCGATGATTCATTCCCCAGCTCCCGAGGGCGACCATCACTGGCACAACCTGGATGCCGGCCTCGGTGAGGGAATAGGCCACCCGCTGCCCCCTGGCGGCATCAGCACGGGTGAGCAGGCCTTCATCGACGAGCTTGCGCAGACGGTCGGCCAACATGTTCGAGGCGATGCCTTCATCGTTGAGAGTCAGCAGTTCACGGAAATACCGTCGACCGCCGAAGACGATGTCCCGGAGCACGATCAGACTCCACGAATCACCCAGGACCTCGACCGCAGCATTGATCGCACAGCCAGATCGCGGTTCGCTTCGCAATTCATTCTCCCAACTGGTTGCGTTCTACAATCACAGCATTCTACGCTGGGAGCAATTCTCGCTGACAATCACACCGGAGTGATCATGTTTCGTGCTCGAGTACACAGCCAATTCGTTTCACTCGACGGCTATTCCGCCGGTGACTACGTTACGTTCGACAAACCCATCGGGGATGCGCAAAGGCTCTTCGGCTGGTTCGACGGTCAAGGAATCGAGGGCATCGGCGACATCGATGCACCTGTGACCTTGGACCGCGCGCTCTTCGCGATGTGGGGGCAGGGCATCGGCGCCGAGATCATGGGACGCCAGAAGTTCGGGCCCCAGGAAGGGCCGTGGCCCTACGACGGATGGCGCGGCTGGTGGGGCGAGGAACCGCCGTTCAAGACTCCGTGCTTCGTGCTCACTCACCATCCCCATGAGGCAATGCACTTTCCCAATGGAACGAGCTTTCACTTCATCGATGCCACCGCGGAACAGGCTCTGAAACAGGCAAAGGAAGCAGCCAATGGTCTCGACGTGCGCATCGGCGGTGGTCCCTCGACCATCCGCCAGTTCCTCGCCGCAGACCTCGTGGACTTCATGAGTGTGGCAATCGTTCCGATCACACTGGGCCACGGAACCTCGCTGTGGGAAGGGCTGGGCGGAGTCGAAGACCGTTTCACCATCGAAACGATCGGTTCCTTAAGCGGCCTGACTCATCAGTTGTGGAACAGAAAAGACCGGGCGGGTTCGTCCTGAACCCGCCCGGTCTCTGCTCGATGAAGCCCGCTGCTACTTCACAGCCTCGGCGATCGGAGTGTCACCGTCATAGAAGTTCACGGTCTCACGGACCGCTGCTTTCTGGGAGATGACGTGCGTGATGACGTCGGCGACGAGCTCGCGTGAGGTGACCCGCGTGTCATCGCTGGGCGTCTGCCCCTCGACGTCTCCGGACGCGTCGGCCAACGTCAGGGCGCCCTTGGACGGTTCCAGGGTGAGTCCGCCGGGGCCGAGGACGGTGTAGTCAAGCGAACTTGCCCGCAGGTGTTCGTCCGCTCCGTGCTTCGCCTCCACGTAGGGGTAGAACGAGTTGTCCGGGTCAACGCGGTCGAGGTCGATTCCGGCGGTCGCATAGGACACGATGACGTAGCGGTCGACTCCAGCCTTCGCGCTTGCGTCAATCGATCTCTTGGCTGCTTCGAAGTCGACCGCTCGGGTCCGCTCGGGGTTACCACCACCGGCACCGGCGGAGAACACAACCGCCTTTGCCCCGGTGAAGAGTTCGGCGAGTTTGTCCGTATCTGCCGACTCGATGTCGAGGACGACGGCATTCGCGCCCGCGGCCTCCACATCGGCGGTCTGATCCGGGTTGCGGATGACGGAATCCACCGAGTATCCGGCTTCTTTGAGCTTCGGTGCGGCCATGAGGGCGATCTTGCCGTGTCCTCCGAGAATCACTACGCGGTCTGCATCAGACATGTATCTCTCCTTCGTCGGTGTGCTGGTGGTTCCTGCTCTCAGGACAGCCACAAATGCCAGCAGATTATTCCCACAGACGTCGCCGATCAGCGACATCCCTGTACCGTTGGGATATGAATTCGGTGGCGAATCGACTCATCAATGGCGAGGTTGAGGTTGTGCCGGCAACGCCCGATCTCTGGCCCCGGGTGGGCCGTGTCTACGGTCCTCGCGAAAAGAATCCCGACTCGTGCTGGTGCCAACGGTTCCAGCGGCACGCCGCTGTAGACAACCGGACTGCACTGCGGCGTGAGATCGAAGATTCGACTCTGCCGATCGGCCTGCTGGCCTTCATCGATGACGAGGCCGTGGGATGGACGCGGATCGTCCCCCGCTCATCTCTTCCCGGAATTATGGAGAATCGGGCACTTGCGCGGCTGTTGGACGATTCAGCTGATGCCTGGTGGGTCTCGTGTTTCGTCATCAGACGTGAACATCGGGGCAAAGGAATCGGCACGGCTCTTCTGCGCCGAGCTGCTGACTGGGCCTTTGACCACGGTGCAACGTGTGTCGACGGTCATCCGGTTGATATCTCAGCCCTCAGCGGCGCCCCCGCACCCTCAGCTGTATTCACCGGAACGGTGTCGATGTTCCAGGCGGCGGGATTCGCCGAGGTCGGTCGGACCTATCGAAGCCGTCCCGTCATGCGGCTACTCCGATCTGACGACGCGACGCGGTCGTGGACGACGCGGCGCAGGTGTGGATGATCATGGACCCGAAGGCACCTTCGATCGATCTCAGTTATCCGTTCACGGGCCGTTGGCTGGTACAGAACAGTCCCGCTGATCGGGTGCCCAGCCACGGGACGACGATGTTCGCCTCTGCATTCGCCATTGACTTCGTTCCCGTCGACGAGACCGGAAAGTCTGCACCCTACACTGTGGCGTCATTCTTCCGTTCGGAAGCTCCTGAGACTTTCCCCGGATTCGGAAGACCTGTTCTGGCACCGCTCGACGGAACGGTCGTGTCCACTGTTCACTCCGAAATCGATCATCTGGCACACCGGGGCCTGCCGTCCATCGGGTACGCGGCGAGTCAGCGTGGACGCGTCGCCGGCGGATGGATGTCAGCCGCGGGAAATCATGTGCTGCTCGAGTCCGGCGGGATCGTCGTGGCGGTGTGTCACCTGCAACAGGGCAGCATCAGCGTCCGGGCAGGGCAACGAGTCGGAGCAGGGGAGGTGCTGGGTCGGTGCGGGAATTCAGGCAACAGCACCGAACCCCATGTTCATCTGCAAGCCATGGACGGCAGGGACCCGCAGCGAGCTCACCCCGTCCCGATAGCCTTCGACGGAGTCCTGCCGCGTAACGGCACAGTCCTGAAGATGTGAATGACGAGCACTGCCACGCACGGTGCTCAGTTGCCCTGATGGCTACGGCAAAGCGAGTCCTGAGAGTCGAGAAGGAGCAGGTGCTCTAACCTGGTGACCATGCTTCGACGCCTTGCCGCCCGCGCGTTCTGGTTCCTAGGCCCTTGGAAACTGGTCACCGAGCCCGCCCCGAACCAACCCACCGTCCTCATCGGCGCCCCTCACACCTCCAACTGGGACTTCCCCGTCATGCTCGCCATCGCCTGGCGCCTGGGCATCGATGTGCACTGGATGGGCAAAACGAGCCTGTTCACAAGCTGGCGTGGACCGATCATGCGCGGACTTGGCGGCATTCCTGTCGATCGATCCGATCCCAAACGCGTCGTCGCCGAGGTGATCGACCGTGTCCATTCCGGAGAGGTCTTCGGGCTGGTCGTCACCCCCGACGGCACCCGCAAAGGGCACACCCACTGGAAATCAGGCTTCTATCGGATAGCCATGAAGACCGGGATGCCTGTGACGCTCGGCTTCGTCGACCGGACGACGATGACCACCGGGCTGGGGCCGACGATCGAACTGACCGGGGACGTGGCTGCAGACATGGACCGGATCCGTGAGTTCTACGCCGACAAGGCAGGCATTCGTCCCAAACATCGCGTCGAACCACGACTGCGCGAGGAATTCGAAACAGACTGAGCACATGGATGATCTGCGCGTGCCCGCCGGACCCGGGATACCTCACGGCCTCATGGTGCCCGGATCCGAGCTGAGCGAACAGTTTTCGCGGTCGTCCGGTCCTGGCGGACAACACGTGAACACTTCAGACACACGCGTGCAACTGAGCCTCGACCTCGGATCGACCACGGTGCTGACGGACGAGCAACGCGAGCGTGTCCTGCATATTCTCTCGCCCAAGCTCTCCGGAACAGTCCTCACCGTCAATTCCGAACACCAGCGCTCGCAGCTGCGCAATCGCACTGCAGCACGGGATCGACTGACCGAGCTCTTGAGAGAAGCGCTCGCTCCACCCGTTGAACGTCGGGCCACGAAACCGTCGCGGAACTCGCGCCGACGGCGGGCGCGAGCAGAGGGTCGACGCTCGGAGATCAAACGCAATCGCAGACGGCCCAGGCTCGACTGACCTTCCCACCGAATGACATGAGTGGCGACGAAGAGCACAATGGACCATATGAACAGCATCGAGATTCTCACCGACTTGGCCCAACGACCTGTCGATGCAGCCAAGCGTCTGCCGACGCTCACCGCCGAGCAGCTCAACGCCCACCCCGGCGAGCATCCCAATTCGATTGCCTGGCTGCTGTGGCACACCGGACGCGAAGTTGATGTCCAACTCTCCGACCTGACCGGTGACGAGCAGGTGTGGGAGAAGTTCCGGGATCGTTTCGCACTGGGAGAACTCGGTGACTCCGTCGGCCTCGGACACACCGCTGAGCAGGCCGCGGCGATTCGGGTCGAGGACCAGCAGCTGCTTGTCGACCATCTGGGGGCCACGCTGACAGCGCTGGGCCGCTACATCAGCGAACTGTCCGAAGCAGACCTGGACGACGTCATTGACGAGAGCTGGACTCCCCCGGTCACACGCGGAGTGCGCCTAGCTTCGATCATCGATGACGCCGCCGTGCATGTCGGCCAAGCCGCCTACGCCGCAGGTTCCCTGACCGCAAAGTAGCACGATGCTGGAGGTAGGTGAGCTCAGCGTATAGTCGAAGGTGGAGCTGACTCTGGTTCCCCGACGATGGGAGGCCGGATGACCGGCACCGCACAACCGACCACTGCCGCCACCACCGCCTCGGCGTCCGATGGGACACCTGGTACCGACCTACTCACCCTTGGCCTGCTCGCTGGCTCCTCGATGGAGAACGAACGGCGCCTCCCGCTCCACCCTCACCACCTCGACCGCATCGACCCCGATATCCGGGCACGGATGATCGTCGAACGAGGCTATGCCGAAGACTTCCAGCTCTCGCCTGGCTACATCGAGTCTCGTGTCGGACGCGTGGCCGAACGCTCCGAAGTGATCGAATCAGCCGATGTGCTGCTTCTGCCGAAGCCCCAGGCCGCAGACGTGGAGGCGATTCCCGAAAACCGCGTGCTGTGGGGCTGGCCGCACTGCGTGCAGGATGTGGCGATGGCGCAGACTGCGATAGATCGTCGGCTGACTCTCATCGCCTTCGAAGCGATGAACCATTGGACCCCGAAGGGAGATTTCAGCCTGCACGTGTTCCACCAGAACAACGAACTGGCCGGCTACTGCTCTGTCCAGCACGCGTTGAGCCTGACCGGCTCCACCGGTGACTATGGTCCGCGACTCAGTGCCGTCGTCATCGGGTTCGGAGCAACAGCGCGAGGTGCTGTGACCGCGCTGAAGGCCCAGGGGATCCACGACATCCAGGTACTCACGCAGCGAGGGGTCGCAGCCGTCGGGTCGCCGATCCACAGCGCACACATCACCCAACTCAACACCGGCGATGGACCTGTCCACCTCAGCACGGTGGTCACCGACGCTGGCGATGTCCTGCTCCCGACATTCCTCGCATCGCACAACATCGTGCTCAACTGCACGCTCCAGGATGTCTCCTCGCCGATTACCTATCTGCGCACGGAAGATCTGAAGGAGTTCGCCCCGGGCAGTCTGATCATCGACGTTTCCTGCGATGAGGGAATGGGCTTCGAGTGGGCGAAGCCCACCGGCTTCGACAATCCGATGTTCACCGTCGGGCAAGGAGTCAACTACTACGCCGTCGACCACACTCCGTCGTACCTGTGGAACTCCGCGACGTGGGAGATCAGCGAAGCGATCATGCCCTATCTCCGCACAGTCATGGAAGGACCAGATGCGTGGGCACAGGTTCCCACGATCTCCCGAGCGATCGAAATCGACAATGGAGAGATCAAGAACCCGAGTATCTTGAGCTTTCAGGAGCGAGGACCTGAGTACCCGTACCCCAGGACCGTCGATATGAGCTGAGTTCGCAGCAGGACGTCACATGGTCGGTCGCAGGCTCTCCACGAGGATGCTCGCCCCCTGTGCCCCGGCCTTCGTCGGCAGGAGGGCATAGACGTGCAGTTGGCCTTCGCCTTCGTGCCACGTCACTGAGACTCCTGCTCCTCGCGCCTTAGTGCCGAACAGATTGGCGTCCGGGTTGAGCACGTCCCGAGTCCCGGTGAGGATGGTCAGCGGTCCAAGCCCGCTCATGTCACCGAATAGGGGGCTGACTATCGGATCCTCAATTTCATCGTCACCGCGCCATCTCTGGGCCAGGAGGCGACCTCCGGAACGGCCCAGCCACGGGTCGAAGGGCTGTACCGCGTCGATCTGCGGGTTCTTCCACGTCAGATCCAGCGCCGGCGACAGCAGAGTTGTGCCCGGCAGCTGTGTACCTTGGTCGCGCAGGTGCAGTGCTGCAGACAGAGCGATCTGACCGCCGGCGGAATCCCCGGCAAGACGTACCTGATGATCGGAGTCGAGCTCGGCGCGAATCAGGTCGACGACGCCATCGCGGGCTTCACGTGCCGTGCCGAAGGGCAGCAACGGATAGATCGGCACGATGACGCGCTGGTTCGTCTTTCGAGCGATGCGGGCAATGAGCTTCCAATGCTGAGGAACGATTTCGTTGACCCAGCCGCCACCGTGGACGTAGACCACGACAGCCTTAGGCCGAGCCCAGCTGGAAATAGGTGTCGATGGTTCAACGTCATAGACCGGCCATGCGCTCGGACCCGACAGTCGGCGGTTCACACTCACGCCTTCTAATCGTGAGGGCGGAGCGTAGGAGGCGGGTCGGACAAAACGCTCATCGATGCGTCGGTGCGCTCCTTCCTCGGTTACGAACGGCCGATTTGCCCGTGTCGCTTTGAGATAGATAGGGACGATCGATTCGGGAAGCAGGAGGCGCAACGGATTCCTTTCGCGCTCAGAGACGAAGCATGGCAGTCGCGATGTCTTCGGTCGCCCACTCAGGTATCTGTGTTCCCATATCCTCGAAGATCAGCGGCTGTGCTTCAGTGATCTCTGCGGCAAGTACTTCAGCATTGCCGACGGGAAAGAAGGGGTCGACTCGACCGTGGACGATCAGGCTCGGTATTCGCAGGTTGCGAAGGCGTTCTCGCCAGCGTGGTGAGCAGTCAAGTCTGGAGAAGACCATGCCCAGCTGATTCGCCTGGTGGACTGACGTATCCGATGTCGGGGTTCGGTCCCAGATTCGAGCGGCAGCTGCTCGGGCCTGCTCCGCGTCATTACCCAACAGTGCGGCGCCTTCGGCTGCGAATTCGGCCACGGCTCGACGGTCGGTCCAATCGGGTTCAGGACGAGAGAACACCGCCGACATCACGGTCTGATCATGATCGGGCAGGTCGTCATCGACAGGGCCCGGAGCAACCGGGCGAGTGCTCACCAGTGTCAGTGCCGAAATGTTCTCCGGGTGATCAAGTGCCGCAACCTGGGCGACCATGCCTCCGACACCGATGCCAGCTAGTTGGGCGGACTTCGCACCGAGGGCTGTGACGAGGTCCGCGGCATCATCGGCAAGATCACGCAGGTCGTACGTCGGGTTTTCCGGGTCCAACGTGGATGAAGCACCCGAGTCTCGGAGGTCGTAGCGAACGACTCTGCGCCCGGCTTCGGCCAGACGTTGGCACAGAGAATCGGGCCACGACAACATCGTAGTTCCACCGACGAGCAGCACGAGGGGATCGTCATCGCGGCCGAAACTCTCAACACCGAGATCGACGCCGTTCACTCTTATGGTGGCCATATGTGCACGGTAGCACTGCAGTCAGTCCAGCCCGGCCGCATGAAGCATCTTCTGCGCCACCTCCTGCACAAGAAGGCGGAGCTCCTCAGGATGTTCGATCTCCACCTTGCACCTCAGCGCCGCAATGGCCGGCAGGAGCCAATCAAGGTTTTCAACATGGAGCTCCGCCCGATACATCGGCGACTCATCTACGGAGTTCAGCTCCCCTCTTGGAATCATTCGCTCCAGTCGGGCAACACTGGCCGCCAATCGTGCTCGGATATGCTCCTCGGTTGCAAAGATGTGCAGGATGACATGCCACCGATAGTCTGCCTCGGCGAATCGTTCGAGGAGTCGGGACTTCACGTCAAGACGCTCTGCGGCTGTGAATGTTGCCGATGTCGTTCACACCGTGCGGATGCAGTCGACTCGGAACGTGCGTTCCTCATGCTTTTCCGTATCAAATGCGAGCAAATACCACTGATCCGAATGTGCGACCAAGCCATATGGGTGGATCAGACGTCGTGATGCGATTGCAGCGCTGTTCAGATATCGCAGTTCAAGAGCCTGCTGGTAATTGACGGGCTCAGCCAGCGTCAGCATGACGGCAGGATCAGGAGCGTCTCCCCTAGCCCAGATCGTTGAGTCGCGCCACGTCTCTGCGAATCGTACGATCATCGACGCCGAGGCGGTCAGCCAATTCGGAGACGGTTCGCAGTTGAGCGGACAGGAGCAGTTCGAGAATCTGCAAGGGTCGTCGATGCTGTCTGTTCTGGCCTCCGGGAATTCGTCGAGGCCTTCGTCAATGAACCCACCGACACGCCATGGGGTAACTGATCACTGCTGGTCAGAGACCTGGACGGTAATCTGATCAACTTCTTCACCCCGCTCATCGAGGAGGCGACTCACGACTGATTCGCGGATCGAGCTGATGATCTGTTGCCTGCAGAACCTCCACTTCGTGGCTATTGAAGTCGTTCGGATAGGTAGTTTTCTGCGATGCTGAGATGTCCCTGGCTGCCGAGGGAGTTCTTCGCTTTCTGCGTGTAGGCGTGATTCGCGAGTGGAACCTGCACCGCCTGGACGTCGACTCCACGGTCTCGAGCTGTGTCGACCCATGCGAGCTGGTCAGCGGGTGCGATGACATCATCACGCATCGCGGTCATCACGAGCGTCTGCGGGGTGGTCTCAGTGATGTGCGCGGCGGAATTCACCGTGGCGTAACGTTTCGGGAATTTCTCGGGCGTACCGCCGGTATAACTGGACGCGAAAATGCGCGAGCCCGTGCCCGCACCTGGGCCCGCAGGGGCGTTTGCGTAAAGGCCGGTCACGTCGAACGCAGGGTAGTCGGCGACGACTGCTGCCGGAACGGGAACCTCCCCACCGCACGTGGATTCAGCGTTGCCTTGAGCCGCGGCGCCGGCGGTGTTGGCGACCAAGTTGCCGCCGGAGCTCTCGCCCCAGAACGCGAGACGATCCATATCTGCACTAAGCGTGTCGGCGTGCGTCTGAATCCAGGACGCAGCACACGCAACCTGCGAGGGCGCACTCTGCCAGGTCGGATTGTTCTTGTTCGCAAGTTCGTACTCGACCGACACAACCAAGTAGCCGTGGTCAGCAAGGGTGCGCAGCTCTGAACTCACTGCGTCAGGCTCTCCCGCGATCCAGCCGCCACCATGGACTACCATGATCGTCGGCGCCGGGCCCTTCGCACCCTCCGGCTCGTAGATCGATAAGGCGAGGTCGTCCCCCGAGCTGGACTTGTCGTACACCTCGTGTCGGTCTGGCGATGCTGCGTCCATTGCGGACAACCCGAACGCGGCGGTAAATAGGCTGACCGAGCCTCCGGCTGACGTGATGGCGCCGACGAGAACGATGACCACCGCGATATTCGTGACCGCGCCGACCCCACCGAGCACTGTCACGACTGCACCTGAGCGCCGACGCCCCCTGCGCACAGCAATGATTCCGACGAGGAGCACGATCAGTCCGGCAAGAGCCACTATCGGTGCCACGGTCGGCGCCCACCGAGCCGCAAACGAACTCAGTGGCCCAATCCCGGGAATGAGTGATGCGAGTCCGAAGATTGCAACAATTATGCCCAGCAAGAGCGCGATGGCGATCACCACTGCCCTGAAAAGCTTCGCGAAGCCCCCTCGTTCCGAGTGCGGCAACGAGTTCGTGCTCTCGGTCATCTTCAGTCCTCAACTTTCGATCTTCCAGGTTGACACTCCACCTACATGAGATCTCATCGTTGCGATCATATGCTGACGCCAGCGGTCACTATAGCGCATGGGACTAGACCACATACGTGGGCGGGCACCCTTGCGCATGAGAATCTTCACAGCATCGTCAGACTAGGAATTGATCAAAAAAGTAAGCGACGACGCCAGAATCCATTTTCGAGTTCGAAAACCCTCATCTTGACGCTCGGGACCGACAGATTCAGACTCGCTGACACATACATCGGACGTCGCCCGAGTACGGGCCATCCGGCCGTTCTCGCACCTGTTGGTGCGTCGCCGGCGTCCACTGGTAAAAAGTGAGCTCGATCCGTCTTCGACGGTTGAACCGGAATCCGACTTCGTGTTGAAACGAAAACTCCCCACGTTTCAACACGTGCGACCATCGGCTGCACGAACCAACATCACGAGTCGTCTGTCACGGCCCCAATGTCGCAGTTCCGCGCGATGGGAGACGTTGCTTGCCCCCACTCTCCGGCTCGAACGCGCGCTTGTCGCGCATCGAACGCTTTCTGGATCCACGAATCTCTCCGAGATGCCCCACACGAGCGGATCGTTCGTCGGCTCGACGTTGAACCGAAGACACCCCGCTTCAGCGTTTATGACTTCGATATGTCGAGGAAAGTGATGGAGGACAACAGCAACCTCATCGCTGTCTGCACAGAGGAGAAGCCCATCGACTCCTACGGGGCTCACGCGACTTCCAGCGGTGTGATCTGGGCGAGCTGCTCTGCCACACGATCTTCGGTGAGCTCCAGCTCGTAGTGCGTCTGCTGGTTCAGCCAGAACTGCGGATCAATACCGAAATAGCGTCCCAGGCGAAGCGCAGTGCCAGCCGTTATCGCACGCTTGCCGTGAACGATCTCATTGATGCGGCTTCCTCGAGTTACGTAACCGAATAACCTATCAACACGCTACTCTGGCCGGGCTGTGCCCGAGCCGCCGGTATACAGACCATTGGCTAGTGACTTTCACGTGGAGCCGGACTCCATAGGCTCGTTGTTCCAGCACGAGACTGCGCAGTCAGTCTTCGCGTTCGCTCGGGGTAGGAAAGGCCTCCCACCCGCCAGCCACGTCACCAACCTAACGGGTCAATACAGCGGAACTATCTTCAGACATTGAAACGGAACTCCACCACGTCCCCATCGACCATCACATACTCCTTGCCTTCCATCCGGACCTTGCCGGCGGATTTAGCAGCGGCCATGGAGCCGTTGGCGTCGAGGTCGTCGAAGGAAACGACTTCGGCCTTGATGAAGCCCTTCTGGAAGTCGGTGTGAATGACACCAGCTGCTTCAGGCGCTGTCGCGCCCTTCGGGATCGTCCAGGCACGGGATTCTTTGGGGCCGGCAGTCAGGTAGGTCTGCAGACCCAGTGTGTCGAAACCGACGCGCGCCAGTTTGTCGAGTCCGGCCTCTTCCTGGCCTGTGGATTCCAACATCTCGAGGGCTTCCGCCTCGTCGAGCTCAGCGAGCTCAGATTCGAACTTGGCATCGAGGAAGATCGCTTCGACGGGCGCCACCAGCGCACGCATCTCGGCCTTCTTCTCTTCGTCGGCCAACACATCGTCGTCGACGTTGAAGACATAGAGGAACGGCTTAACGGTCATCAGCTGAAGTTCACGCAGCTCTGTGACGTCGAAGTTATCGGCCTGCATGGCCTGGTACAGGGTCTTTCCGCTCTCAAGGATCTCGACGGCGGAGTCGATCACGGTCAGCTGCTGTGCCGGCGCCCGCTTGCCCTTCACCTCTTTCTCGATTCGAGGTCGCGCCTTCTCCAAGGTCTGCAGGTCGGCCAGGATGAGTTCAGTGTTGATGGTGTCGATGTCATCTGCGGGACTGATTTTGCCCTCGACGTGGATGACGTCGTCATCGACGAACCCGCGGATGACCTGGCAGATCGCTTCCGCTTCGCGGATGTTGGCCAGGAACTGGTTGCCCAGCCCTTCACCTTCGGAGGCACCACGGACGATTCCGGCAATATCGACGAAGTCGACCGTTGCGTTGAGAATTCGTTCTGAACTGAAGATCTCTGCCAACCGGGTCAGCCGCGCGTCAGGCAACGGCACCACGCCGACGTTCGGTTCGATCGTCGCGAAGGGGTAGTTCGCCGCGAGAACTTGGTTCTTGGTCAATGCATTAAACATGGTCGACTTGCCGACATTGGGCAGTCCCACGATTCCGATAGTTAGAGCCACGGTAGCTAAGTCTATCCCGCCGCCGAGGTGCGGGTCTAAATCTCGCGTCAGTGCCGTCTGTCACGCTGAAGTCATGAATGCTTTCCCCACCACAGGACTCGTCTTCGTCTTCATCCTGGCGATCATCATCAGTGCCGCCCTCGGCTTCCTTCTTGGTCGCGCACACACGCGTTCTCGCTATATCGAGCGACTCACGAGAGCGGAGACCACGTCCCGGATCCTCACCAATCGGACCGAGGATCTGGAGGCCGATGCGCAGATGGCCGGTGAGATCACCGCTGCCATCGGACCGCTGGCCGCAAGCGTCAACCATCTGCAGGAGAATCTGCAGGCTCAGGATCGAACTCAGCTTGAGCAGATCACTCGCCTCAACACTCAGATCGGCCATCTCAGTCAGCAGAATCTCCGGTTGCAGGAGTCGACGGGTTCACTGGCCACTGCGCTGAATTCGACGACTCAGCGCGGTGACTGGGGTGAGGTCCAGCTCCGACGCATCGTCGAATACGCAGGTCTCCTCCCCCATGTGGACTTCGAGACTCAGGTCAGCAGTGAGCGTGATGGCAAACGCCACCGCCCCGATATGACCGTCAACCTGCCCGGCGGCGGAACAATCATCATCGATGCCAAGACGCCGCTGTCAGCACGCATGGAGGACGTTGAGGTCAACGATGAAGATCATGCTCGAGCGCTGCTGCGTCATATCGATTCCCTGGCGTCCAAGGAGTATTGGAAGTCCTTCGACACCGCACCGGACTTCGTCGTCTGCTTTGTTCCCACGGATGGGCTGTTGTCTGCGGCAGCATCGACCTATCCGAAGATGATCGACCATGCTCTCGGCAAAAACGTTGTGCTCGCATCCCCAGCCACGTTGCTCGTCCTCCTCAAGACGGTCGCACTAAATTGGCGACAAGCGGATATGAGCACTTCGGCGGCCGAGGTGCTCAAGCTCGGCACCGAACTCTACGAACGCATCGGTACCCTGGTCACCCACGTGACGCGAATGGGGACGAGTCTCGATCGCTCGGTTCACGACTACAACCGCTTCGTCTCATCACTGGAATCGCGGTTCCTCGTCACGGCCCGGAAGTTTCCGTCAACGGGTATCGTCGCGACCGAACTCGATACAGTTGCTGAACTCGACTCACGCACCCGGGGAGTCAGCGCTGAAGAACTCACACGGCCACGCGTCTCGGGACATGATCCGTTTGCGACACAAGATCCCACCGAACTGAGACGCAGGCATACCGGTACCGACTAGACCTGGCACCGATCAGATCAGATCGTGGTCCCGGTCGGCTCCGTCGCGCTTATTCGATGTCTTCATCCCCGCGGCTTTGAGATCCTTGCGCAGTTCGCGCGGCAACGAGAACATTATGTCTTCCTCTGCCGTTACGATCTCCTCGACCGAGCCGAAACCGTACTCGGCCAACAGTTTGAGAAGGTCCTGGACCAGCCCTTCCGGCACGCTCGCTCCTGAGGTCACGCCGACAGTCGCGACATCATGGAACCATGTTTCGTCGACCTCACGAGCGAAGTCGACGCGATGCGCGTCCTTGGCCCCATGTTCCAGAGCAACTTCAACCAGGCGTACAGAGTTCGACGAATTGGCTGAGCCGACAACCAGAACCAGATCGGATTGCGGGGCGATCTTCTTCACGGCCACCTGTCGGTTCGACGTGGCATAGCAGATGTCGTCGCTCGGCGGGGCCTGCAGGTGGGGGAACCGTTCACGCAGGATATCGACAGTCGCCATCGTTTCGTCGACACTCAACGTCGTCTGTGACAGCCAGACTAGTTTCTCGGTGTCTGCGATCTCGACGGTCTTGGCTTCTTCAGGATTCTGGATCAGAGTGATGTCATCGGGAGCCTCGCCCATCGTACCCTCGACCTCTTCGTGACCGGCGTGGCCGACAAGCAGAATGTGGTAGCCATCGCGGGCGAAGCGCACGGCCTCGCGGTGGACCTTCGTCACCAGTGGACAGGTCGCGTCGATCGTGGACAGTTCACGTGCGGCTGCCTCGGCGTGCACCGCAGGAGAGACACCGTGTGCTGAGAATACGAGGCGCGCACCTTCCGGAACCTCATCGGTTTCGTTGACGAAGACGGCGCCGCGTTCGGAGAGAGTGTCGACCACATGGCGGTTGTGCACAATCTCCTTTCGCACGTACACGGGAGCACCATAGTGCTCGAGTGCGCGCTCGACGGCGATCACTGCACGGTCAACGCCGGCGCAGTATCCGCGTGGGGCGGCCAGAAGCACCTTCTGGTCAGGACCTTCAGGCGCCCGGATGTCCTCCGGAGCAAGACGCTTGCGCGGAATGGTGGGCATGGGTACAGATATGGCAGTCACAAGCTCAGTTTAGGCCGGGGACCTGAACAACGGCTACAAAAGTGAAGCAATCCACATCACACACCTACCAACCGGATCCCGACCCCAACCGCTGGAGCTCCTGCGCGGCGATGATTCGTCATGTCACCACCGTTCGTTAGGGTGGTGGATTGGAAGGGGAGACAATATGGCGCAACGAATTTCCGGTACTCCCGGGACCCTCGGCGAAACGGTCGACGCTCAGGAGTTGGCGGCGACAGCAGGCGAGACGACGGCAGAGAACCCGTGGCCCCTGAGTCTGCTCTCGAGCAAAATGAAGTCCTATATCGATCGCATGTCGAGCGTGTGGATCGAGGGACAGGTTGTCGAACTCAATCACCGCGGCAAGGCCAGCTATCTGACTCTGCGCGACACCGATGTCGAAATGTCGCTGCCGGTCCAGATCTGGAAGAACGTACTCGACCGCACTGGGGCTCCGCTGTCTGAGGGCAGCCATGTCGTCGCCAACCTCAAAGCAGACTTCTGGACTAAGACCGGTCGCCTGACCATGCGGGCCAATGACATCCGGGCCGTCGGCCTCGGCGAGCTCCTGGCAAGGCTCGAGCGACTGAAGAAGCAACTCGGCGCAGAGGGCCTGTTCGACCCGAATCGGAAGAAGCGTCTGCCGTTCCTACCCAATCGGATCGGCCTCATCACCGGCAGGGATTCCGATGCGCAGAAGGACGTCGTTCGCAACGTCACCCTGCGCTGGCCGGCCGCCGAATTCGAAATCCGCAACTGCGCTGTCCAGGGACCCGACGCCGTTCCCGGTGTGATGAAGAACCTCGCCGAACTCGATGCCGACCCGCAGATCGACATCATCGTCATCGCTCGCGGGGGCGGCAGCATGGAGGACCTGTTGCCATTCTCCAATGAGGCACTCGTTCGCGCCGTGTCTGAGGCGAACACTCCCGTTGTGTCGGCAATCGGCCACGAAGCCGACCGTCCGATCCTCGATGAGGTCGCAGATATGCGAGCATCGACGCCCACCGATGCGGCCAAACGCATCGTTCCCGATGTGGCCGAGGAAGCGATGAATCTTCTGCGCGCTCGGGCTGAACTCGATGCCGCCGTCAACCGGATCATCGACCGGGAGCAGGAGATGCTCACCGCAGTCCGATCACGCCCTGTCCTTGCCGAGCCTCAGACCATGGTGGCCGCGCACGAAGAGCAGCTGCGGCTGGTGCGTCGACGCAGCCTCCAAGCGACCACGACACGCATCGTGCAGGCACAGACGGAGATCAGCCATCTTCGTTCACAGGCACGGTCACTCTCACCACTGCGGACTCTCGAACGCGGGTACGCCGTCGTCCAAAACGACGAGGGTCAGGCCATCCGAGACTCGGCCGAGGTGGACACCGGCGCCGGTGTCCACGTCCGTGTCGCTCGCGGACGCTTCGACGCCGAGGTGACAGCTGTGCAGGAAAACACCGAAGACAACCACGCCTCAAAGCAATAGCAGCACCTGGCCCAACCACACCGCAACACTCACAACTCACCCGATCAAGCCACGGAGGACGTAATCATGACAGAACCAACAACCGGGCAGAACCAGACCGACATCAATTCCCTCAGCTACGAACAGGCTCGTGAAGAATTGGTCGGAATCGTCAAACGACTCGAGGCTGGAAATCTTCCCTTGGAGGACTCGCTGAGTCTGTGGGAGCGTGGCGAGGCTCTGGCCGATCGTTGCCAGGGGTGGCTTGATGGTGCTCGTGAACGTCTCGACAAAGCGCGTGAGGAATCTTCAGACGAGGAAGGCTGAGCCTCACTTGAGCTGTTTGGAAACCTGTTTGGCGAAGAAGTCGATGGAATCGGGAGTCGCGATTGCGGTGATGACGACGAAGTTGTCGCCCTTTCCGGTCACCCAGTATTCCTTGGCGTCTGCGGTCCTATAGATCTGGTAATCCAAGCCGCCGGCGGTCACTGTCTCAGCTGCAACTGCATCGCCGACTTTGCTTTTGGCCCATTTCTCCGTGGCTTTGGCTTGCTCGATGCTCACCCATTGCCGCTCGGTACCGACGAAGGACATGTACCAGGATGTGCGGTCCGAATCGCCCACACGATCAAGGCTCGCCTCGTTCGATGTCCATCCGCTCGGAATTTTCGGCACGATGAGGTCGAACTCGGCGCTGTCCTCCGACTGCTCGGCAATCGTCTGGTAGTCGACCACACGCTGCGGGTCGACCTCTGGTTGCGGTGCGATCAGCAGCACCACGGCAACGACTGCGAGGCAGGCCAGGATCGCAATGATCATGTTGACCCAGTTCGAGTTCTTCCGTAGGAAGCGCATCTCTTCCCTGGACCCCGGGAGCATCACTCCGGACTCGTCAGCCATTGGCACTCCCTCGGACCCGGCATCCGCGTGTGTCACGGGCGCCTGCGATCCCACAGCGTAGGTATTGGATTGGGCATTCACATCGCCATTGTCCTCGGGGTTGGTCCCCAGGGCCAATCCTGGACGGGCATTCATGACAGAGACCACAACGACGGCGCGAAATCGTACCGATGTCGGCACCGAACGTGCGGGGTGGCACAATTGGACTTATGAGTGACTCCAATGAACCTGCTGCCGTGAAATCTCATCATGACCGAGGCCGAGTGGATGCCGAGGCTCCTCCCGTCACCGTGACGGATACCTGGTCCCAGAAAGCACAGGTCGGAGCCGACGCTCCCGACCGCAACCTCGCTCTCGAACTCGTCAGAGTCACCGAAGCCGCTGCCATCGCAGCTGCCCCTTGGGTGGGCCGCGGCGATAAGAACGCCGCCGATGGTGCCGCTGTTGCCGCTATGCGCAACGTCATCTCAACCGTGCGCATGGCCGGACGCGTCGTCATCGGCGAAGGTGAGAAGGACGAAGCACCGATGCTCTTCAACGGCGAACAGGTCGGCGACGGCGAAGGCGCTCACTGCGATGTGGCTGTCGACCCGATCGACGGCACGCGTCTGACCGCCCTGGGCATGCCCAACGCGATTTCGGTCATGGCCGTCACCGAAGATGGCGCCATGTACGATCCTTCAGCTGTCTTCTACATGGAGAAGCTCGTCACAGGTCCCGCTGCCGCCGACGCGGTCGACCTGCGCCTACCGGTAGCAGAGAACATCCGTCGCGTCGCCAAGGGCAAAGGAACGAACGATCCGGCCTCGGTGACCGTGATGATCCTCGATCGTCCGCGCCACCAGAAGATGATCGATGAGATCCGTGCGGCTGGAGCACGCATCCAGCTCATCACCGACGGCGATGTCGCCGGCGCTATTGCCGCCTGCCGCCCGGGAACCGGTGTCGACATGCTGATGGGCATCGGCGGCACCCCTGAAGGCATCATCACCGCCTGCGCGATCAAGGCACTGGGCGGAGTCATCCAGGGTCGCCTGTGGCCACAGGACGATTCGGAGCGTGAGGCCGCGGCCGCAGCCGGGCTCGACGTCGACCAGGTACTCAACACCGATGATCTCGTCACCGGTGACAACAGCTACTTCGTCGCCACCGGCATCACCAACGGTGATCTGCTAGACGGTGTGAAGTTCGACGGCGGACATGTCACCACCCACTCTCTGGTCATGCGCTCCAAATCGGGCACCGTGCGTTCGGTCTTCGCCGAGCATCAGGCTGCGAAGACCCATTCCTATGTCGAAGCTGCCGAAGAGGCTGCTCGACGCGGACTCATCTGAGCCTTCGCTTCTGATCTCCATCGTCCGTCACCATCCATCACTGTCGACACCGGACCCCACCGACTCGACCCTCTGATCTCACCCACCGGAAGTAGGTTCTTGACCGATGCCGAACGAAGCATGGAAACGTCTGCTCGAAGGAAATCATCGCTTCGTCGACGACGTGCCGAAACATCCCAATCAGGACACCGCACGACGTGAGGCACTGTCGAACAATCAGATGCCCTTCGTCACGCTCTTCGGCTGCTCGGACTCGCGAGTTGCCGCTGAGATGATCTTCGATGTCGGTCTCGGCGACATGTTCGTCGTGCGCAACGCCGGACAGGTCGTCGATCCAGTGACGCTCGGCTCTCTTGAGTACGGGGTCGAAATCCTCGGCACTCCCCTGCTCGTCGTGCTCGGCCACGACAGCTGCGGTGCGGTCACAGCTGCGTATGACTCCTACGATTCCGGAGAGACTCCCCCAGGGTTCATCTCCGATGTCGTGGCACGGATCCTGCCGACTGTGGCCAGGGCCCGTAAGAACAACCGCAAGACTGTCAATGAGACGGTCACGCAGAACACCATGGACACGGTGGAGAAGATCATGCAGCTCTCTGCAATCATCTCCCGGGCAGTCGACGAAGGTCGCCTCATCATCGTCGGCCTGACCTATCAGCTGCACGACGGTCGCACCACGGTCGTCGCACAGCACGGAGGCGACGAGGACGCGACTTCGACCTTCGCGTCCTGATCCTGGCTGCACCCGCGGCCTCAGCAGACACAATGACCAACAGCCCAGACATCATGTCGGAAAGGACAACTATGAGCGAAGAATTTCGCATCGAGCACGACACCATGGGAGAAGTGAAGGTTCCCAAAGATGCCCTGTACAGCGCACAGACACAGCGCGCCGTGCAGAACTTCCCGATCTCGGGCAAGACCCTGGAGTCGGCTCATATCGCCGCTTTGGCCCAGGTGAAGAAGGCGGCTGCGAAGGCCAACCTCGAACTCGGAGTCCTTGACGCTGACAGGGCTGGAGCCATCCAGAAGGCCGCCGAGGCGGTCATCGCCGGCGAATACGACGCCCACTTCCCCATCGACGTGTTCCAGACCGGTTCGGGAACATCTTCGAACATGAACACCAACGAGGTCCTGGCTTCCCTGGCGACGAAGGCCCTCGAATCCCAGGGCATCGACGTTCACCCCAATGATCACGTCAATGCTTCCCAGTCCTCGAACGACGTGTTCCCCACCTCGGTGCACGTCGCCGTAACCCAGGCCTTGGTCAACTCGCTGATTCCAGCGATGGAGACGCTCGCTGTCTCGCTGGAGAAGAAGGCGAAGGAATTCGCTTCGATCGTCAAATCGGGCCGCACCCACCTCATGGATGCCACCCCGGTGACGCTGGGACAGGAATTCGGCGGCTATGCTGCCCAGGTTCGATACGGCATCGAGCGCATCGAGGCTTCGCTGCCTCGCGTCGCTGAGGTTCCGCAGGGCGGCACCGCAGTGGGCACCGGAATCAACACACCGGACGGTTTCTCCGCTCGAGTCGTCGAGATCCTCGCTGAGGAGACCGGTCTTCCGATCACGGAGGCACGCAACCACTTCGAGGCTCAGGCCAACCGCGACGGACTCATTGAGGCTTCGGGCCAGCTGCGCACCATCGCCTACGGCTATATGAAGATCTGCAACGATCTGCGGTGGATGGGATCGGGCCCGAACACCGGCCTCGGCGAAATCGCCATTCCTGACCTGCAGCCGGGTTCCTCGATCATGCCCGGCAAGGTCAACCCGGTCATCTGCGAAGCCACCATTCAGGTCGCCGCGCAGGTCATCGGCAACGACACCACCGTGGCACTGTCCTCGACCAACGGAGCCTTCGAACTCAACGTCGGCATCCCTGTGATGGCGTCGAATCTGCTCGAATCCATCCGTCTGCTCGCGAACTCTTCGACTGTGATGGCCGAGAAGATGATCGACGGACTCCAGGCCAACGAGGAGCGTGCCCGCTTCCTCGCCGAGGCAAGCCCGTCCATCGTGACTCCTCTGAACAAGGTCATCGGCTACGAATCGGCGGCGAAGATCGCCAAGCACGCTGTGGCGAACAAGATGACCGTGAAGGAAGCCACCATCGACCTCGGCTTCGTCTCCGACGGCTCCATCACCGAGGCCGACCTCGACAAGGCACTCGATGTCACCACGATGATCGGAAACTACAAGTAAATCACACGGCTTCACCTCAGCTACACGGCCAAGGGACCCGGCGGCGGAACATCACGTTCGGCCACCGGGCCCCTTCGCGTTCACCGCGTGCTAGGAGCGGAAGGGATCGAACTCTTCGAGCACATCGGTGACCAGAGCCGCGATCTCGGAGCGTTCCGATCTCGTCAGCGTCACATGGGCGAAGAGATCGTGGCCCTTGAGCTTCTCGATCACCGCCGCCACACCGTCATGTCGGCCCACCCGCAGATTGTCCCGCTGAGCGACGTCGTGGGTGAGCACCACCTTCGAGTTCATGCCGATGCGTGAGAGCACGGTCAACAGCACGTTGCGCTCCAACGATTGGGCCTCGTCGACGATGACGAACGCATCATGCAAGGATCGGCCCCGAATGTGGGTCAGAGGCAGAACCTCGAGCAGGTCGCGGTTCATCACCTCTTCGATCACGTTCTTGCTCACCAGCGCACCAAGCGTGTCAAAGACCGCCTCGGCCCACGGGTTCATCTTCTCGCCCTCACTGCCGGGTAAGAAACCGAGGCTCTGGCCGCCGACGGCATAGATCGGGCGGAAGACCATGACCTTCGAATGCTTGCCCTCTTCGAGTACCTTCTGCAGTCCCGCCATGAGTGCGAGTGCGGACTTCCCCGTTCCGGCTCGACCTCCCAAGGACACGATTCCCAGTGCATCGTCTAGGAGCATGTCGATGGCCACTCGCTGCTCGGCGGACCGTCCATGGACTCCGAAGATGTCACGGTCACCGCGCACCAACGACACCCGGTTGCCTGGTCGCACCCGGCCGAGTGCGGAACCACGAGGTGAGGTGATGACCACGCCGGTGTTGACGACCTCATCTGTGACCGCCTCGGTGGTTGCCCACCCCTGCTCATAGAACTGCGACATCTCGTCTTCGTCCAGAGACAGCTCGCTCATCCCCGTGAACCCGGAGTCGGTGGCCAGTTCCGCCAGATATTCTTCGGCCTGCAGCCCGAGCGCCGAGGCCTTCACACGCATCGGCACGTCTTTCGTGACCACGATGACGTCCTGGCCTTCAGCTGCCAGGTTCCGGGCGACGGCGAGGATGCGAGTGTCATTCTCCGACCGGTCGAAGCCGATCGGCATCGTCGAGGCGTCGACGTGATTGAGCTCAACACGCAATGTGCCGCCGGCATCACCGACCGGGATCGGCTCATCGAGTCGGTCGAATTCGGACCGGAAGTCATCGAGGATGTGCAGTGCTTTGCGAGCGGTGAAACCAAGTTCCGGATGATTGCGTTTGGCTTCCAACTCGGAGACGACGACCAGCGGAATGACGAGTTGGTGTTCTGCGAATCTCAACAGGGCACCCGGATCGGAAAGCAGCACCGAGGTGTCGAGAACGTAAGTGTGGACGTGTGCGGTCATGAGGACCCCTGTGGCGTGAGTACCGCCGAGATCCGAGTCCTGACATCCCCCGATCTCGGGTTGGTGTCGACCAACTACTGCCAACCTAACCCCGATTCGGGGCTAGGCAGGCAACGGCACGCGTGTTCGGGAAAGTCGTGGTCGTGAACTTCGCATGAACCGGTGACGGCCCGAAGCCTATTTTCCGAAGCGGCGTTGGCGCAGTCCGTAGTCACGGACGGCGCGCAGGAAGTCGGTGCGGCGGAAATCGGGCCAGTACGCTTCGCAGAAATAGAACTCCGAGTAGGCGCTCTGCCACATCAGGAACCCGGACAGGCGCTGCTCGCCGGAGGAGCGGATGATGAGATCGGGGTCTGGCTGCCCCTTGGTGTAGAGGTGTTCGCTGATCTGCTGTGGGGACAGTTCGGAGATGATCGTCTCCAGGTCAGTGCCCTCGTCCGTGCGCAGGCGCAGCAGGGACTTCACCGCGTTGACGATCTCCTGCCGTCCGCCGTAGCCGACAGCGACGTTCACGCGCATCTGGCAGTCCCCCGCCGAAGTGGCCGCTTCCAAACGGGCCCGCAGGCCCGGTGGCAGGATCTCCAGGTCCCCGACCAACTGCACCCTCACGCCGTTCAGGGCTGCGATCTTCTCGACCAGGTCGGAGATGATCTCGATGAGAACTTCGACTTCCTCGGCGGATCTGGCGAGGTTCTCCTTGGACAGGACGTAGAGCGTGACGATATCGACGTCGATCTCATCGCACCAGCCGAGGAACTCGACGATCTTCTCGGCTCCAGCACGGTGACCGTCAGCGGTGGTGGCACCGAATTCCTTCGCCCAACGGCGGTTGCCGTCGGTGATGACACCGACATGCCTCGGTACAGGTACAGATTTGTCCAGCTCGCGCAGGAGCCGCCGCTCGTAGAGACGGTAGAGCAGGCTCACCGGTCGCGCCACACTGTCCTCTTTCACACTCGAATTGCGGTCGGTTCGACCACCTTACACAGTACTATCCCGAACGGCTTCGCGTTCTCAGCGGTTACCTGTGGGTACCGTTGAACGATCCCACAGCTGAGGTCGATATCCTGGAGTCATGAATGATCCAGTCACTGAACCATCCTCGGCCGGCTCCGAAGGTCAGAGGTCAGTCGACTCCACACCCTCGGAGGAGTCGCGCTCAGGCTACCCTGTGCACATAGCCCGCAGACGCTCCGCCCTGCGGCGTGAGTTGGACAAACTGGCTGGTCAGGTCAAACCCAAACTGCGCGGCTGGTTCCACGCAGGAGCGTTTCCCCTGGCGATGTTCGGCGGCTTGGCTCTGGTCATCATCTCCCCAACCATCGAGTCTCGGATCGCGGCTTCCATCTTCGCCATCACCGGGATGCTGCTCTTCGGGACCTCTGCCGTCTACCACCGGGGACGATGGCGGACTCGAGCCCGGCTGATCCTCCGTCGACTCGACCACGCGAACATCTTCCTCATCACCGCCGGCACCTACACGCCTCTGGCGGTGCTGATGCTGCGGACAGACCAGACTATCCTGCTGCTGTCCGTCCTCTGGGGCGCAGCGATCCTGGGAGTTGCCTTCCGGACCATCTTCACAACCGCGCCGAGGTGGCTCTTCGTACCCATCTATGTGGGCTTCGGTGTCGCCGGAGTCGGCTACATTCCACAGATGTGGGTGAGCAACCCTGCGGTGGGCATCCTCGTCGTAGCGGGTGGCGTCTGCTATATCGTCGGTGCCGTGATCTATGGGATCAAGAAGCCCAACCCCTCACCGAAGTGGCTGGGCTTCCACGAGATCTTCCACATTCTCACGATCGCCGGCTACGGCTGCCATCTCGCGGCGCTTCTCGTCGCAGCGGTGGCAGCTTACTGATCAGCGATGGCCGCTTACTGAGCGTCTGCCGGTCAGTCCTGCGACCGGGCAGGATCACTCTGCTCTGAGTCACTCGACTCAGGGTCGCTCGGCTCAAGGTCGTTCTGCTCTGATTTCCGGTCCTCGTCCTCGACCGCCGTCTCATCTTCTGCAGCCGGTGCAGACTCTCCGGAGAGCTTTGACTGGTTGGGCACAGCATGCTTGCGCATCGGGATCGGATACGCGTCATCGGCATGGGCTCGTGCGCGCACTCGCCGCACTCGTTTGAGCGCATCACGAATGAGGAAGATCACGACGATGACGATCACCAACGTCGACACGAAGCCGATCGTGCCGGGGGTGACCAGATCGGGGTCCGGGCCGCTGCTGGGGGTCGCGCCCTGCGTTGCTGCCAGAATCATGCGCTCTCACCTGTCGCTTCGTCATAATCGTCTTCGTACTGATCTGGCGATGCAGGCAGCATGCCCTCTGCCGGTACCTTGCGGCCATCATCCATGGTCACCGAGGCGAAGAGATCGGTCTCTTGAAAATCAACGCCGGGGGTCAGACGCGTCCGACCGGTATTGTCGATGGCCAGTTCGAACTCTTCGGTCGGCCAATACGTCCGCGCGGCTTTGCGTGAGGCGGAGAAGAACCCGCCCTCAGGGTCGATCTGTGTGGCGTGGGACAGCAGAGCCCGGTCACGGGACGGGAAGAACTCTGCACAGTCGATCGTCGTGCTCAACCAGTTGACCCGCTGGGCATCGCGTTTCTTGAAGTCCTCGATGTGGTCGGCGAAAGGAGACTCGAGACCCGCCTCGGTCATCTTCTCGTGGATGGTGACCCACTTCTTCGCGGACAGATCCTGGTTGTAGTAGACCTTCTCAACCTGCCAGGGCTCGCCGAGTTCCGGGTTCTTCTCAGGGTCTGCTGCGGCCGCTACTGCCGCCATCGTCACGGCGTGGTTCTTGATGTGATCCGGGTGAGGGTATCCGCCCAGTTCGTCGTAGGTCGTCACAACCTGTGGGCGGAAGCTGCGGATGATGTGCACCAGCGGCAGCATGGCCACTTCGTCGGGAACACGATAGAAGCATCCGGGAGGTGTCTGATTGTCGAAATCACCATCGGGCAGACCCGAGTCGACGTGTCCGACCCATACATGTTCGGCACCCAGAGCCGCTGCGGCCGTGGCCATCTCTTCGCGACGAAGGCCGGCAATGTCGCGGCTGGCCTTCGGGCTCTGCAGCAAGGCGGGATTGAGGATGTCTCCGGCTTCACCACCGGTCATGCTGGCGATGAGGACCCTGGCTCCGAGCGAGGCGTACTTCGCGCTCGTCGCCGCGCCCTTCGAGGATTCGTCGTCAGGATGAGCATGAACCGTCAGCAGACGCAGTCCATGGTAAGGAAGCGAAGTCATGTTTGGTGTGTCCCTTTCGATTCAGCCTGGTGACGTTCCGTTTCCTGCGCAATGGCTGAAATGATCGCAGGAGACGGATCGACTACTCTAGGTTAGTGCGCAATGTTCGTAGATGAGGAATTCAATGACTGAGGTAACAGTGGAAAAACCACTGCATGATGATCGATACGGCCGTGTCCGCGAGCCCAAACGGCATCTCGGAAAAGCTGCCAAGATCATCGCCGTCGTCATCGTCTCTGCCCTGATCATCGCGATTGCGTTTGTGGCCTTTCGTCCACAGACCAACCCCACGACTCCCAAGACATTGAACTATTCAGTTGTCGACTCTTCTTCAACACAGGTCACAGTGGCAATATTTCCTGATCAGGATCGGGATGTGCACTGTATCGTGCAGGCCACGAACGAGTACGAGGCCATTGTCGGCTTCACCGAGATCATTCTCCCCGCAGATCCCGCCGCCGATCCGAATTCGCCCCGGCAGATGGACATCGATCTGGCCACGACGCAGCTCGCTTCCTCTGGCCACGCCGACTCCTGCTGGTTCGAATAACGAAGCCCGGACTCCGCACCTCCGGCCCGGCCGCACCGTCCACAACAGGTGTAGGTGCGCGTGACGGAGATCATCGTTTTCGCGTGCAGATGCGTTAGACTGTAGTTTCATTCAACATCCGGGCGTACCCAACGCCCGGTTTTTCGTTGCCTGACGCGCCTGACAGCGCACCGAACCGAAGAAGGAGAACCCATGACCGAGGATGTCACCCAGGAAGAAACATGGTTGACTCAGGAAGCCTTCGACCGCCTGTCGCAGGAACTTGAACACCTCTCCGGACCGGGACGTGCAGAGATTGCTGAGAAGATCGAAGCCGCCCGCGACGAGGGTGACTTGAAGGAGAACGGCGGCTACCACGCGGCGCGCGAGGAGCAGGGCAAACAAGAGGCACGCATTCGCCAGCTCGAGGTGCTCCTGCAGTCTGCGAAGGTCGGATCCAGCAGCAGCGATGGGAAGACCGTGTCCCCCGGTTCCGTCGTCACCGCGAAGGTGGCCGGAAACGACATGCGGTTCCTGCTGGGCAGCCGTGAGATCGCCGGCGATTCGGATATCGACGTGTTTTCGGAGAAGTCCCCACTGGGCGCCGCTGTACTCGGTATCACCGTCGGCGGAAAGACCAGTTACGAAGCGCCTAACGGCAAGGAGATCAAGGTCGAGGTCAAGAGCATCGAACCTTTCTCCGGCTGATCGAAACTCCCCATTCGGGGACAGCCATAAAGCAACATAGAGCAGTGGGCGGGTGATGATCACCCGCCCACTTCTCTATTCATCGTGCGGCTCAAGCCGCACAGTCCGGATCACTCGGTCTCGTCATTGCCTTTCGGCGATTCACCCTCAGATGTCTCCACCGCAGCCTCGCGGACGGCGGTGTCGAGTTTGTTCTTCGCCCGCTCCAGCACGACCGTCGCCTCGTCGTCTTCACCGTCGGAGGGATTGTTCGGATTCTTGGCTCGGACGATGTAGGTCACGACTGTGTTGAGGACGGCGACCATGGGAACAGCGAACAGTGCTCCGACGATGCCGAACAGGAAACCACCGCCGGTCACCGCGAGTATGACTGCCAAGGGGTGAACGGACACGGCCTTGCCCATGAGGAACGGCTGCAGGACCTGACTCTCGATCTGCTGCACTGCGATGACCACGGCCAGCATGATGACGGCACTGACCGGCCCGCTTGAGACCAGCGCGACAAGCACCGCCACAACACCGGAGGCAATCGCACCGACGACTGGGACGAACGAAGCCAGGAACACCAGCACTGTCATCGGAATGACCAGCGGAATTCCGAGGAACGCCGCACCGATGCCGATGCCGATGGCGTCGACGCCGGCCACGAGGACCTGCACACGCACGTACTGGACGAGGGTGGTCCAGCCACGCTCCGAAGCTCCGGTGGCAATGGGCTGAGCCGGCAGAGGCAGCAGGCGCATCGCCCAGCGGAAGATCTTCTCTCCGTCGTAGAGGAAGAAGAAGGTGGCGAACAGGCACACGGCGGCACCCGTGAGGAAGGTGCCGACCGACGACGTCGCCTGCAGGGCGCCGCCGAGCAGCTGGGAACTGTTGTTCTGGAAGAAGTTCGTGGCCGCATCGAGTGAATCGTTGATATAACGGGTGATCGTCGACGCGTCCAGACCGAATGGTCTGGTGGACAGCCAGTCGCTGATTCCGGCGAACCCGGTGATGACCTGGTCGACGAGGTCCGGCATTCCGGAGTAGATCTGCTGGCCGACCAAGGTGAAGAGCCCCGAGACGACGATGATGAAACCGAGGAACGCGATGAGAGCGGCGGCGACTCGAGGCAGCCCCTTCTTCACCATCCAGGTGGTGAACGGCGCCAAGAGGGCCGTGAGCAGGAGGGCGATGAGGACCGGCAGAACGACGCTCGAGATCTTCGCCAACAGCCAGAACGCAACGCCGATGGCAACGAGCACGACAAGCGACCGCCACGACCATGCGGCTGCGAGCTTGAGGCCCGGTGCCACATAGGGAACAGCTTCGGCTTCGATACGGCTGTGCGCGATCTCCTCGGCGCTGACGTCCTGCACACGAGAGGCGGGTTCAGAAGGTGTGGATCGGCCATCGTTTCGGCCTTTGCGGAACGCGTCCCAGGCCCCACGGAACCGGTTCGAGGATTGCTTCTTCTCATTGTCAGACATAACTCAACAATAGTTGTTGACAGGCTCTGGGAAGTGCAATGATGACGGTTAAAGGAGGGAAATTCGTGGGAAAACGCATGTTGTACACCTTGGCCACCATGACGGGGACCGCTGTAGGTGTCGGCGCGTCGGCCGTTGGTCTCCTCCGCCACCAGGCTGGCGCACTCCGCAAGGCGTTCGACGACGACGCACAGCGCACGTATTCCACCGTCGCCGAGGCTGTCGCTCCACCACGCAATTACGATGATGAGGATTCCGCTGCGCTGGCGATCATCGGCGATTCCTGGCTCTGCGGAATTGACGTCGACGACCCCCTGACGGCTCCCCCGAATCTCATCGCTCGTGGCCTTGGCCGCATCCTCGGCACCACCGTTCGGGTCCAGTCCACTGCGCTCCCCTCAGCCCTGTCCGAAGATCTGCCCCGCCAAGTCGATGAGATCCTGCGCTCCGCTTGGCTCTCGCGTCAGCTCTCCGATTCCTGGACCGAGCAGCGTCGATTCGCGATCATCTCCATCGGCACAGGCGACATCATCCACCCGATTCACGGCACCATCGGCATCCCCGTCCTCACCCAAGCGATCAATCGACTCCAGCGCGAGGGCAGGTACACGGTGTTCGTCTTGGTCTGCCCCAACCTCGGCGGCCTTCCGGGGCTGCGTGACCCGCTCAAGACTTCGCTGCGCCGAACCTCGCGCGTGCTCGCCGGTTCGCAGTGGCTGGCCGCACTGGCCGCTCGCGCCACTCCGCTGCGGGCCACAGGTTCTCTGAGTGGGACCACACGCAAATCGCTGCTCAATGAGTCCGGGCGTTTTCCCAGCACCCTGGGCTATGCCCAGTTGTCCTCGACCGTCCTAGCCGCGATTGCCGATCGGATCGAGGCTCCCATCGAAGTCGACCGCAGCCTCGATATCCCGGAAAAGGGCGAGGCCGCGCGCAGGCCCGCTCCTCAACCACAGGCAGAGGCACAGACAGAAACAAAGACACAGCCCCAGCCGGAACCTGAGCAAGGCGTCGATCCTGTGCTCGGGACCGAGGCCTTCTCATGATCCCCGTCGTCCTCGCCTCACAGTCCCCGGCCCGTCGGCAGGTTCTCACCGCATCGGGAATCGACCCGATCATCATCGTCTCCGAGGTCGACGAGCCCGCAATCGAGGCCACCTTCGAAGGCAGCATTGCCGATCTCACCACTGCACTGTCCCAGGCGAAAGCCCGTGCCGTCATCGACCGTGTGCTCGCCTCTCCCCCTGCACAGCTGGATTCAGCGGACACCGCGGTGATCATCGCCGGGGACTCGCTGCTCGAATATGAAGGACAGGCGATCGGGAAACCCGGAACGGCTGAGCGCACACGCCAGGTGTGGGCAGACATTGCAGGAGAGTGGACCGCTCTGCACTCGGGGCACACGCTGGCCGTACTCAAACGCGCGGACCCGGCGACAGCGAACTTCGAACTCGTCGACATCCGGTCGCAGCGATCGACGACCTCGGTGCTCATCGGCGAACCCACACCCGATGAGCTCGAGGCCTACATCGCGACCGAGGAGCCCTTCCACGTGGCCGGTGCACTGACCATCGACGGGTACGGCGGTGCATTCGTCCAACGGCTTGCAGGTGACCATCTCACAGTCCTCGGTCTCAGTCTTCCCGTGGTCCGTGAATTGGTCCGCGACGCGGGCCTGTTCTGGCCCGATCTGTGGTCCCTACGCGAGTAGAATCGCTGACAGCGGTCGAACACGCCCGAAGCCATTGAAGTTTTCGGCCTATGTTTTTATCTCTGACCTACAAACGCTTGGTGCCGATCTCTAAATTGTTCTGTGATCATACAAAGGAGCGCCATGACCACAGTTCTCCCCGAACAGTCGCCTGCACCGTTGCACACTCGCGTCCCCACAGCTGCTGTGCGTCGCGTCCTCATCGCCAACCGCGGTGAGATTGCACTGCGCATCATCCGGGCGGCACGCGACCTCGGTGTCAAAGCCATCGCCGTCTACACCCGCGCGGACTCGGACGCCGATTTCGTGCACCTGGCCGACGATGCCTGGCTCCTCGACGGATCCGGCCCCGGGGAGACTTACCTCGACATCGACAAGATCCTCGCCCTGGCCAAGCGCTCAGGCGCCGATGCGATCCACCCTGGCTACGGCTATCTGGCGGAGAATGCACTGTTCGCCCAGGCCGTGATCGATGCCGGCCTGACCTGGATCGGTCCTCCCCCGTCGGCGATCGAGCTCCTGGGCGACAAGTCCGGAGCTCGCGAAGTCGCCGAGGCGGTTTCCGCTCCGGTAGCTCCCGGCTCCGACGGTGCCGTCGCGGATCTCGCAGAGGCCGCCGAGGTGGCCCAGCGGATCGGCTATCCCGTCGTCATCAAGGCCGTGCACGGCGGCGGCGGGCGCGGCTTTCGCGCCTGTGCTGCAGCCGAGGATCTCGAGACCGCCTACACCGCGGCCACCCGTGAAGCGCTCAGCGCCTTCGGACGCGGCGAATGTCTCATCGAGAAGCAGATCGTGCGCCCGCGCCATATCGAGACGCAGTGCCTTGCCGACGCCCATGGCAACGTGCATGTGCTGTCGACCCGCGACTGCACTCTGCAGCGCCGGAACCAGAAGATCGTCGAGGAAGCGCCAGCGCCGTTCCTCAGCTCCGACCAGGAACGCCTCGTCACCGAAGCCTCCATCCGAGTCCTCGCCCATGTCGGCTATGTAGGCGCTGCCACATGCGAGTTCCTATTGGGTGCAGACGGCACCATTATCTTCATGGAAGCCAATGCGCGCATCCAGGTAGAGCACACCGTGACAGAAGAGGTCACAGGAGTCGACCTCGTCGGGTGGCAGCTGCGCATCGCCTCGGGAGAACACCTGCCGGAGGTATTCCCACAGGTCCGTGGTCACTCAATCCAGTTCCGGATCAACGCCGAAGACCCCACAACGTATTTCCCTGCCACAGGAACAGTGAAGAACCACCGGGCTCCAGCCGGGCCGGGCGTGCGCCTGGACTCCGGCATCGGCGAAGGCAGCGTCGTCGGCACGGACTTCGACCCGATGCTGGCCAAACTCATCATCACCGGAACCGACAGGAACCAGGCGCTGGCGCGGGCCCGACGCGCCTTGGACGAATACCGCATCGAGGGCGTATCGACTCTGCTGCCCCTCCACCGTGTTCTCGTCTCAGAGAAGGCCTTCGCTCAGGACTTCGAGGTCTGGACGAATTGGCTCGAAACCACGTTCGTGAATCCACTCGCCGACCCGCAAACAGGAGATCAGATGAGCACAGCAACCGATAGTTTCAGTGTTGTGGTCGAGGTCGATGGCCGTCGGATGACCGTTTCGGTCCCCAAGGACGTCATCTCGGACCTCGGGCATGTCCCCAGCCCCACTGTGCCGCGCCGCAAGCGCAGCCTCAGCCGCAAGGGAGCTCAGCTGGCCGACGATTCGAACTCGCTCAACGCCCCCATGCAGGGAACGATCGTGTCGGTGGCTGTCGCTGCCGGTGACACGGTCGAGGCCGGCGACACTCTGGCCGTGATCGAGGCGATGAAGATGGAGCAGCCACTCAAGGCCGGTCATTCCGGAACCGTCTCCGAGGTGCTTGTCGACTCCGGTGTCGCAGTGAGGTCGGGCGAGCCGATCATCCGCTTCGCCGCCTGAGATCTTTTCCGGACAGCAGATCCCTGATCTGAGTCTCGATGTAGTCTGATTCGGCGTCATTTCCCAGACAGCCCAGTGCCTTCCTGAAGGCTCTCTCTGCCTGTTCGGGCATCCCCAATTCATTGAGTGTGAGGGCATGCGCAATATGGAAGGGGCGATAGTCTTCCAACCCTGGATGCGCGGCCAGTTCCTCGAGTGCGTTGAGTCCGGCCTCTGGCCCCTTTGCTTTCCCCATGGCCACGGCTCGGTTCAGCGACACAACAGGCCCAGGCTCCAGTCTTGAGAGAATGCCGTAGAGAACGAGTATCTGTTCCCAGTCGGTCTCCGAATAGGTGGCGGCTTCGGCGTGAAGCGCCGCGATCGTTGCCTGCACTGTGTAGGGGCCGGCTTCAGTCTCTCCTGCGGCCGTCAGCGCCAAGCTCAGCCCTTCGGCAATGAGCTGCGAATCCCACGATCTGCGATCTTGCTCTGCCAGGGGAACCGGCACACCGGCTGAGTCAGTTCGTGCCTGCGCTCGGGACGCCGTGAGCAACAGCAGTGAGAGCAGGCCTCTGGCCTCGGTCTCGTGCGGCACCAGCGTCACCAGCAGTCGTGCCAGTGCTATCGCTTCCTCCTGCAGATCGGTTCGACTGTGTGCGCTGCCGGTCGTTGGTGTGTACCCCTGAGTGAAGATGAGGTAGACGACGCGCAGCACACCGGGAAGGCGCTCGCGCAATTGTTCCGTGCTGGGTCTGCCGAAGGGAATGCCCGTCGTGGTGATACGCTTCTTGGCTCTGACGATCCGCTGCTGCATCGTCCTTGTATCCACGAGGAACGCTGCCGCAACCTCGACTGTGCTCAGACCCGCGAGGAAGCGCATGATCAGAGCAATCTTCTCCCGTTCCTTCAACGTCGAGTGTGAGCAGGTGAAGAACAGGCCAAGTCGTTCGTCGGGAATGTTCACAGAACTCAATTCGTCGCCGAGGCGGACTGCATGGTCCAGGTGATCACCACCGGTATCCTGGTGTTCGATTGGAACACTCGCAAGTCGGCGTGCCTTCACCGCGTCAGAGCGTATGATGTCGAGTGCTCGATTCTTCGCGACCGTGAGCAGCCATGCCCGCGGATTCTGCGGCACGCCCCGGCTGGCCCACGTTTCCAATGCGCGCACCATGGCCTCTTGGAGGACGTCCTCGGCTAGGTCGAGATCACGAAACTGTGTTGCCAGAGCTGCAAGCAGTCGCCCACGATCCTCGGCATCGATGGTGCGAAGGATCTGGGCGACTGCCAGCTGCTCGGCTGTGCCTGCGGAGACCATCAGTAATCGGCAAGAGGCCGTATCTCGATGTGACCGAGCGTGGAGCCCGGACTCTTCTTAGCCCATGCGATCGCCTCGTCGATGTCGGCGACTTCGATAACGTAGCTTCCGCCGACGAATTCCCCGCCTTCGGCGAAAGGCCCCGACGTGACGATTGTTTCAGTGGCCCGGGTACTGACCCGCACACCGGTCTCGGGACCTTCGAGGGCAAATCCGCCGACGACGATGCCTGCGGCGTTGATCTCCTCGTCGAAGGCCATGAACTCACTGGGATCAGGTCCCTCATCAGCACCGCATTCGGCGTCGCCAGCATTTCCCATGAGCAGAAGTACGTACTTCATGTCTCTCTCCTTGCGTCAAATGTGCGCCAGCCTTGAGCTGAGCACGTCAGGCGAAGGTGCCTAACACCATACTGACGGGTGAAGGACCTCGATATCGACACTTCAGAGAAAGAATTCTCCTACAGATGGCGGTGCAGCTGCCGTGAAGCCTCGGTCAGGGATCCGCTCACCGACGGGTACACGGCAAACGATGCGGAGAGCTGATCGACTGTCAGGCGGTTCTCCACGGCCATGGTGATGGGCAGGATGAGCTCACTGGCACGGGGACCAACGACGACACCGCCCAGAATCGAACCCGAACCTCGGCGGGCGAAGAGCTTGACGAATCCGTCCTTGATGCCCAGCATCTTGGCGCGAGGGTTCGTGTCCAGTGGCAGCATCGCCGTATCGATGTCAGTCGAGTTCTCGCGATAGTCGGACTGGGTGAAGCCGACGGTCGCAATCTCAGGGGCTGTGAACACGTTTGATGCCACGTGACGAATCTTCAGTGGCTGCACGGCATCGCCGAGCGCATGGAACATCGCAATCCGACCCTGCATTGCCGCCACGGAGGCCAGGGGCAGCACTCCGGTGCAGTCACCGGCAGCGTATACGCCTGCGCGGGAGGTGCGCGAAACTCCGTCGACCTTGATATGACCGGAGTCGCTGACCTTGATCTTCGCGGTCTTCAGCCCCAAATCATCGGTGTTGGGGATGGAACCGACCGCCATCAGACAGTGTGAGCCTTCGACTCGACGTC
This sequence comes from Brevibacterium sp. FME17, assembly GCF_014897515.1. Lineage (NCBI taxonomy): Bacteria > Bacillati > Actinomycetota > Actinomycetes > Micrococcales > Brevibacteriaceae > Brevibacterium > Brevibacterium sp. FME17. The sequence goes on from NZ_JABUYD010000002.1 coordinate 77,670, forward strand.
CATCGGACAGAACCACCTCGACTCCGTCTTCGGTCCGCGTGACCGAGTCGGCACGTGAGCGGGAGAGGACGTTCATGCCCTTATTGCGGAACACGAACTCCAACACGTCGGCTGCGTCCTCGTCCTGACCGGGCAGAACCTTCTCACGGGAGGAGACGAGAGTGACCTTCGTTCCCAGTGCACGGTAGGCAGATGCGAACTCCGCACCGGTGACACCGGAACCGACGACGATGAGGTGCTCGGGCAGCTCATCGAGCCCGTAGAGCTGAGTCCAGGTGAGGATTCGCTCTCCATCCGGCTTGGCGGAGTCGAGCTCACGAGGGTGGGAGCCCACAGACAGCAGGATAGTCGACGCTTCGAGCGTGTACTCCGTGCCGCCTTCTTCGACGACATCGACATGGTCACGGTCGGCCAGTGTCGCGGTTCCTTGGATCACCTTCACACCGGCGCGGGTGAGACCTTCGTAGATGTCGTTGGCCTGAGCGTCGGCCAGGGACAGGATGCGCTTGTTGACTGCCTTGAGGTCGGCGATGACCGTATCGCCATCGTCGCCCTCACTGTCGTAGATGCGGATGCCCAGGCTGTCCGAGCGGCCGATCTCTTCCATCATCTCGGCCGTGGCGATGAGCGACTTGGACGGTACAACGTCTGTGAGGACGGCGGCCCCACCACAACGGTTGCGCTCGATGAGCATCACGTCCGCACCCAGCTGGGCGGCAACCAGTGCGGCTTCGTATCCGCCTGGGCCACCACCAATGATGACGACTCGATCTGCAGTGGATTCAAATTCAGTGTTCACAGAGCAATCCTCTCAAATAGCGGACGAGAGGGCGAATGGACGCTTCGGTTCCGACAACCACCGATGCGCTGGTTCGCAGGGGCCATCGAATGCATCTGAGACCGAAGCATCTCAGACTTCAAGGCGATGCAGAACCCGGAGTGGCTCAGAGTCCGTCGACGACTTCAGCTGTATCACGGTGGAGTGCGGACAGGCGCAGATAAGACTGCGCGTTCTGGCGCACCTTCTCAACACCGTCATCTGTCATCTCTCTGCGCACCTTCGCCGGGACTCCTGCCACGAGCGACCGTGGCGGAATATCGGTGCCTTCGAGGACGATCGCCCCTGCGGCAACGAGCGATTCGGAACCCACATGGGCATCGTTGAGGACGGTGGCGTGCATGCCGATGAGGACGTCATCGTCGACCACAGCCCCATGGACAAGAGCCTGATGTCCGATGGAGACTCGTGCACCGATCACCACGGGCTTGCCTTCATCCGTGTGCATGACCGTGTTGTCCTGCACGTTCGAGTCCTCGCCGATGGTGATCGGGGCGGCCTCTGCGCGGAGCACGCAGCCGTAGAAGACGCTGGCACCCTTCTTCACCCTCACATCGCCGACCAGCGTGGCACCGGCGGCGATGAACGCACCCGGATCGACCTGCGGGGTGTGCCCACCGACCGAGATGATGCGGGCATGGGTCAGATTGTCTGTTGTCATGAGTCCTCCATTGGTTCACGGTTGCTTCACAGTGCGATTCGATTCTCGGTGTCGACTGACACCGCGGCAACTTCGGACCGCCGCCGAGGTGACCAGTCGTTTCATCGCCAGTCTAGCCGTGAAATTGCACGACTTCAGAGAAGCGGTGGCATCATGATGCCGCCGTTCCCTAGTGCTGCAAGGGGACGCATAGTGGACGAATTTGCGTCAAGGCCCCCATAGCAGGACAATGAGAAAAATATTTGTCAGAAATTTCACACTGCATTACCCTTGTGTGCCCAAAACGGTTATGTGAACCTTGGGTAAGAGAGTTGCGCGCCTGGAATTGGGTGTCGTACACCGCGTTCACTTAATTCGTCGAAAGGTCACCATGGATTGGCGACATCGTGCAGCATGCCTCAACGAGGATCCGGAACTGTTCTTCCCGATCGGAAACACCGGCCCCGCCCTGCTTCAGATCGAAGAGGCCAAGACTGTATGCCGCCGCTGTGAAGTAGTCGAGTCCTGCCTGCAGTGGGCTCTGGAATCCGGACAGGATGCTGGAGTCTGGGGCGGACTCAGCGAGGATGAGCGCCGTGCGCTCAAACGTCGCGCCGCACGTGCCCGTCGCGCCGGCTGAGTCTTTCAGCGGCTAGCGACTGTCGGTCGCAATTTGAGTCCCTTTTTCGGAATACGAGATCTTCGCATTCCGAAAAAGGGACTCAATCGTGTACGCACATATCCGAGCGCTTCAGGCCACGGCGCATTCCCCGCGAGCTTCGAACACGAGACGTTCTTATAGCGCAATTTGCAATTCATGCCGCAGGGTCCTATTCACCCCCGCGGTGACAAATCAGCTTGTCGCCGACTCACCCCGCACCATCAGTGCCGAATCGGCGGTCTGCAACAAGCTGATTTACGAGCACCCGTAGGCGATACGCGATTCAGAGCGTCGGCGCACCATCAGTCGTAGGAGTCGGGGCGCAGCGGCACGTCGAGAAGGGCCATAGTTCCGCCGCCCTCGCGTTCCTTCCATTCGATCGAACCCGCCAAGTCTGCCGACACCAGGGTCTTCACGATCTGCGTGCCCAACCCGTTGCCCGGACTGTGGTTCTCTCCCAGTCCTACGCCGTCATCGGCGATCGTCACATGCAGGTGATCGCCATCGCGTTCCGGAGTCACCCACACATGACCGGTGAGGGTCTCACCCGGGGCGAGATTCTCCTGCTCCGAAACGGGGAACCCGTGTTCGATCGCATTGGTGATGAGTTCGGTGATCGCCAAGGCCATCGAGGTGGCATCAGCCGAAGAGATCGTGCCGAAGCTGCCGCAGCGTTTGAGGCTGATCTGCACCAGCGGGCTCGTCAGTTCGGGAGTCAGACGCAGCCCCTTGTCGACGACCTCATCGAAATCGACCTCCGACTCGACGCCCTGGCTGAGCACATCATGGACGACGGCGATGATGGAGACTCGGCGCATCGCCTCCGTCAGAGCGCTCTTCGCCTCGGGGCTGTCGATCCGACGTGTCTGCAGGCGGAGCAGTGCTGAAACGGTCTGCAGGTTGTTCTTGACCCGGTGGTGCATCTCTTTGATCATCGCATCGCGGGAGAGCAGTTCACGCTTGCGTCGTCTGATCTCTGAAACATCCCTGGCCAGGACGATCGCGCCGGTCCGCGTACCGTCATCGGTCAGCGGAATCGCCCGCAGCGACACACTCGTGCGGCCGACTTCGAGCTCGGTCCGCCACGGGGCACGGCCGGTGAGTACGAGCGGCAGAGTCTCATCGACCTGACGCAGCTCCGTGCTCAGACTTGAGACCACCTCGGCGAGGTAGTCCCCTTCGATCTCGCCCCGGTGCCCAAGACGGTGCATGAGCGAGACTGCGTTCGGTGACGCGTACTCGACATGGGAATCGCGGTCAAGGATGAAGATTCCGTCGCCAACGCGTGGTTCACCATGCCGGGCACCGCTGGGAGCCTCGCGGTCGGGGAAAGCACCCTGCGCGATCATTGTCAGCAACGACATCGCAGACTGGCGGTAGAACTTCTCAAGACGTGAAGAACCGCGCCGACGGATCTCTTCGGAGTACCGGACCATGATGGCGATGGTCTCTCCCCCACGGACAAGGGGCACAGCCTCGGCAGAGACGTCCGTGTCCTCGGTGCCGGCATTGACGCCCAGCGATTTCGCCTGCGCCACCTTCGTCACCAGCTCACGGGAGTCCACGGTCGCGTCCAGGAGTTCGCGCTCGAGTCCGGTGGCCCGAGCTCCGATGAGGTCACGGTTGAACAGAGTCGCGCCGGTGGTCGGGCGCGAGTGCGCGACCACTGTATAGGCACCGCTGGCCGACGGCACCCACAGCACGAGGTCGGCGAAGGACAGGTCGGAGATGAGCTGCCAGTCCCCCACCAGCAGGTGGATGTGTTCGACGTCATTCTCGTCGGTGATGCCTTCGGCGGCCAGGAGTTCGTTGAGCACTGTGTTCTTCTTCCGGATGGGCAACGGCGCAGGCCGATGATGGTGGCCCAGACCTCGGCAGACTCGCCAGGCACTCAGCCTGGCGAGTCTGCCTACGTCAGCTTTGCACTGACGCTATCACTGATCTCTTGGGATCATCGGCTCAGGCGCCGTGCTCCGATTCCCATGCCGAGGACCGGACCACGCCGCGCATCATGCGCAGCAGCACAGAAAGCGGAGCCTGGGTCACGGTATCGAGCCCGAGGATCGTTTCGGTCGTGTCGAGCACGCGGGCAGCCACGGTCTCGTTGCGTTCGAGCCACTCGGCCAGGCGCTGCTTGGCACGCTCATCCGGAGTTCCCGAGATCGGCGAGTCCGTTGCGGCGAGGACTGTTCCGGCCACCGAGAGGATGGCCGAGTAGAAGTCATCGCGCAAGGAGCCGCGGGCCAGTGCCGACCAGCGATCGCTGCGGTCGAGGCCTCCGATGAGAGTGAGCACCTGTGAACCGGAGAACGTGTCGTTGACGGCGTAGTACACCTCAGCGACGTCCTCGGCGGATTCGTTCGACCGGTTGGCCAATTGAGCGACATCGAGGAGGACGAACTCGTCGAGCAGGGCGGCCGCACGCCACGCGAGTTCGCTCGGCACGCCTTCGTCGATGTACCCCTGAGCCGTGGCCCGCATGCTTTCGGCATCGAAGCCGTCGACGAGGTCGGGGACCCTGTCCCGCAGTGCCGCGCCGACCTTGCCATACATCTCGATGCCAGAGTCGACGTCGAGCGTGTCGGGTGCCTGCTGGACCAACCAGCGAGAGGACCGGTCGAGCAGACGCACATAGGCGTGCTGCAGCTGGACCTGCACTGCGGTAGGCACCTTGTTATCGAGTGCGCACACCGCTTCGAAGAAATCATCGAGTCCGAAGATCTCGGAGACGACGACGAAGACACGGGCGATCTGCGGCACCGAGGCGGGTGTCTCTTCCAACATCCGGTAGACGTAGGTGAGTCCACCTCGGTCGATCATCCGGTTGACGAGCTTGGCCGTTGCGATCTCCCGATGCAGGGGGTGCTCCGGGATGAGCTCTCCGTATTTCTCGACGAGAGAGTCGGGGAAGTAGGAGGTCAGCTCCCGCTTCATCCATTCCTCATCGGGAACCACGCTGCCCAGAATCTCATCGGCGGCGTGCATCTTGGCGTACGCCAGCAGGACTGCCAGTTCCGGGGAGACATAGGCGCTGAACTCACGCTTGGTCAGTTCCTGCGCATCCGGCAGGAACTCAACTTGGCGATCGAGGTCGGCGTTCTTCTCCAGGTAGTTGAGCATCCGGCCGTAGGTGCCCGACATGGATTCGGTCTGTGCCCGTGCCTCGCCGAGGACGACGTTCTGGGCATAGTTGTTGGCCAGCACTCGATCGGCGACATCGTCGGTGAAGGACAGCAGCACTCGTTCGCGATCCTCAGCGGCGAAGGCACCCTTGTGGAGCAGAGTGCGCAGGAGCAGCTTGATGTTGACCTCATGGTCGGAGCTGTCCACGCCTGCCGAGTTGTCGACTGCGTCGGTGTTGATGGCCACGCCGCCCAGTGCCGCTTCGACGCGACCCAGCTGAGTCACACCGAGGTTTCCGCCTTCTCCGACGACCCGGCTGCGCACATCACGTCCATCGATGCGGATGCTGTCATTGGCTTTGTCACCGACATCGGCGTGACTCTCGTCAGAGGACTTGATGTAGGTGCCGATGCCGCCGTTGTAGACGAGGTCGACCGGGGCCTTGAGGATCTGTGACATCAGCTCGGCGGGGCTGCGTTTGCCGGGTTCGAGGCCGAGGACCGCTGCAGCTTCGGGGCTGAGATCCACGGACTTCGCCGATCGAGGGAAGACTCCGCCGCCGGTGGAGATGAGCTCCCGATCGTAGTCCTGCCAGCTTGATCGCGGCAGGTCGAAGAGGCGTTGACGTTCGACGAAGCTGCGTGCGGCATCCGGGTTCGGATCGAGGAAGATATCCCGGTGGTCGAAGGCCGCCACGAGCCGGATGTGCTCGCTGCGCAGCATGCCGTTGCCGAAGACGTCGCCGCTCATGTCACCGATGCCCACAACGGTGAAGTCATCGGCTGCGGTGTTGACGCCGAGTTCGCGGAAGTGTCGCTCCACGGACTTCCATGCACCGCGGGAGGTGATGGCCATCTTCTTGTGGTCATAGCCGACAGAACCACCCGAGGCGAAGGCATCACCGAGCCAGAAGTCGTGCCTTTCGGCGATGGCGTTGGCCACATCCGAGAAGCGTGCGGTGCCCTTGTCTGCAGCGACGACGAGATAATAGTCATCGCCGTCGTGGCGGACAACACGGTCCGGGTGGACGACCTCCTGGGTGCCGTCGGCACCGTAGACCAGGTTGTCAGCGATCTCGAGGAGGCTTTCGATGAAGACTTCGTAGGCGGCTTGACCAGCGGCCATCCACGCATCTCTGTCGCTCATCGGAGGCAGCTGCTTGGGGAAGAATCCGCCCTTGGCCCCGGTCGGGACGATGAGCGCGTTCTTGACCATCTGAGCCTTGACCAGACCCAGAACCTCGGTGCGGAAGTCGTCACGACGATCGGACCACCGCAGGCCACCACGGGCCACGGTACCGAAACGCAGATGCACGCCTTCGACCTGAGGCGAGTACACCCACATCTCCAGTGCCGGTTTGGGCTTGGGAACGAAGCTGAGCTCATTGGCACGGATCTTGAGCACAAGTGCCGTCGGCAGCTCGCCGGACTCGTCGAGGAAGTAGTTGGTCCTCAGGGTGGCGCGCAGCAGCTCGAGGGACGAACGTAGGACACGGTCCGCATCGAGGCTGGCGACATCACTGAGAGCTGCCTCGACCGACTCGTTGAGTTTGCTCATCCTGTCTTCGCGTCCGGCGGAGTCAGCAGAGGGATCGAACTTCGCGAAGAAGTAGTCCACCAGCAGTCGTGAGATCTCCGGATTGTCGCTGTAGACCTCGCCGACGTAAGCGTCGGAGTAGGTGAAACCGGCTTGGCGCAGGTACTTGCCCAAGGCGCGGATGATCGTCACGTGCTTCCAGTGCATCCCGCAGACGACGAGACGGTCGAAGACTCCAGCTTCCTTCTTGCCCTCCCATCCGGCGATGAAGGCATCGGAGATCCGTTCGCAGTCGGCATCGTCGAGACCGTCGGGGAAGGTGAGTCCGAAGTCGTAGATGTAGCGGTGCGACCCGTCGAGGAGGTCCAGCTCATGAGGACGTTCGTCGAGGACTGTTGCTCCGAAGGCGGTGAGGAACGGCAGCACTTCAGACAGGCCCACACGTTCTTGGCGGTAGAGTGCCAGGCGCACGGGAGCGTCCGAGGAGTCCTCCGGGCGGTAGAGGCGCACGGCTGGACCGTGTCCGGCCTCCAGTGCTTCGAACCGTGCCACGTCTGCGATGGCGTCACTTGGCGAGTGATGCTCTTCGTAGCTGGGTGGGAATGCCTTCGACCAGCGGTTGGCGCGAGCGACCGAGCTGTCGTTGTCGCCGCGTTCCGTGGGAGCGAGGAAGGCGTGGACGTCTTCGGACCACGAGCGCACGGCTCCGACGATACGCTTCTGCACTGTCTCGGGATCGATCTGCGGCAGCTCGACGTCACGAGCGACGCGAGCTACGAAGTGAATGCGGGCCAAAGCGGATTCGGTCAGCAGCACATCGAAGTCCACGCTCTCAGCCTGGTAGAACTTCCGCAGGACCTCCTGGACCCGCATGCGAGCCGCCGTGTCATAGAGGTCGCGGGGCAGGTAGAGGATGACGGAGACGAAACGCTGGTAGGGGTCACGGCGGACAAAGACACGTGATTGGCGGCGCTCCTGCATGTCGACGATCTGCATGACGACCTCGAAGATCGTCGCAGTCTCATCGTGCAGGAGGTCATCACGTGGGTAGGTCTCGAGGACGCCCAGGAGTTCATTCGCCGAATGGGAACCGGCGGGGAATCCGCTGGCGGAGAGGATCTTGCGCACCTTACGGTCGATGACCGGGATGTTGAGCACGCTGTCGTTGTAGAACTCGGGCTTGAATACGCCGACGAAGCGACGCTCGCCGACGATCTCACCGGCCGAATCGAAGGTCTTGACACCGATGTAGTCCATAAAAGATCTGCGGATGACGCGTGAACGTGAGTTCGCCTTCGTCAGCACGAGCACATGAGTCTCCGACGCTTTGTCTGCCACGGCCCGGCTCAGCGGGGACTTCACCAGCGGGCGCAGAGCGGAGATGCCCAATGAGGTGTGTTCGATGGGTTCGAGGCTGCTCTGGCTCTCATCGTGAGTGTAGTCGTACTCGCGGTATCCGAGGAAGGTGAAGTGGCCGTCAAGCCAGTTGAGCAACTCTGCGGCTGCCTCAGCTTCCGAGGCGAGTTCCGGACGCGGAGGCTGTGCCTGCAGTTCCTTCGCGATGTCCTTGGCTCGGATCGCCATGGCGCTGGCGTCGGTGGCCGCGGCAGAAACATAGTCTAGGACGCTGCGCAGCTGGTCCTCGAGCTCGGCGAGGTCCTCTTCGGGAAGTCGGTCGATCTCGAGCCGGATCCAGGACTGTTGCTGTGGAAGATCGGACCCGCTCGCCTCGGCGGGCTGGGAGATGAGGGGGATGCCGGCGGTATCGGCGGAGACCGCTGGGGCCTCAGCCCGAGACATCACGGACAGGTCGGAACCCTGTCCTTCGACGGCGATGATCGGGTGGTGGACAAGGCGGATGGCGCGGCGACTGTTCGCCAGATCGCTGACGATCGAGGAGACGAGGTGGGGCATGTCGGCCAAGACCATCGCGATGACCGTATGGTTATCACGGAACTCGGGAGAGTCGACGTCGGGATTGTAGATGGAGATCGCCGGTGATCTTCCGTCGTACTCAAGTCCCAATGCGTAGTGCGAGGCGGCCGCCGCGGCCAGTGCCTCTGTTCCTGCTTCGGAATTGCCGGGCTCGAAACGCGGATAGTACGCCTCGAGGAAATTCTCCGGGGCACCTTGTCCCCGCTGCTTCCTCCACTCTTCTGCAATGTCCGAATATGAGACCTGAGACACCATGTCACCTCTATGATCAGCGCGCAAAATTTACTGCGATTCGACACCGAACCGCCACCACCCACACTATGCTCAAATGCTGAGAAAGGCACGCCGACATCCATGCCGTGCCGCGACGTCGATGTACTGGCAAACTGGAGCTATGCGAACTCTGACACTCAACCATGAATACTCGGACTCCCTGTCGGATTTCCTCCTCCGGCTGGCCGATGTTTCGACCTGGCAGTCGCTGGGATCCGAAGCCCATGCGAAGCGGATCGATCCCGATACCGAGATGACGGTGACGACTCCGATGCCGAAGGGTGAAATGCCCTCGGCTCTGGCCACTCATCTGCCGGCGGATGCCGAGCTCGTCGAGGTCTACATGATTCCCGGCGATGTCATCGGTGACAGCGCGGAGATCCGCATGACCGCGCATGCGGCGGGAGTGCCTGTAGAGATCGATGCACTCATCACGCTCACGCAGAAGGGTTCGGGAACCTCACTGTCGGTACGTGCCGAGGTCAGTTCCTCGATACCCCTCTTCGGGTCGATGATCGAACAGGCAGTTGTGCCCATTCTGGAGAAGCGGCTGGACGACCGCCTGGTCAAGCTCGACCGCTCCTGACGCTGCTCAGCCGCGTTCGCGCAGCAGCTCCGGCAGCTCGGTGACGTCGTACCAGAGGAGATCGGAGTCGCCGAGGTGGTCCTCCGCTGCTTCGCGGCCCGTGTCGGCTGCAATGTCGGCGGCTTCCTCCCAGATCTCCACCTCGTCGAGGTGGATGCTGGCGACCGATGTCATGTCGACCTCGGAGAGGGTCAGCAGGTCGAAGCCTTCGACCAGTCCTTCACCAGCACTTGAGTCGGGTGCGTCGTAAGACACGACTGCGCGAGGTGAGGCAACGTCGGCTTCGAACGACTGGGTGGCAGCCAGTGCGGCCGCGATGCACAGCGCGTCGAACTCCCGTGCCTCGAGCTCCTCCCCGCCCGCCGCTCGACTGTGGGCGTCGGGGGTGACCGCGTGTACGGAGTCGAGTCCTGCGCGAAGTGCGGTCAGTGTGGTCGGGATATAGCAGCGAATGGACATGGTCCAATCCTAAAGGGATTTCGCCGTCCGCCCCGCACCCGACTTCCGTGAGCGCTTCCGGGCCGGAAGCAGTTCGGTCACCGCGGCTGCGATCTGCTGGCTGAGCACCGATTTCGGATTCTCCTCGTGGAGAGTGTGCCCGGACAGCATGGCGGCGTCGACCGTCACCCGGTCATCATTGAAGATGAAATCGGGGTCCCGACGGACGAATCTGGCGAGCACCTCGCGAATCCGCACCTCGGCGGGATGGCCGACAGCTCCTGAGCGCACCTTCGTGATCCCGATGCGCATCTTGGACCCCATCGACTCCGCCCTTTCGGTTCCCAGCAGCTTAACGAGCCTCTGCAGCCCGATCGGGTCGCCTGCGGCCAGGACCAGCACAGTGTCTGCGGCCTCGAGTGCGGACCGAGTTGCGCAGTGTCGATCGTAGAACGGATCGGCGAAGTCATCGTCCGGATCCACCCGATCGGAGACGTCGACGACAACGAGGTCGAACATCTTGGCCAAGCGGGCAAGCACGGCGGAGAGCACCGAGGCTCGGACCTCCGGCCATCTGTCTGCCCTGGTCAGTCCGGTGACAGCATGGAAATCATCGCGTATCGCAGCATGCGGGACGGCGGAGACGTCCAGGGGCGGAGTCTTCTCTGTCTCGAGTCGGCAGAGGCTGGCCAGATGCGCCGATTCCTCAGTCAGCCCCAGGGTCGTGGCCACCATCGCAGATACGGTATCGGCGTCGACGACGATGCTGCGGTGCCCTTGCCTGGCACCATGATCGCCCAGGTTGACCGCTGTCAGAGTGCGCCCCGGAGACGAACCGGTACCCCAGACTGTGACGATGCGCCCCTGTCCGCTCAGCGATCCGGGCGGAGTGATGGGTCGGGGAGGAACGACAGTGGAATCACGGGTGTCGGCAAGTGCTTGGGCCACAGCCGCCGCATCTGCGGTGGAGGCGACACTGCTGCCGATACCGAGTGCCGCCAAGGCTGCTGCGTCGTTGCCGAAGCCCAACACCGCAGTTCCTGCTGCGAGGATCGCAGCGACGACCTGGGCGTCCAGTCCTGGGAAGTACTGACCGACGATGACCACGTCGGCGCTGCCGGTGCGGCACAGTGCCAGAAGCTCGACGTCGTCGGCAGGTCGGGCGACGATGGTGACATCGTCGACCTCGCTGAGAAGTTCGAACAGGATCAGGTCGAACTCGAAGTCCACGGCCAGCAGGACCTGCGTCATGACTGACCGCCCTCGGCCCTGACCTCCGCCGGGGCTCCGACGACCGAGAGAACGCTGTTTCCGTCGAGGGCGCCGAGGACATCGGCGAGTTCCGTGCTGGCGACGAAGACTTCGATTCTGGCACCATCGCCGACACCGAAGCTGCCCACCTCACGACTGATGTCGGAGACCGGAGCCGAGGTGACGATCTGCTCCGGATCAATACCTTCGTCATCGAGCCCCTTGGATTCCGGTTGAGCCCAGACATCGACCAGACTGCCGGTGTCGACGACCGTCGGGACAGAACCGGCGACATCGATCGCTACGACCCGTCCTTCAAGCTCTGCAACTGGTGCCAGCGCCGAGGCCGGCAGAAGCTCACCGGCCGCGATCACGGCTCGCACACTCGATTGGTCAGGGAAGCCGGCATCGGCAGCCAGGTACTTGTCTCCGATATTCGCCAGGTTCACCTCAGCAACGGTCAGATCCTCGGCGCTGACCACCTGACCTGGGACAAGAGGAACCGCGCTGACCCACACTCGGGTCGTTGCGTTTGCAGCACTGATGAGCAGATAGGTCGCGACTATGGCCACGACGACGAGGACTGCTCCGACCAGCAGCCTGGCATCGGTCCACTTCGGCCGACGGATTCGTTTCGAGAGCTCCATTGCATCTCCACCTTTGGAAAATTTCCCATGACAGGAACTGTTTCTGAGTGATAGTATTGAACACCAAACGAGGTCAAAGCAATGGTTTTGACAAAAATAGTCAACAAGCAATCAGTCATTTGGAATGAGAAGGGGCCCTCATGGTCGTCGAAAATCGCTTCCTGCCGCTCACCGACGTGGCCGATCTGCTCAATGTTTCGATCGCTCAAGCCCGTGCTTTGGTTCGCACCGGAGATCTGCGCGCCATCAAGGTCGGCGGTCGCGGACAGTGGCGCGTGGAGAAGACCGAGATCGAGGCGTACATCCAGAGAATGTACGAACGCACCGAGCACGAGATCAAGACAGGTTCGTTCGAGGACTGACTCGGGGACAGTCTCCTCCACTCCCCCGGTCATCGAACCACTCAGATGCTGCAACCAAGTGCTGCATCTAAGCGAATGGATTGACTCGGGACTGCACCAGCGCAATCGAACGGTGTGGGATGATGCGCCCCGAAATCTCAACATAGTCGGAGGCGACCATATCGCAGCGCCCCCGAACAGTCCCGCCGTCGCCCGCCAACTCCAGGGAGATCTCCTCATGGCTGGCGGCTAATCGCCTCAGTGCCGACGCCATCCCCAACCGCTCCAAGGGACCGGATTCATATCTATGTCTTCTTGACCGAATGCGAATCTCCCGTATCGAGTCGATCGCCACTACGCTCGTTTCGATACCGGCGATCACGAAGATCCCATCGCCTAAAAAGACAGCCGTCCCTGCGACCTCACGAGCGGAGAGAGCCACCTGCACAGGCTGGCCGATCGCGCCGCGCAGGCGCTCGAGTAAAGTGCGCTGTGCCGCGTGAGCGGCGACCTCATCGCTGAACTCGCCCCTCCTGGCATGGGCCTCCCTTGACGTGTGCATCGCTTCAACATCCGAGAGGAGAGCGTCGATCCGATCGTCCATGATGTGAAGCCTGCCGCAGCGAAGACCCACAAGCAAGAGCTTTCACACCTATCGACAGAACTACAAGCCCGTAGTTTTATTTATCTATTGACATCAAATGGCATCTAAACGCATTATTGAGATACGTTTCCAATGAAGGATAACTCTCATGTATCTGCTGACAGCTTGCACGGCCTCGTGGCTCTGTCTGATCGGTGCGTTCTTCACCACGTGGATTTACCTCCCGACACCGCGCAGCACCACCGATCTCGTTGTCATCATCGTCGTCGGCACGGCCACGGTGTTGTCCTCCCGGCTCGGAGTCGTCTCGCTGCTGACGCTTCTGATCAGACTGCTTCCCACCGGCCGCGTGAGAACAATCGTCACCAAGTCCGTGCTGCGCATCGTGCCCACGATGCTGCGCTCAAGCGTGCTTGCCGCAGCGTCGGCAAGCCTGGCCGTCCACTCCGCACAGGCCTCCCCTCTTCCGGTGAATACACTCGTGCTGGTCGATCCGAACACATCCGCTCATCCGGCGAGTGCCCCGCTCGATCCTGGCTGGCCGACCACTGTTCCAGACGATCTTCCGCCGGATCCCGGGTGGCCCACCGCTCCGCCGACAGCTGAACCGGTGTCCCCTGATGCTCAGCCCGAGTCCCCACCTGGTGACTCCGAATCCCCGCCTGCTGGCTCCGAGTCCCCTGATGCGTTGCCTGACCCTGCCCCGTCCCGAAGCCAACCGCCCGAAGACGCCGGTTCGCCTGGCAGCGCCGCAGACGCAGACCGGCCTGGCGAATATCCCGCAAACGCGGGCGAGCCCGGCGCCCCATCGACAGACACAGTCGAACCCAGCGACCAGTACGGCGACGAACCCGAAGAAGAAGACGACTCGGCCGTTCATATTGTGGGTGTCGGCGAGAGCCTGTGGTCGATCGCCGTGAACCAGCCCTCCTCCGGCGGCACTGTCCAGGACATCGTCGACAACATCTACTCATCCAACCGAGAAGTCATCGGTGCGGACCCGAACCTCATCATGCCCGGACAACGATTGGAGATTCAGCCATGACCACCCCACTGGTGCTTTCACGTCCCCGAGTGGCAGCGACGCCACTGAGCAGAAGAGTGCAGAAGCCGGTGGCCACCGGTCCTGGAGCCAGGCCGAATACGGTCGCAGACGACAGCGATGACGGTCGCATAGCCGCTACCGCGACATCCTTGGCGGTGGCGTGCTTGGAGATCTTCGCCGGCATACGGCGCAGCGATTCAATCTCCCGCTGGGTCGACCGAGCACTGCTGGAGAAGATCGATCACCGCGCCCAGCTGCGCGCGGAGGTCGCACCGACAAAAGCGACCGGAGACCTCGGTGCGGCCCGCACCCTACAGGCAGGCAACGCGAGAGTCTGCAGAGTCACCGGCGCAATCGCTGAGGTCACCGTCATCGTCCGTACGCAGAACCGATTCCGGGCGGTGGCAATCCGCTTGGAACTGCTCACCACCCGGTGGACGATGACTGCACTGCAGACTATGTGAGAGACACAGTCAGAGACTGCGAGTCAGTTTTTGGCCTTCTTCTTCGCGCGACGCTCTGCACGATTGGCAGGCTGATCGGCTCCGGCTCCGGGTCCAGACTCGTCGTCTTCAGATTCGGACATTGAGGTCGAACCTGCCTCCGCCGGAGCAGACAGCTGCATCTTGGGCGTGGTGTGACGCAGTTCAGCCGCGTCCACCTCAACTTCGGAATCATCATCGGATGAGTCCTCAGCCCGGTTCACGGTCACCTGCAGGGTATTGGTGAGGCGGACGACGTCCTCCTTGATCCCATCCTGCATAGTCTTGAACATGTCGAAGCCTTCGCGCTGGTACTCCACCAGCGGATCCTTCTGCGCCATGGCCCGCAGACCGATGCCGTTCTTCAGGTAGTCCATCTCGTAGAGGTGTTCGCGCCACCGCTTATCGATGACCGAGAGCACGACTCGTCGTTCGAGTTCACGGGTTGCTTCTTCACCCAGAGCCTCTTCACGCTGCTGGTAGAACACCTCGATGTCCGACTGAATCTCCTGGTTGAGGCGGTTCTTCGTCAGGTTACCGAGCCCGCCGACCTCTTCGGCCAGATCTTCTTCAGTGATGGAGGGCTCATAGATCTTGCCCAGTGCGTCGAAGAGTTCGCCGACCTTCCAGTCCTCGACCGGCCCGGCCGTAGCCTCGGCAACATAGGTGTCGATGATGTCTTCACGGAACTTCGCGACCTGTTCTTCCAGGTCTGCGCCATGAAGAACGCTGCGACGCTCGTCGTAGATCACTGTGCGCTGACGGTTGAGCACGTCATCGTATTTGAGGACGTTCTTGCGCTGTTCGGCGTTGCGCTGTTCGATCTGCGATTGCGCAGAGAGAATTGCCCTGGACACCATCTTGGATTCCAGTGGAACGTCGTCAGGGACATTGGCGGTGGCCATGATCCGCTCGGCGGCACCGGAGCCGAAGAGTCGCATCAGGTCATCGGTCAGAGACAGGTAGAAGCGGCTCTCACCGGGGTCGCCCTGGCGTCCCGAACGTCCACGCAGCTGGTTGTCGATGCGCCGTGATTCGTGACGCTCGGTGCCGAGGACGTACAGGCCGCCGGACTCGACGACCTCCTTGGCTTCTGTCTTGACTCGCGTCTCTGCAGCTTTGAGGACGTCCTGCCATTCGGCTTCGTACTGCTCTTCGTCGTCCTGCGGGTCCAGGCCCCGCTCCTCCATCTCGCTCACCGCAAGGAATTCGGCGTTGCCGCCGAGCATGATGTCGGTACCGCGACCGGCCATGTTCGTGGCCACTGTCACGGCACTCTTCCGCCCGGCCATGGCGATGATGGATGCTTCACCTGCGTGGTTCTTCGCGTTGAGCACCTCGTGGCGGATGCCGCGCTTCTTCAGGTGCTTGGAGAGGTACTCACTCTTCTCCACGCTGGTGGTTCCGACGAGGACCGGCTGTCCGGTCTCGTGGCGCTCAGCGATGTCATCGACGACAGCATCGAACTTCGCCACCTCGTTCTTGTACACGAGATCCGACTGGTCGACGCGCTGCATCGGCTTATTCGTCGGGATCGCAACCACACCGAGCTTGTAGGTCGACATGAATTCCGCGGCCTCGGTCTCTGCGGTACCGGTCATGCCGGAAAGCTTCTCGTAGAGACGGAAGAAGTTCTGCAGGGTGATCGTCGCCAGGGTCTGGTTCTCGGCCTGGACCTTGACGCCTTCCTTGGCTTCGATGGCCTGGTGGAGTCCCTCGTTGTAGCGGCGGCCCTTGAGCACACGGCCAGTGTGTTCGTCGACGATGAGGACTTCACCGTCGAGGATCACATAGTCCTTGTCCCGTTTGAAGAGTTCCTTCGCGCGGATCGCATTGTTGAGGAAGCTGATCAGCGGAGTGTTCTCGGCATCGTAGAGATTTCCGATGCCTAGGTAATCCTCCACGCGTTCGATGCCGGGTTCGAGCACACCCACAGTGCGCTTCTTCTCGTCGACTTCGTAGTCACGGTCGGTCTTGAGTCGTTTCACGACCTTGGCGAATTCTTCGTACCAGCGGTCGCCATCGCCTTCGGCCGGGCCGGAGATGATGAGCGGGGTACGGGCCTCGTCAATGAGGATCGAGTCAACCTCGTCGACAATCGCGAAGGCGTGTCCGCGCTGCACGAGCTCTTCCGCCGACCAGGCCATGTTGTCGCGCAGATAGTCGAAGCCGAATTCGTTGTTCGTACCGTAGGTGATGTCCGCGGCATACTGCTTGCGACGGTTCTCCGAGGACATGTTCGCCTGGATGCAGCCGGTCTCCATTCCCAGGAACCGGAACACGCGTCCCATGAGCTCGGACTGGTAGGTGGCCAGGTAGTCATTGACCGTGATGATGTGCACGGACCCGCCGGTGAGCGCGTTGAGGTAAGCCGGAGCCGTGGCGACCAGCGTCTTACCTTCACCGGTCTTCATCTCAGCGATGTTGCCCAGGTGCAGTGCGGCCCCGCCCATGAGCTGGACGTCGAAGTGGCGCATGCCCAGGGTGCGGCCCGATGCCTCACGGACGGCGGCGAAGGCCTCCGGGAGCAGCGAATCGAGGGTCTCCCCATCCTGATAACGCTTTTTGAAGCGATCAGTTTCCTCCCGCAGCTCAGCGTCTGACATTTCGCTGAACTCCTCGGACAGCGCATTGATCGCATCCGCGTACTGGCGGAGCTTCTTCAGCGTACGTCCATCACCGGTGCGCAGAAGCTTCTCGAGGAAATTAGCCACTTTTCTCCTAATCGGCATGAATGCCTGACAACAACTCGAACGACTCTATATTCCCTAGCTTAATGGCAGGTGAGTACCACTCATATCCACCGCACCCAATCCGAGCCACTTCGCCATCTCACATAACTCCGACGCAAGTTCCTCCTCGTGGGATTCGCCGGGTTCCCACGTCACCTTCAGCGCTCGAAGCGTGTTCGCCTCCCGGTCCCG
The DNA here is from genome assembly GCF_014897515.1 of Brevibacterium sp. FME17. Lineage (NCBI taxonomy): Bacteria > Bacillati > Actinomycetota > Actinomycetes > Micrococcales > Brevibacteriaceae > Brevibacterium > Brevibacterium sp. FME17. The sequence continues at coordinate 94,994 of NZ_JABUYD010000002.1, forward strand.
GTGCAGGTCGACGCGGCCGACCAGTCGTTCGCCGAGGAGGAACGGCATCACGTAGTACCCGTGCACTCGGTCTTTGGCCGGAGTGTAGATCTCGATCCGGTAGTGGAAGTCGAAGAGCCATTCGATCCGCGGCCGGTAGAAGACCAGGGGGTCGAACGGGGCGAGGAGGGCTCTGGCCGAGACAGAACGAGGGGTTCTCGCCTCATGCCATTTCAGTGTCCGCGTCCCCTCAACATCGACCTCGATGAGCTCATCGGAGGCCAGCAGGGAGGTGATGGCCTCATCTGTGGGCGCGCGCCTCTGCCGGAAGTAGTCTGCCAGACAGTCGGGCCGGGCGATGCCGAGAGCTTGCGCCGCAATTCGGGTCAGTTCGAGCACATTGTTGCTTGTGCCGGATACGCCTCGGGGTCGTTCTGCTTCGGGATCGAGGCCGAGCTCAGGGGCGCAGGCGGGGCCGTAGGAGAGCTCAGACGCCGGCAGGGACCGGCTGACGTCGCGCGGCAGGGCATAGACCCGTTCGAAGTGGTCGTTGCGGCCCGCGGCGCTGATGATGCCACCGGCGAACAGTGCTTCCAGCGCCACCTTGACCTGGCTGGGGTTCCACCCCCAATGATCGCGGTTGCGTTCGGGGATTTCATGGTCGACGAGTTCGGCGACTCCCCGTGCAGTCTTCGGCCCGGTTTCCAACACGTCGAGGACCGAGTGCTGCAGTGCCCGGAACTCAGGTCCGCTCTCGGGGTGCCGTTGCCCGTAGTCGTTGCGCCACCATTCGGTTCTGGTGCGTTCGAAGTGACTCCAGGTCTCGGGAGGGATGAACGCCGCGGCGTGGGCCCAGTATTCGACGCCCATGCGAGGTGCTGAGTAGAAGAGCCGGTCGAGGGTCTCACGCGGATACGGTCCGAGTCGCGAGTAGTAGGGCAGGTAGTGGGAACGCACGACGCGAGAGACCGAGTCGATCTGGGTCAGTCCGAGTCTGGCGAACGTCGACTTCAGGTGTCTCGCCGTCACCTGCTTCGGACGTGCCCTGTCGAGTCCGGTCGCCGCGATCGCCGTTCTCCGAGCTGCTGAGAGCGTCATCTTCTGCATGGATCCACAGTAGAGCACGGCACTGACACGGCACATCTGCGGCAGGTCTGTCCATCCGGCCGACCCTGATCGGCCGTTTGGCCGACGCCATCTTCTGACCAAGACGGAAAGATCGAATACATCAACACGAATCCGACACCGAAGGAACCAGGAAACACCATGAAGAAGGCAATCATCGCGCTCGTCTCCACACTCTGCATCATCGCTGCCGCCATCGGCGCCCTCTTCGTCTGGGAACACCAGTCGAAGCTGGCGCTGGAGTCCCAGGTCGAAGATTTCCTCGACGCCTGCGATACCGACGCGACTTCGCTCGATGTCCATGGCCGGCCCTACATCCTCTATGCCATGCGCGACTCCGCCGACCTCACCTACGTCGATCTCGCACTGCAGGCCGGAACGAACAAGGATCAGCTGCTCGTCCACCGCCTCAGCGACTCTCACGCGGACCGTCTCACCCGCTTCGTCACCTTCGACCACCCGGACGGTGAAGTCGAGCCGATCGAACGGGCAGACGGTTCATTCACCGACTCCGCAGAAGTCAACGGTTCGAGGGTCACCTTCTCAGCCGACGTCGCCGATGACCGACTGCAGGTGTTCGCCGATGGTTCGTCCACCGGACAGATCGAGATGAAGCAAGACGTCACGGTCAAGGGCACAGCAGTCACGAACGCGGGAGTCGTCGTCGAACTTGAGTACGACTCCCCCGACTGCCCGGCCGCAGCCTGATCCGAGTCCACCCCGTGAACGCTCCCGGCGAGCACCGGGCCTGACTAGACTGAGTGACGATGAAGACCGTGATCACGTGGCTGTGGCTCCTCCCCCTGCCTCTGACGTTCCTGCTCGAGCTGGCGACAGGGTCGAGTCTGCTGCTCGTCATCGCCGAACTGTTCGCTCTGGCCACGGCACTGCCGATTCTGGTGCGAATCCAATCCCGTGCCTCGGGCGGACGCAGTCCGAGCATCAGGCTGCTGCCGTTGGCCGCTCTCGCCCTGCTCCTCGCACTCGTCCCGGTCGGTCTCGCTTCGACTCTGAGTCTGACCGTGATGTGGCTGAGTCTGGTGACGGTGGTGATGCTCTCCCGATGGTTCGTCACCCGCACTCAGATGCTGATGCTCGTCCTGCTGTGTGTGGGCAACATCGTCGAGCCCTGCCTGATGGGCTGGGACGATGGGCTGGCCTTTGCATTCGGTGCCTCCACCGTGATCGTAGTGAGCCTGTCTCTGGGTCTGCTGCTGCGAATGATCGACCGTTCCCTGGTCGAACGTCATGCCACCGCCGTTGAGGCGGAGCGACGTCGCATGGCCACCGAGCTTCATGACCTGGTCGCCCACGAGGTGACCGGAATCGTCGTCCTCTCCCAGGCGGCAGGCCGCAGTGAAGATGTCCGAGTCCTCTCCACCGCTCTGGCCAAGATCGAAGAGTCGGGAACCCGTGGTCTTGAGCAGATCCGCTCGCTCGTCTCGAGCACCTCGAACGCGACCGGTCCCCGGTCGCCCATCGCATCCGGAGCTCAGGCACTCATAGACCGAGTCAACGGCTTCGGTGCCCAGGACACCATCAGACTCGACATCACCGACACCGTCGCCGAGGCGGTTCCCTCCACCCTCTGGCCCGTCCTTGATCGAGTGCTGGCCGAGGCGCTGACGAACATCCGCCGACATGCGGGAACCGGGGTCCCGGTCACGGTCCGGGTGTCCACCACAGCCTCGGCGAGGCCCGGAGACCCGTCTCGATATGACGTGGTCCTCACTGTGGTCAACGGCCCCGGTTCCGGTGGGATCGGTTCGGGCAGCGGAACCGGGCTGCAGGGGCTGCGGGCCCGGGTCGACCACCTCGGCGGGGATCTGTTCGCAGGACCGGCCCAGGATAGCGGCTGGGTGCTCGAGGCTCGGATACCCTTGGCTCCGACGGGCAAGGCATGACTGGCGACGACGATCGATGGAGGACGAACGTGATTTCAGTGGCATTGGTCGATGATCAGGAAATGGTGCGGATGGGGTTCTCCCTCATCCTCGACGCCGATGAGTCGATCACTGTGGTCGGACAAGCCGCCGACGGGGTCGATGCCATCGAACTGGCCAAACGCGAACGCCCCGACGTCATCCTCCTCGACATCCGAATGCCCAAACTCGACGGTCTCGCCGCGCTGCCCCGCCTGACGCCGATCTCCAAGGTCATCATGGTCACCACCTTCGACGATGATGACTATGTCGATGCGGCTCTCGCCGGCGGTGCCAGCGGATTCCTCCTCAAGGATGCCGGGCCTGACCTGCTGCTGGCCGCAGTCAGGGCCGCCGCGAACGGTGACGCGCTGATCTCTCCGTCGCTGACTTTGGACCTGCTCAGCCGCCGTTCCCGCAACAACACAACGGGCGAGGACCGGGTGGCCGGGCTCAGCGAACGGGAGAACGATGTCGCTCGCCTGGTTGCGCGGGGGCGGACCAACCAGGAGATCTGTTCCGAACTCTATATTTCCCTGGGTACTGTGAAGAGCCACTTGGGCAATATCCAGACCCGCCTCGAGGCACGCAATCGGGTCGAGATCGCGGCTCGAATGTGGGAATCGGGGGCAATGAATCGGCCGAACGGCTAAGACTTGCTCACGCAGTCCGGCCATTGTGCCGATGCGGGCCGAGGTGCGGTTCGACCAGGATGGATGTCATGAGTTCAAACACCACGGCCGCACACCGCCCCCGCCGTCCGCACCATGGGGTCGGATGGCGCTGAGCAACTACATCGGAGCCACACTGCTCATCCTCGCCGTCAAAGCCGTCGAGCCCGGCCTGAGCAGGTTTGATGACCATGACGGATATCTGGCCGGGATCCTCATCTGTGCAGCCATCATGGTCATCCAGATCATCGTCTCGGCCCTGTGGCTGCGCTTCGTCGGGCAGGGACCATTGGAGAAGCTCTGGCGCCTGGTCACCGGGGGTCGCGAGGGTGCACGAGCCTGAGGCCAGAGTGGGTGTAACCGCAGATCGCCGAGGTGGGGGTTCCCACCTCGGCGATCGTGTGCGTCTATTCGCGTGTGTTCAGATCAATGATGATCAGATTGGAATCGGTCAGTCGCCGACGGCCTGAAGTTCAGGATCCAAAGCGATGACACCGTAGCTCCAGCCCTTGCGGCGGTAGACCACGGAGGGTTTGCTCGACTCCTCGTCGATGAACAGGTAGAAGTCGTGCCCTACGAGCTCCATCCGGTTGAGCGCTTCCTCGATTCCGATGGGTGCGCCGTTGAATGTCTTCTCACGCAGAACCACGGGAGAATCGCCTTCAGCCTTGATGCGGCCGTTCGTCTGGTCGTTGTTCGCAGACTCGTTCGCATCGATCGCTTGGCCTTCTTCGGGAACCAGCGAATCTGCGACGGGCATCTTCGCCAGGGCCTCGGCCGTGGATTCCTTCCTGTGGTGACCCGCTCGAGGAACCTTATTGCGGTCCCTGGCACGCCTTAATCGCTCAACGAGCTTCGCCCAGGCCAAATCCAATGCAGCATACTTATCGCTTGCCATGGCTTCCGCACGAATGGCGGGCCCCTTCGCCACTACAGTGAGTTCGACTCGTTCGCTGGTCTCGGGCTGACGAGAATTCTTCTCGTGGGCAACGTGCACTTCGACTCGTTGAGCTCGCGGTGCGAGCTGCTCGACCTTGGCGATCTTGTCCTCAATGTGGGCCCGAAAACTATCGGAGATGGTCAGTTGACGTCCGTTGACAACAATGTCCATGATGCGTCCTTAGCGACTCGTTCGTCGGATTCATCCGATCCCATTCCCTTGGATGGGTAACCACCGTTATACAGTAAAGGGAGAGACAAATCGAGTGCCCCCGCGGCCGAGACCGAGAACGGCTCCTGCAGCGGGTCTGATCTGCACCGATGCTAGTACCCTTGCGCTTTCTGCCAAAGTTGCTCCGGTAGTTGAGAAATCATCGATGAGAAGATCCACACCGGGAGCGGACGCACTTTCGTCTCCGCGTTCAGAAGGTTCCGAGGGCAGAACCCTCGGGTTGAGGTACTGCGATTTCGCCACGTTGGCCTCCCTGGCATGAGCTCCCAGCCCGACCTGGTCATGGTGACGTCTGGCCAGGAGAACGTCGACCACCTCCAGAGACAGCTCGGGTACGAGTTCCGCCGCGCGGCGAGCCAGTGCCGCAGTGTGGGAGCCGCCTCGGCGTCGCCGTGCTCGTTCAGAGCTCGGCGCGGGAAACAGCCTCACCTGACCACCCGGATGATGAGCCAACTCCAAGGCTGCGGTGATGGAACGCGCAAGGGCCAAGGCCAGAGGGTCAAGAATGTCTCGGCGGCCGTTGTCTTTGAAGTTGACCACCATATGAGAAATCTCAGAGCTGTATTCTGAGACTCCGACGACGGGAATCTGGCCATAGCGCGGCTCCATGGCTCGGGGGATGCCGCCGAGCAGACTCAGACACGCCGTGCACAGTGAGACGTCCTCCCGACCGCAACCGGCGCACCGGCGGGGCAGGAAGAGCTCGCCGAATTCGGTCAGCAGTCCCATGGGAGAAATCTACTATGCCATGGTGAGAAGAATCCTCAGCCCGGGTAGGAGGGGTCCTTGGCCGAGATATCGATGAGCTTCTGCCAGGCATTGGAGTTGTAGGAGTAGATCTCTCCAGAGGAGCTCGTCACGAGGATCGAACGACCGTCTTCGCCGGAGGCGATCCGACTGCCATCAGGGACCTCTCCCAGCTGGGCGGGAGGCCCAGTCACGCCGATGCGGAACGGCTGGACCCGTTCGCCTGCCGTGGCAGCCAGCGCCACCACCGAGGTCGATCCGGCCCAGGAGATGTCCCTGACCTCATCGAAGTTCGACCCGACTTCGATCGGCGCATCAGACACGGTGCCGGAGGGGTTCCCCGCTTTGTCACGTGGGATTCCGACGACGTCGATGCGTGATGGTTCGCCCTTGTGTCTGCTCAGCAGCGCGATCCGTGTGCCGTCGCGGGAAACTTCCAGGTCGATGAGGTCGCGACCGGCCAGGAAGTCCGTGTTGATGGTGTGTTCCTTGCTGTCATCGCCGATGGCCGTGAGCTTGCCCTTGTTGGCGCGCTCCCCCGTCCAGACCGTATTGAACCGATCGATGCTGGGGCGCACCAGTTTTTTTCCCTTGAAGATCGGAGTCGCATCAACAGAGTCGGCTTTGAGACGCATCAGCTCCTTCCCGGAATTCTGCAGGTAGACGTAGAGCGAATCGTCGAAGGAGACGGCGGGGTCGCTGGCCCTGGCCTTGGACAGGTCAGGACTGTTCTCGACTTTGGCCACGGTCGTGCCGGAGATGCGCGAGAGTCGGTCTTTGGCCAGCACCACCGGTGGACCGTCGACCTGGACCGAGGAATCGGTCTCGGGCTGCAGACTCTCTGGGACGAGTTGTCCCCCGATAGTCAGTTCGATGCTTGAGATTGAGGGAATTACCTTCAGAGTCGATGCGATCTGTTCTCGAATCAGCCCCTTCTCCTTGTCCGTGGGCGCATCCCCCTGGTTACTCAGGGCAATGTGTGCGACACCGTTTTCGATGCTCACCACGTTCGTGTCGCTGAGTTTCGCGCCGTCGGGAATCGAGGTCACGACAGCTCCTGACAGATATGGGGCTGGACCGCTGAGGAGTTCGTTGATGAGAGCTGTCGGCGTCGACGACGACCGGAGGAACCAGCGGGAGTCAGGAACCAGGTAGGAGTAGTCAGAGGTGAAAAATTGGAGCGAGTAGTTGAGGAAGATCGTCTGGAACTCCGACTGCGAGATGAGCAGACCGTCGGGCGCCGAGGCGATGCGCCATTCCCCGTTCTCCTGCCTCAGCGAGAATTCCATGTTCGACTGGGTTCCCGGTTTGGTTGAGTTGAAGATGCCCGAGGAGTTGACCAGTCCGACGACGGGCGCCGACATCGTCAGCGTCTTCTGGTCGGAGGTGACTTCGGCGTTGAGCGAATCCAGATCGGTGTCGTTGGGCAGCAGCGACACCGATTCCTGCGGATTCCACTCCTGTGCCTCGGCTTCGGTGAGGAAGGACTTGGCGACGGAGAAGTTGTTTCCGGTGCCCGCGCCAGCGGCGAGGAACCCGCGGACGATCTCACCGATGCTGTCACCGGGTTCGGGGCCATCAGGGATCCGAGCGTTGCTGGCACCCGGGTCACCGGAACCGGCCTCGATGTGACCCACGGGCGAATTGCTCGGGATCGAAGAGCAGGCTCCCAGGGCCAGACTGGCGAAGACGGCGAGGATCGCCATGCTCAGACCCTTCTTTCGTCGGGGTGTCGTCATGACTTCGATCCTCCTTCGGGGGGCCACACGGTGTCCATGTCAATGTGAATGCTGGTGTCGGTGTCGTCTGTGTCGTCGGCAGCAGTGTCGTCGCGGTTACCGGTGGCGTCTTCGCTCATGTCCACAGTCTGCTCTGCCTCGCCGAGGTCCTCAGCGACCGAGTTGCTGTCAGCGGCCGAGTCACTCTCGGCGTCGCTGGAACTCTCCGCGCTCCTGCCTATGTCAGTGCCGTCGTCGATGATGGCAGCATCGCCGCGGATGACCTCAGGGCCGTCAACGTATCCTCCACGGGCGGGAGGAGTCTGATTGGCTTCGACCACGATGGGGATCGACCCCGTCTGGATTCGCACGGAACCGTCCGAGGACAGAGGGCCTGCCACAAGGGCAGCACCTTGGATCTGCGCATCCCGAGGCGGCAGCGGCAGAGGTGAGGAGGTGATTTCCTGGTCGGGTCGGCGTGGAATGGTCAGGCGGAAGCATGAGCCTTCGCCCGGTTTGCCCCAGACCTGCAGCCAACCGTTGTGCAGGTGAGCGTCCTCGAGCGAAATCGCCAGGCCCAGGCCAGACCCACCCAGTGTGCGTTTGCGAGCGGGATCGGCACGCCAGAACCGGTCGAAGACGTGCTCGACCTGTTCTTCGTTCATGCCCACACCGTGGTCGCGCACGCTCACGGCCACTGCCTCGGCGTTGGAGGCGACATAGATGTCGATCGGGTTGGTCTCACCGTGTTCGATCGCGTTGACGACGAGGTTGCGCACGATCCGTGTGATGCGCACCCTGTCGACCTCGGCCATCACCGGCGAGGACGGAGCGTGGACGACGATGTTCGTCGACATCTGATCTGCCACCATCGACACCGTCTCGATGATCGAGGTGACGATGGCGCCGATGTCGACGGGCTTGGCTACCAGGGCAGCGGCGCCGGCATCATAGCGGGAGATCTCCAGCAGGTCCGAGAGGAGGTTGTCGAACCTCTCCGCCTGCGAGTTCAGCAGTTCGGCGCTGCGAGCTGTCACGGGATCGAGGTCATCACGCGAGTCGTAGATGAGGTCCGCGGCGGCGCGGATGGTGGTCAGAGGTGTGCGCAGCTCATGAGAGACATCGGAGACGAACTGCCTTTGCAGGACGGAGAGTCGCTCCATCTGTTGGATCTGATGCTGAAGGGTGTCGGCCATGTCATTGAAAGACTCCCCCAGCACGGCAATCTCGTCGTTGCCGTGGACGGGCATGCGCTCGTCAAGGTCACCGTCGGCGATCAGTCGTGCCACCTCGGCGCCGGTGCGCACCGGGGTCACTACGAGCCGGGTGACGATCCACGCCACAGCACCGACGAGGACGACGAGGACGAGGGCGGCGACGAGCATCGACCTCTGGACGAAGTCGAGGGTGTCCTGCTGTTCGGACAGGTCGCCCAGATAGTAGAGCTGGAACTGTCCTGCGCCAGGGATCTGAAGCTCCTGGGAGATCAGCAGCCCGGGCCCGGACCCATCGGGAAGTGCCACTGACTGATAGAGCATGTCGTCGGTCGGAGCCTTGCCGATGGCAGCCTTGAGCTCATCACTGATGGGCACCGCGGCCGCCGCACCATCGGAGTCCGTCGTACCGGCACTGATCGTTGAGAACGAGGAGTTCGGATCGCTGGGTTCCAAGGTCAACGAGTACACAGAGCCGGTGGAGCGGTTGTAGATCGATGACAGCTGTGAGCTCAGGTTCTCTTGGGTCACGGCCTGACCGTCGACGGGAGAGAGGCTGCGCAGCTCGGAGACGATGGTCCCCGCCTGGGACGACAGAGACTGGAGCCTGGTGTCGAAGAGGCCACGTGAGATCTGCTGTGACATGTACGTCCCCACCCCGAAGATGGCCACGGAGGTGAGGACGATGGTGAGGACGACGATCCGCAGCTGCAGAGAATGGCTGAACGAGCGGAGGAGGAACCGCCAGAACGTCCGGATCGCCGAGGCTGCGGTGCGGATTGCTCCGCCCACAGCCGAAGAGCGACTCACGCCGCTCTGCCTGCCTTATATCCGACGCCGCGCACGGTGACGATGATGTCTGGTTTCTCCGGGTCACGTTCGATCTTCGACCGCAGTCGCTGCACGTGTACGTTCACCAGGCGCGTATCCGCCGCATGCCGGTAGCCCCACACTTCTTCGAGCAAGGTTTCGCGGGAGAAGACCTGCCATGGTTTGCGGGCGAGAGCCACCAGCAGATCGAACTCGAGTGGTGTCAGTGAGATCGGCGAACCGCCCTTCGTCACGGTGTGACCGGCGACGTCAACGACAACGTCACCGACGGTGAGCAGCTCCGGGGCCTGTGGTTCGGAGATGCGCAGGCGGGCTCGCACCCGGGCAATGAGCTCCTTGGGTTTGAAGGGCTTGGGAACGTAGTCGTCGGCGCCGGATTCCAAACCGAGGACAACATCGACGGTGTCCGATTTCGCCGTGAGCATGATGATCGGCACCGAGGAGATCTCGCGGATCTCTCGGCAGACCTCAAGCCCGTCTTTGCCGGGCAGCATGAGGTCGAGGAGGACGAGGTCCGGGTTCACCTTCTCAAATTCGCCGAAGGCCTGATCACCGGTAGCGCAGAAGAAGGGCTCGAAGCCTTCACTTTTGAGCACAATCCCGATCATTTCGGCCAAAGCCGTGTCATCATCAACTACGAGGATACGAGCGTTCATCTTTCCATTGTCGCTTATGAGCGCCCAATCTTTCGACCTCGACACCCCCACCTGTCATTGCAGACGTTGTGAACTCTGTTTCAGGGTGCGATTCGAGTCGGCGCTGGGCACCAAATCATGGCAGGATTGCGTGGTAATGGGACGATCTAATGCGTGGACCTCAGAGGTCGACTGGCAGACAGGTCAGTGGCAACGACGAGATCAGGGCCCGACGCATCACGAATGGCACCCGCCTTCCCCGCGTGGAGTTCTGGCCAAACGACCGCTGACCTTCTTTGAGGTGCTCGATTCCGGTTTCCGTCTGCTGCGATTCATTCCCGGGCTCACCATCGGTGCGGCTCTCATCGTGTTCACGCTCTGGAGTCTCGTCCTCACCGCGGTCGGTGCTTTCGTCGCGCTCAAGTTCCTGCCCTTCCTCAACGATCTCGTCAGCAATGACGATGCGATGTCCGGGTTCTTCCTGCTCGCGCAGATGGGATCGTTCGCGATCAGCCTGCTCAGCCTCGGCGTCGCTCATTTCCTTGCCGGACTGGCCGCCAGCGGTGCCGAAAATTCGTTCGGGGCACGCAAGACGACTTTGACTCAGTCGTGGGCGTCGCTGCGTGGTCGCCGCTGGTCACTGATTCTCGCGGCCCTTCTCCTGGGCGCCGTCAATCTGGGTCTGCTGGTTCTTCTCGGGCTGCCCTCGCTTCTCTTCGCACTCTCCGACAACACGGTTATCGCAATCGTCACTGCCTTCCTCGCGCTGGGACTCTGGTTGTGCGCCCTGATCTGGCTGAATCTGCGTTTCGCCTTCACCGGCTCTGCGATCGCCGTCGAAAAGCTGGGCGTGCGAGCCGGACTGCGACGCTCCTGGCGCCTGACCGGCACCGGATTCTGGCGCACCCTCGGACAGCTGGGACTCGGCTACTTCCTGTCCAACCAGTTGGTCCAACTCATCATCTCTCCTCTCGTCATGGTCGTCACCGTCATCGCCACCATCGCCATCGGCGCCGCTGGTGCGGCCTCCATGTCGATGACGATCATCGTCGCCATCGCCGGAGCTCTTCTTCTGCTCCTGACGACAGTGTCCTCGGCGATTCTCTTCGCATACTTCTCCTGCCTCGTCTGCGTCTGCTACTTTGACCAACGCATGCGTACTGAAGGGTTCGACCTGGTTCTCATTCGCCGTGAGGAGGACGCCGCATGAGCATGTTGGCAAGTTCGACCATCGATCGAGAGACCGGGCGCGAATGGGTCGAGCACGAACTGTCGAAGAAGGAATACTCGGACACCGATCTCACCCCGTTGGAACAGATCGGTCAGTGGTTGAGCAACTTCTGGGACTCGATCGTCTCAGGCGCACTCAACAACAACTCTCCGTGGATGCTTCTCATCGTCATCGTGGCTCTGGCCGCCATCGTCGGCCTCATCATCTGGCGGGTCCGCCGAGTCGGGCTGAAGAAGACCTCCCTTCCGTTGTCTGCCTTCGACCCTGTCGTCGCCTCACCTGAGCCCGGCCCTTGGAGAGAGAGTGCGCGGGCCGCCGCCGAGCGCGGGGATATGAGGACTGCGGTCATCGATTCTGCACGTGCCATCTTCGCTGTGCTCTCCCAGAAGCACATCGTCACTCTCGATTCAGCATCGACTGCCAGCGAACTCAGCCGCACTGCCGGAGACGAAGTGCCCGAACACCGGCGCCAGTTGGCCCGAGTCGCCGAGGTGTTCAACGACCTCTTCTTCGGTGAGGACCCTGATGGGACTTCGCTCGCTTCGTTATCTGAGACCTATCACGAGTTCCTCGCACTTGATGAGGCGTTGAGCGCGTTGAGTCCGCGCCATCGATCGGCGGTGGCATCATGAGTGCCCTTATCGACGTCGCTACCAGAGGCACCCGTTCGAGTGCGGCGGTCCCGCTGACGGCTAGGCTGAGGTCGGCCGGTGTGTGGATCGTGGCGGCCATCGCCATCCTCATCACCGTGATCGCCACGATGCTGATGACCTCGGACCGCGAGTCCGAGGCACCTCTGCACTACGATTCCACGGCTCGTGAAGGCACGAAGGCCATGGTCGAAACTCTGCGCGACCATGGGGTCGAGGTGACCACGACCGAGGACTACGAAACGGCTCACAAAGCTTCCGGGAAACCGGACACGACACTCCTGATTCCGACGAAGGCCGATCTGCTCTCCCAGGGCGATATCGACGGCTTCCAGTCTCAGCTCGCCGCCAATGACAATCGACTGGCACTCATCGATCCCGGCCATATGGTCCAGGAATTCACCGACAGGATCACGGTCGATGACAGCATCAGCCCCTTGGCCACCCCGGATAAGATCTCACGGCCGCATTGTGAGGTGCCGGCGGCCCAGGCTGCCGGCGGCGTTGAGACCGGCGAGACGGAGTATGCCGAGGCCCGAAAAGGCACCGAGGGTCTGAGCACCTGCTACCCGTTCACCGGCCCTGGCGTCTCCCAGGTTGGCGGTGGCGAAGTCACCCCTGGATCGGCGCACGGGCAGCTCATCGTCGATGAGGGCGGCGGAGGGAAGGCCGACTTCCCCGTCACCGTCCTCGGCAATCCCGACTGGGCGACCAACGCCGGCATCGATGAAGAGGGCAATGCCTCACTGGTTCTCTCCCAGCTATCACAGTCCGGCCACCTGGTCGTCTACTACCCCACCGAGTCCGGTGAGTCCGAGTCGACCCCGTCGACCTTGGACTATGTGCCCAGCTGGTTCATCGCCGGAGCCCTGTGGCTGGTTCCGTGTGTGCTCATCCTCCTGCTCATCCTCGGCCGCAGGTTCGGTCCCCTGGCCGTCGAACGCCTGCCGGTCATCGTTCCCGCTGTGGAGACGGTGCACGGTCGTGCGGCTCTGGCCGCGCGCAGCCACGACCGGACTGGTGCCCTGCACACCCTGCGCACTGGCGCTCTCCTGCGCGTTGCGAAACGGCTGGCGCTGGGTCCCGAGGCCGGGCCCCGCGACATCATCGTCGGCATCGCGAACGCGACCGGCCGAGATCCGGCCCAGGTCGATTCGGTCTTCTCCTCCGCAGTGCCCAGCACCGACTCAGAATTAGCGAACATCGTCCATCAGCTCACCCTCATCGAAAGTGAGATCTCATGACACAGACTCCAGGCGAGAACTCTGCCCAGCAGCCGCAGGGCCAGGCCCAGCCGACCCAACCGGCACAGGCCCAGCCCCAGTCGGCACAGGCACAGGCACAGGCCGAGCCCTCCCAGCCAGCGCAGTCGCAGGCGGTACAGCCAGGCCAGCCCCAGCAGGCGGCTCAGGAGCGCGACCCTCTCCGGGAGGCGTTCGTCGACGTGCGCACGCAGATCGCCAAGGCCGTGGTCGGACAGGACGAAGCGGTCACCGGGATGCTCATCGCACTGCTGTGCCAGGGTCACGTGCTGCTTGAGGGTGTGCCCGGTGTCGCCAAGACCCTCCTGGTGCGCAGTTTCGCCACCTCGGTCAGCCTCGACAACACCCGAATCCAGTTCACGCCCGACCTCATGCCCAGCGATGTCACCGGTTCCCTGGTCTATGACGCGTCCGTGTCGAATTTCGAATTCCGGCCCGGCCCGGTGTTCACCAACATCCTCATCGCCGATGAGATCAACCGCACCCCGCCCAAGACACAGTCGGCGCTGCTCGAAGCCATGGAGGAACACCAGGTCTCGGTCGGCGGCGGGTCCCGTGCCCTGCCGGAACCGTTCATGGTCGCGGCGACCCAGAACCCCCTCGAATACGAGGGCACCTATCCTCTGCCCGAGGCTCAGCTCGACCGGTTCCTGTTCAAGCTCGTCCTCGGACTGCCCGAACGCGACCTGGAATTCGAGATCCTTGACCGTCATGCACGCGGTTTCGACGCCTCTCACCTTGCTGAGGCGGGACTGACACCAGTCGTCGACGCCGCCATGATCGCTCAGGCCAGGGAGCGCATCGCCGGCATCTACATCGCCCCACAGGTCATCACCTACATCGTCGACCTGGCTCGCGCAACCAGACAGGCTCCGTCGCTGGCCCTGGGCGTCTCTCCCCGCGGTGCCACCCGAATGCTCGGTGCCGCACGCGCCTATGCCTGGCTCTCGGGCCGCGGCTACGTGACACCCGATGATGTCAAGGCATTGGCGCACATGACCCTGAGCCACCGTGTGATCCTCCGACCCGAGGCTCAGATGGATGGACTCAACGTCGATCAGGTCCTCAACTCGATCATCGCGACCACCGAAGTACCACGCTGAATGACCACACGACTGCTCCTGCTGACCCTGCTCGGGCTCGTCCCCGTCATGCTCATGCCGGGGTTCACGAGTGCACTGATCGTCGCTGGCGTCATCGTCATCGTCGCGCTGCTCGATTTCTTCCTCGTTCCCCCGCCGAGGTTGGTGTCCCTCCAGCGCACGCCTGGACCGATGGTCCGGCTGGGTGATCCGACCAACTGCACGCTCACCATGGTCAATGACTCCCCCAAACGCCTGCGTATCGCGGTCCGTGATGCGTGGTCACCGAGTGCGAGAGCCGAAAACACACGCTCGCACTTCGACCTGTCCCCAGGTGAGAGCATTCAGGTGGTCACTCACCTTCTGCCCGTGCGCCGCGGTGCTCTGCACGCGGACAAGGTCACCATCCGCAGCCGCAGCATCTTAGGCCTCATCGCTCGGCAGAAAAGCTTCGATGTGCCGGCGATCGTGCGCGTCCTGCCGCCATTCATCTCCCGGCGCGAGCTTCCTTCGAAGACGCAGAAGCTGCGTGAACTCGATGGCCGGTCTGCTGTGATGATCCGCGGCATGGGCACAGAGTTCGATTCGCTGCGCGACTATGTCGACGGTGATGATGTGCGCTCCATCGATTGGCGTGCCAGTGCCCGTGCTCAGGACCTGGTCGTCAAGACCTGGCGGCCAGAGCGTGACCGGAGAATCGTCATCGTCGTCGATTCCTCCAGACTGGCCGCACGTCGCTGCGGTGACGGCACCATCTTCGATGCTGCGCTGGAGTCTGCTCTGCTGTTGACGGCTCTGGCCTCTGGGGCAGGCGACCGAGTCGATGTCATTATCGCCGATGCACGCATCCGGGCAATCGCCTCGAGCCATCGCTCGAAGGATCCCGTCCATGACCTTTCGGTGGCGCTGACGACGGTGCACCCGGAACTCTACGATGCCGACTGGGAGCAGATCTCGTCGACTGTCCTGTCCACCTCACGCCAACATGCGCTCGTCGTCCTCGTCACCGCTTTGGATGAGGGCAGCGTCTCCGACGAGATCCTGCCTGTCCTGCCGACTCTCTTGGCACGTCACCGCGTCGTGGTGGCCTCGGTGGAAGATCCTGGCCTGGGTGAACTGGCGGCGAAGCGTGAGGGCACCGATGAGATCTTCACAGCTGCGGCCGCGGAATCGGAGCTGCTGACATCGAAGTCCCTGCAGACGCGTCTTCGCGGAGCCGGTGTCCAGTCGGTCGAAGCGGGACCTGAGGATCTGCCCGGAGCTCTCGCTGACCTCTACATCAATCTCAAGGCGACTGGGAAGCTGTAGGACCCTCACACAGTGGTGCAGGCTAGACCAGTCAGTGGTGGAAGGTCCATCTGTCTGCGGTGGAGGCTCTACCGATCTGTCGCGAGGATCGAGTAGCCCGCCTGGTGCTCGTCGAGATCGGCGCTGAGTCCGGCCCTCGCGGCACGCTTGCCGAAGTACCAGGCATAGGCGATGACTGCGGCGGTGTAGGCAACGCCGATGGCGATTTTGAGGGCAGGTGGGATCGGATTGGGGGTGACGAACCCTTCGATGAGTCCCGAGATGAACAGCATAATGACCAGACCACCTGCCACGGTCAGCAGTGATCTGGCTTCTGAGGCGAGTTTGTTTCGGCGCAGCTGAGGTCCCGGCACCACCCAGGCGAAGAACAGTCTCAGTCCCGCCGCACCTGCGAGGATGATGCAGCTGATCTCGGGGATTCCGTGCGGAAGAATGTAGAGGAAGAAGTCCGAGCCGCGGTCGAACTCGAACATCATCGCACCGGAGAATCCGACGTTGACCGCGTTGGAGAAGAGTCCTGAGACGACAAAAATGCCGGTGATGCCCAGGAGCACGAACTGCACGGCGATCCACGCATTGTTCGTCCACACCCCGACTGCGAAGAACCCGTTCGGATTCTCCTTGTAGTACTCAACGAAATCATGCTCCGCGAACTGCTTGCGGAAGGCGTGGTCGCCGAAGGTCTCGAGAACCTCCGGGTGCATTCCCGCCCAGATCCCGGCCAGACTCGCCACTGCCAGGAAGCATGCGGCGACGATGAGGAAATCCCACCGGAGTCGATAGATCGACAGCGGCAGGCTGATGACGAAGAAACGAGAGAGACCGCTGAGGCCACCGGAGGGAACCGCCGAGAGATGGTTGCGCGAACGATGCACGATCGCCGACAGTCGTGCGGCTTCCAAGGAGTCGGGAGCCACCGTCATGATCCGAGAGAGGTCCTTCGACGCATCCCGATAGAGGTCGAGGAATCTGTGGGCCTGGGCCGGATTCAGCCAGTTCTTCTTCGCCAGCATGGACAGTTCTCGCCACTTGTCGCCGTGCAGTTCGGCCAGCAGATTCGGGTCCATGACTCAACCCTATCTGAGTGTCAGGCAGACCAGAATCTGTGTCCGAGGCGATCCGCAATGAAGTGGGGATGCGAATTATGACAGGATGGAATCGTGAGTACTTTGGTGACGGGCGAAGCCGTCGAATTGAGCATCCAGCCTGCGGCTTTGGCCGCGCGTGCGTTGAGCTGCCTCATCGACTACATCGTGTATTCGATCGTCAACATCGGGCTCCTCATCGCCATGTTCTGGTTCCTGCTGCAGGTCCTTGACGTCAACGAGCTCCTGCTGGCATCGGTGATGACCATCATGAGCATCTCGGTGTTCGTGCTCTTGCCGATGATCATCGAAGTCCTCACCCACGGCCGTTCGATCGGAAAGCTCATCCTGGGTCTGCGCGTCGTCCGCGACGACGGTGGGGCCGTGCGGGCCAGGCACTCGTTCATTCGCGCCGTCCTCTGGCCCTTCGAGATCCTCTCCACCGGTGGCGGACTGGCAGCCCTCTCCGGTCTGGTCTCGCCACAGTCCAAGCGCCTCGGCGACTACATGGCTGGGACGATGGCCGTCAGCGAACGCACCGCCCCACCCCAACCGGTTCACACACATGTCTCACCGCATCTGCAGAACTGGTTGGCAGAGACCGACATTGCCACGCTCCCTGCCGGGCTGCACCGCCGGGTTGTGCAGTTTCTGTCCATGGCTGAGAACCTGGGCCGCGATTCGCGCTGGGAGCGGGCGAAGGAACTCGCCACCGAGCTCAACCCCTATGTCGCACCCGCACCGCCAGAGGGAACGATGCCGGAACAGTTCCTGTCTGCAGTCATCCACCGACAGCGCTCGGCAGAGTTTTCGAAGCAGCAGCGCCGCAGTGAACAGTCACAGGCGTTCCGTGCAGGCGTCAACACACTCCCACATGGGCTGCATCTGCAGAACCGCTGAAGGTTTCAAACCCGGCCCCGCGCTCATCTCTCTACACTGAGATCCGCAGACTTTTCAGGCCCGGCCCCCGTCGTTTGGGGGTCGGACCTGAAGACGTCAGGGAAGCTCAGTACCGGTAATGCTCGGGCTTATATGGCCCGGCGACGTCGACGCCGATGTATTCGGCCTGCTCCTTCGACAGCTCGGACAGGTTCGCTCCGAGTGCCGGCAGGTGGAGGCGCGCGACCTTTTCGTCGAGCTCCTTCGCCAGGCGGTGCACATCGTTGTCGTAGCGTTCGGGGCTGACCCAGAGTTCGATCTGCGCGAGCACCTGG
Source organism: Brevibacterium sp. FME17 (assembly GCF_014897515.1). Taxonomy (NCBI): domain Bacteria; kingdom Bacillati; phylum Actinomycetota; class Actinomycetes; order Micrococcales; family Brevibacteriaceae; genus Brevibacterium; species Brevibacterium sp. FME17. The sequence continues at coordinate 112,839 of NZ_JABUYD010000002.1, forward strand.
TTGGCAAAGGACGCGCTCATCACGAACGAGGGGTGGCCGGTGGCGTTGCCCAGGTTGAGCAGGCGGCCTTCGGACAGGACGAGGAAGTCCGTCTGTTCGCGTTCCAGACCCAGGTCGGTGGGGACGGGCACGCGCCATTCGTGGACCTGCGGCTTGATCTCGACCTTGGTGACTCCGGAGACCTTGGCCAGGCCGGCCAGATCGATCTCGTCGTCGAAGTGTCCGACGTTGCCGACGATCGCCCCGGGTTTGAGGCTGGTCAGCACCTCGACTCCGACCACCCGCGTGTTGCCTGTAGTCGTGATAATGATGTCCGCGGTCGGTGCCACCGCGGAGAGATGCTCAACCTGGTAGCCGTCCATTGTCGCCTGCAGGGCGCAGATCGGATCGATCTCGGTGACGATGACCCTGGCACCCTGACCACGCAGCGCCTCGGCGGCCCCCTTGCCGACATCACCATAGCCGACGACGACGGCGATCTTGCCGCCGATGAGGACATCTGTGGCGCGGTTGAGACCGTCGGGCAGGGAGTGGCGGATGCCGTAGCGGTTGTCGAACTTCGACTTCGTCACGGAATCATTTACGTTGATGGCGGGGAACGGCAGCTTGCCGTCCTCAGCCAGACGGTAGAGGCGGTTGACTCCCGTCGTGGTCTCTTCGCTGACACCCTTGATGCCTGCAGCCATGCGACCGAAACGTCCTGGTGCGGCCTCGAGCGATTTCTGCACCTGTGCCAGAAGGACCTTGAACTCTTCCGGGTCGTCCTCACCCGCGGTGGGCACTCCCCCGTCGAGCTCGGCCTGGGCACCCTTGAGAACGTACATCGTGGCGTCGCCGCCGTCGTCGAGGATGAGGTTGGCTCCCTGCGCGAAGTCGAAGATCTTATCCGCGGCCCACCAGTACTCTTCGAGGGTCTCACCTTTCCAGGCGAAGACCGGCACACCAGCTGGAGCGTCGAGGCTGCCGGTGCCGACGACGACAGCGGCAGCGGCCTCGTCTTGAGTGGAGAAGATGTTGCAGCTGGCCCACCGCACCTGCGCACCAAGCGCGACGAGGGTCTCGATGAGCACAGCCGTCTGCACAGTCATGTGCAGGCTTCCGGCAATGCGAGCCCCGGTCAGCGGCTTACTCTGCCCGAATTCTTCACGCAGTGCCATCAGCCCAGGCATCTCGCGTTCTGCCAGTCGGATCTGGTGCCGGCCGGCCTCGGCCAGGCTCAGATCGGCAACCTTGAAGTCGGTGGATTCGAGCACGGTACCTCCATGGAGAACGGAAACTGTTGTCGTCTGAGTTGAGTCTATTGCCTTCGGGCCTCGACGAAGTCACTGGCCTGTGCCGTCAATTCGCGCAGCCGCTGCGGGTCGCTGGCCTCGACGTTGAGTCGCACCAGGGGCTCCGTGTTCGACATGCGCAGGTTGATCCACCAGTCTTCGCCCTGTAGCCCGATGCCGTCGAGGTCATCGACCGTGTTGGCCGGGAAGTGACCGGATTCGGCCGAGAAGGCGGTGAGCACGGCTTCGGGATCGGCCACGGTGAAGTTGATCTCTCCCGACTGTGCGTAGAGATCGTAGTCGGCGACGAGTCGTGACGCAGGTGCCTTTGTCTTCGCCAGAGCGGCAATCAGGTGGCAGGCTGCGAGCATGCCGGAGTCGGCACCGTAGAACTCATCGAAGTAGAAGTGAGCGGAGTGTTCGCAGGCGAAGACGGCATGTTCGGTGCGCATGAGTGTTTTGATGCCCGAATGCCCGACCTTCGAGCGGACCGCCCGACCTCCGGCGGCTGTGATCGTTGCAGGCACGCTGCGGGAGGTGATGAGATTGTGGATGACCACAGGTTCGGTGACGCCGGCCGTCTTCGCACGGGCGATCTCACGTTCGGCGACGAGTGCACCGATCGCCGAGGGCGACATGGTCGCCCCGGTTTCGTCGATGAAGAAGCACCGGTCGGCATCTCCGTCGAAGGCCAGTCCCAGGTCCGCGCCGTGATCGAGAACCGCTTGGGAGACGTCGAGGAGGTTCTCCGGCTTCAGCGGGTTCGCCTCGTGGTTGGGGAAAGTACCGTCGAGTTCGGTGAACAGTCCGATGACGTCGAAGGGCACCTTCGCAAAACCGGAATCAGGGCCGAAGACCTCACCGAGGAGTTTGCCCGCCATGCCGTTGCCGCAGTCGACGATGACCTTCAGACCAGTGACCTCATCGACGTGCGTCAGCGTCCGGATGCGTTCGACGTAGCGTCTGCGCATGTCCGCGGCCGCAACCTCGTTGATGTCCACCGCGGGTGCAGAACGGTGTGAACCGTCGACGGCCCGGCCGAATGTCGGCGCCTGTGGTGCCAGCTCCTTGATTCGTCCCAGCCCTGAGGCGAGGCTGACTCCTGCGGCTCGGGGGCCGCAGATCTTGATTCCGTTGTAGTCGGCCGGGTTGTGACTTGCGGTGATCATCGCACCGGGCAGGTCGAAGATTCCCGAGGCGAAGTACAGCTGATCGGTCGAGCACAACCCCAGCAGCACCGCTCGATAACCGGCTGCCTCGATGCCTGCGGCGAAGGCGTGCGCGAAACCGGGAGAACTGGGTCGCATATCGTGTCCGACGACCACCTCGGCGCTCGATTCGAGCTCCGACATAGCGAAGGCAGTGGCCCAGCCGAGAGCGAAGAGCACATCCTCGTCGAGCTGATCAGGGATGCGGCCGCGAATGTCATAGGCTCCGACCGCGGATTCGAGCGCAGTCGTGCGGGCCTCGACGAGGTCTGGACTGGGACTCGGCACAGCTCCGGGCCTGGGGTCGGTCATGAGTCGCCGATGATGCGCAGGTGACCGTGTTTGCGGCCCGGCACGGATCCGTCGCTTCGCCTCTCAGCGCTCGACGACGACGCAGACGAGGGTGACGACGCTGCCTCGCCCGCACTCGCACCGTCTCCGGGGCGTCCTGCCGCTTCTCTGACGGCGTCGGCGATGGCCAACAGATCGTCATGGGTGCGCTCGGGAGGCGCCTGCTCACCTCCGATGCGGATGAGCTCCCACCCCACCAAAGGGGTCAGTTTTGCGGCGTGGTCGGCGCACAGGTCATGGGCACCGGGCTCGGCGCGACGCGACAGCGGACCGATGACGACACAAGCATCAGCGTGCACGTACGTCATGGTGGCTGCGGCACTGCTCGAGCAGCTGACTTTTGAACACAATCTCACGGCTGACACAGTCAACCACTTTACACGCGAGTACCGCCTGTTCCTGTCAGCCAGGGCCGTATGGTCAGTACAATATTGACTCATGAGTACCAGGCGTCATCGTGATCGGCATGGCCGCGGACTGCGGTCCCCGCTGTTCTTGGCCGACGTCCCGGCCCGACTGCGCAGAGGGGAGAGCTTCGCTCGTGTCGCGGCCGAGGAGTTCGCCCGTTTCCGGGCGCAGGAACCGGCCCTGCTCGCCGAGGTGGTGCTGGCCATCGATGCGGTTCCACCGGCAAGTTCCACTGAGCCCGCTTTCGGCCGGGTCTTCCCGGCCACCGCCAACAGGCTCACGCACATCGTCCTCTACCGGCGAGTCATCGAATACCACAGCAGCGGCCAGCGTGATTCTCTCATCGCCGAGGTGGTCGCCGATCAGGTCGAGATCCTCCGGAACTCCTAGCGAAAGCGGATGCAGCCGACGCAGAAGCGTCTGCAGTCAGCCGAGGCGGATGTCGCGGTAGGCTACGCCGGCAGGTGCCGGTGCGGGCTGCACCGCAGAGATCCCAGAGTCCGTGGTTACCACATAGCTGGCGTGAACACCATCGGATTGCGAGCCTGAAGCGTTCTCCCCGCTGATGACGATGGCGCGGACCGCGTCCGGGGACACCTCGGCGGGGCTGAATTCGGTGGTGCCGGTCGGGTTGAGATCGATCGACTGGGGATCCGTGACCGAACCATCGTCGAGCATGCCCCTCACCTGCACCTGTCCCTGTCCTGGTGAGAGGTAGAGCTTTCCGGTGCCCGTGCGCGGCAGGGCCATGATCTGTGAGTCAGCGAGAGTGTCGGTGGCGTTGATGCTGCCGAAGTCTGCACTGCCCTTCTCTCCGTCACGGCCGATGAAGGCGCTGGCCTGAATGCTCTGATCCGAGTCGAGGACGACACTCGTGGCGTCAAGATCGCCGAGGTCTGCCTCGGCGACTCCGTGTGCAACCACGGTCATCGATGAGCGGGGAATGTCGACCTCCCCATCGTGCCCGTAGGCCTTAAGCGATACCTCTGCCAGGTCATCGCCCGGGTTGGCCACGCGCAGGCGTGCGTCCTTCCCGTCGAGACCGGTGACGACCTGCTGCGAGGCGGCATCCGCTCCGCTGGTGGCCAGGTCGATGCCCTGGGGTGTCAGACCCTCGAGCACTGTCTCTTGGAGAGAGCCGGCCACGACTCCCCCGTCGACCTTGACAGCGACGGCCAGAGCCTCTGCACCGGAGGCAAGGCCTCCCAGTCGGATGGCTCGCTGCTTGCCGGCCTTGATGCTGACCTCTGTCGGTTCCCCGCGCTGTCCCGACGGCGTCATGAGCGTGACCTCAGCCTGGACGGGAACGTCGCCGGGATTGCTCAGCAGCAGTTGGGAATTCGATCCCGCAGCCCCGGAGCCAGCCAGAATTCTGAAGTTGCTTGCCGCTGACCCGCAGGTCAGAGTCGCGAGCCCAGTGAGGTCTCCAGATGTGCCTTCAACGGTCTGCACGCCGGTTGTCAGCGCCGGTGCCCCGGGGCGGGCGAAGCCGGTGATGAGCTTGGTCTGATCGATCGGGTCATCGCCGGAGACGAATCCGTCCGAACTGGGATTGTCGAAGTTTGCTGACCCGCCCAGGTCTGCCACCTGCAGACGCGCTGCGGAGACCGAACCGTCTGCGGCGCTGATCGGTGCAGAGGCGGAGACTGCGCGGGTGGACACGTTGGAGTCGTCGACGAACTCCGCGTCGGTGCCTTCTGCCTCGTCATCGGTCAGGAGCGGGCCGGGACAGATCACACGAGTGTCGGCCGTGGGCATTCGGACCTGCTCGGGGCTGCGATCGAGCGTGCCCGGGGTCAACGGGGTCAGGAATGAGGTCGTGGCCACAAGCACTCCGGGGACGGCGATCGCCGCGAAGGTCACGAAGCTTCGCATATGTCTCATGACTTCGCCTCCACAGTGTGCTCGAATGCTGACTGCTTGGTTGCTGGGCTCTCGGTTGCCGGTTCAGCCTTTCGCCGAGGCTTCACCCGCATCGCACGCCCAGTCTTGGCTCGCCCGGTCTTCGCACGACTCGTGCGTGACCACGCCTCGGTCTGGCGCTGGGACCCGAAGGGGATCGCAACGATGATGGTGAGGAGGCCGAGAATCCAGCCGACGATGACGCCCGGAGCATAGAGCGGGGAACCGTAGGTGAGCTCGACGTCTCCGCCAGCGGCCGGCAGTGAGTATTCGGAGGCCCAGCTGATCGTGGACTTCTCCGGCTTCGGCAGGTCCTTGCCATCGATGCTGGCGGTGATGTCTTCGGCACTGTCGGACACGATCAGGGTGCGCCCATCGTCGCCGGGAGCCACCTCGGCGGTGGTGCCGTGCATCGGTGCGGTGCTCATCGCACCGTCGGGTTCCCGCACCAGGAATCGGCCGCTGTAGGGGGTGTCAACCTGCCACAGTCCGCCGGATTCGGTTGGGCCGATCTGGATCACACCGTCGGCGGCGGCCACCGAGTTCGTCAGATTCTTCGCGCTCGAGTCGACCAGGACGAAGTCCACGCCCAGCTGGCCCAGGATGGGTCGGACGTCTCCTGCATCATCGGCTGAGAGTGCCGCGGCGGCCTGGGCGATGAGTGTCTGATCAGCGCTGATGGGCAGGGGTCTGCGCTCCCAAGGCCACCCGCCGACCGCCTCGGCTGACCGGATGGTCGAGGTGCCGATGACGGTTCCGTCGGCGGATGCGAGGAGGCGGACACGGACCTCACCATCGACGACATCGAGGTGCAGCGTGCGTGACTGAGTGTCACCGGTGGCCCGATCGGCGGCCAGTGCCGGGACGGTGCCGTGTTCCTGGGTGGTGACGATGTCCGCCGAGGTGGTGCTGGGGCCGGCGCTGACGACGATGAGTCCCACGGCGGCGATGGCTGCGAGCCCGGACAGGCCGCGCATGGGCAGTCGGCGGGAGTTCGTCGACTTCGTCGTCGTGGTTTGGGCACCGAGCGTGAGCAGCATGATCGACCCGAGGCTGAGCAGAGTCAGACCCGCGGCCGGATAGGAGCCGATGAGGTGGAAAGGCCCGGTTTGGGCGGGAAGGAGGATCTGGACGGTGGCCACCAGAAGACCGCCGAGGTAGAGACCGACGGCCCACATCAGGCGGGACAGTCTGAGGTGAGCTTCGATGAGCGTGAGGAACGCGAGGATGAGCATCGGCAGCACCAGGATCGGTGCCCACAGCTGCAGCATCCCTGGGCTGATGCCGACAGCGCCGAGGAGATCGGCCAGCCAGGTCATGTCGATCGGTGAGGGGAAGCCGACAGCCAGGAGGTAGGTCGGTGGTGCCGGTGGGGCGAGGGTCTGGCCGGGCATGACGAAGATCGCGCCGGGGTCGGTGACGAGGCCGACCAGCCAGGGCCAGGCCAGGAACAGGGTTGGAGCCAGCAGCCACAGGTGGCGCAGTCCACGACCGGTGCACAGGAGCACTGCGGTGAGGATGATTCCCAGTGGCAGCATCAGCGGCACACCCGCGGTCATCAGGAACAGCAGAAGTCCGGCGGTTGCGGTGGCGGCGATCGACCCGGTGCGCAGGCTGCGTCGCAGGGCGATGACGAACAGAGGTGCGGCAATCCAGACGAAGATGACGCCGAGGCGGCCGTCCGAGAGCGCGGTGACGAAGAGCGGGGCCGCGATCCACAGCAGGGCGGCGAATCCGCGCACCCAGTTCCGTCTCACGATTGCGCCCGCAGCGCTGTAGGCGGCGATGACGGCAAGGATCGGGGCCAGGAGGATCAGGGTCCGAACCATGATGTCGACGTGGCCCAGGAACGGAACACTCAGGGCCGCCAGGAGCAGCTGGTAAGGATCGGCGGGGACTGCAGCACCGGTGGAAACGTCGAGATGGGGGCTGAGCAGGCGGGAGACCAGCTCGCCCAGGCTGACGTCGGTGGACCCGAGCGCACCGCCGACCAGGTAGCCGGGGCCGAAGAGTCGGAAGGAGACGAGGCCGCTGAGTGCCGCGGCTGCGATGAGGAGGTAGGTCAGGGGGCTGCGGAAGAGTCCCGAACCGCCGGTGACTTCGAGGCGTGAGAACGAATCGATTGCTTCTTCGGTGTCACCGACCGGGTTGAGTTCGGTTTCGTCGATGTGGTCCGGGCTCGATCCGGCTGCCGAGTCGGCTTGGGCCTGGCGGGCCTCCTCGGCGGAGTTCATGCTCCGGCGCTGGACGGCGAGTTCGTCCGGGTCCGCGTAGAGGGGTGCCACATGGGAGTCGGTGGTGCGTTTCGCCCGACGGCTGCGGCGGGCGTTGGATCGTCGCAGCCGCGAGGTGATGCGGGCGTCGGCGGCGAGTCCGAGAAGCGCGGAGAAATACCAGGAGGCGGCGCGGACGTTGTTCGACAGCAGTCCTGCCAGGGTGTTCTTCAGCTGAGTGAGGATGAGGAGGCAGAAGATGCCGGCGAATCCGGGGCTGGAGAGGCTGAGGCGGTAGCGCTGTTCGGTCCGGATCTGTGACTTCGACGCGGGTGGCAGTGGTGAGGAGCCCAGCTGAGCGGCCGAGCGTGCGGACACCGTCAGTCTGGCGTTTGGTGCAACGACGACCCTGCGACCGAGGTCGCGTAGTCGACGCGAGTATTCGAGACCGCGGTAGGACATGCCGAGAACACGGGAGGGAGCTCCGATTCTCTCAAGCTCCGCGGTGGAGATGAGCATGCCCGGCAGGTCGAGGCCCAGCGTCTCCGACTGACCGTCGCGCTGTCCCTGGTCGACCTCGCCGTCTCCGACTGGATTGACCCGGGCTCCAGCCGAGGTGGTGGTGACGCCGGCGGAGACGATGTGGTCTTCGTGCGTGATCTTGGGACCGACAGCGGCGATCGATTCGGTCGCGCCGATGGCATCAAGCAGCTCTTCGAGGCACTCGGGGTCGGGACGCGAGTCTGCGGAGAGGAACCACAGATGGGTGCTGTCGGCGACTTCGGGGAGTGCAAGGGCCTGTGTGACGGCAAGACCCCCGAGATCCACAACGGGGATCTCGGGGAAGCTCGCGTTCAGAGCTGTTTCAAGCTCAACCCTGCTGTTGTCGTCGCCTGAGGCGACGACAACGGTGACGGCAGGTTTCACACGACCTGTTTCTTGAGTCGACGGCGTTCGCGTTCAGACATTCCGCCCCAGATTCCGAAGCGCTCATCATTCGCCAGCGCGTATTCGAGGCAGTCCGAGCGGACGTCGCATGAGGCACAGACACGTTTGGCTTCGCGAGTCGATCCGCCCTTTTCGGGGAAGAACGCCTCGGGGTCGGTCTGAGCGCACAGCGCTTGGTCCTGCCAGGAAAGCTCGCCGTCTTCGCCTGCTCCGAAGAGCAGTGAGAGCGGCGATACTGCGGAGTTGTCCGTGGGCAGCGGTGTCAGATCGTTCGGATCGATCGCTAATGGATCAGGCAGAGTATCCGGTGTACGCGCCCCCGGTTCGACGAACCAGTCTTCGGCACTTCGTGAAGTGACTCCGGGCGCGACTGTGGAGAGGTCTTCCCTCTCCTGCCTTTTGCTCTGTGCGCTTTGCACGGTTTTCCCCTTTCTCACGCTCAGCTCACCTACCACTGCGGGCTTCTGTTCCGGTACCGTTCGAGGAGTGAAATGGTCTGGGTGCGACCGACTCCCCGGATGGTTCCGGAGGTGAAGCTCGTGCTGACGGTATCAGCGTGGTGGGTGCTCGAATCCGAGAATTCGTGCTAAGTGCGTTCCCCTGTTAAGTATAAATTACACGCGTGTCATTACCGACTCGTCAAGCCCTTGTGGAGTATTGGCGGGGACGCATGTGGATTAATCGAACACACCTTCACATACACACGCACTATGAACACCACATATAGCGACCATCTGCTGATATTGACACAACCTGTGGTGAGCACCTGAACAAATCTGGAGAATTTCGAAATCATTCGCTGTCGGTGGGATTATGGAGACATGAGAGTCGAATCACTCGCGATCGCTGCCCGATCCCAGCATCCGCCCACTGAAAACGGGCGTGCAGGCGGCCCGAAGACGATAGAGACGCGATGATGAACGACCGACTGCTCACCGTGTATGCGCCTCCCGTCGAGGAGGACATCACAGCCGGGTCTGATCTGGCAGCGATACTTGTCAACGCTCTGCGCCGGAATCGGATCGACCTCAAGGACGGCGACATCCTCGTCATCGCATCGAAGGTTGTGTCCAAAGCGGACGGACGTCTGCGCAGTGTGAAGGACCGAGCGGAGTTCGAGGATCTGGTCAAGGATTCCTCGAATCACCTTGTCGCCGAACGGACCTATGCCTCGGGGTCGACCGTCCAGATCGTGCGCACCCATTCGGGCACCGTGCAGGCGGCGGCCGGGCTCGACCAGTCGAATTCGAGCGGCGCGGTCGTCCTCCACCCTCAGGACAGCGATGATTCGGCTCAGAAGCTGCGACTGCGGGTCGAAGAATCCTTCTCGGTGCGGATCGGGGTCGTCATCTCCGACACCATTTCGCGGCCCTGGAGGATCGGTGTCGGCGACTTCGCGCTCGGTCTCTCCGGCTTCTCCGGACTTGATGATCAGCGCGGTAAGCCAGATGACGATGGCCGTATGCAGTCGGTGACTGTTCGCGCGGTCGCCGATGAGATCGCGGCAGCGGCAGATCTCGTCAAGGGATCATCACGTGGCCTGCCGATGGCGTTGGTCCGAGGCGCCGGCGGGTACCTGGACAACGGCCAAGCCGGGGCGAAGGCGCTGAGCCGCGACCTCGGCGAGGACTGGTTCCGTTACGGCCACGTCGAAGCAATCCACAGAGGGCTCGGAGTCACGAAGCTGCCGGGCCGCGCCGCTGCCGGAGACAACAGCGACGACATCCTCGAACGCGTCTCCCGAGCCATCCGCGTCGTCCGCGCGGGAACCACGCGCACCCCAGGGCAGGCGGCGTGGCGGATGCGCATTGAAGGTTCCGGATCCAGGATCACGCTTGCCCCCTCGGACTCTCCGGCGACGCCGCAGGCTGGTGGCCCTCCCCTGTTGGAGGCGATGGTCGGCCTCGGCTCACTCGTCGAGCGCATGCACACCGCTCTCTTCGCTGAGGATCTCAGCGCCACCACGAAATGGGAGTGGGCCGAGGGAGAACTCGGAGCATTCCCCCGCGGGGTGCGCATCAACATCGGACTCATCAACCACTGAACGTCGCAGGCATCGAACGATTCATCCTCATCCAGAAAGCAGGTCATCCCTCGTGGATCTCTCCATCATCAGCCGCACCGGCGGACCCATCCTCTTCTGGCGCGGCCCTGACTACGACCGACTCGATCTCACCGGTCCGGTCGTGGCCAACTGGGTGAACAAGGGTGTCGGTCTCTTCGGAGACTACGACCTCGGCCCCGACTTCACGCTCTTCGTGCCGATGCCTGCTGGACTGCACTGGCGTGAGCTCGTCGCGATCCTTGCCGTCCTCCTCGCCGATGGTCGCGTCGTACTGGGAACAGATACACAGTCCGACGATTCGATGGCCTCAACAGCCGCCTCGGCCGCACCGGAAGGTGACTTCCATGCCTTCGTGCCGCTGGGCTACGAGGACGATGAACGTCTCTCCGATGCTGAAGAGGTCTTCGTCTACAACCCACCGGCATTGGCTCTGAGCACCCCGGTCGGTGAGGACTTCATCGACGTCAACTCCGCGATCCGCGCCTACCCCGACGTGACGCCTCGGCGCCTCCAATCCACCGGGACTCTCATCGTCGGTGACCAGGAGGTCGAGTGGACCGAAGCACCGAAGGACTCCAAAGTCGGCATCCTCGTTTCGAACTCGACTCCCCTCCCCGAGGAGTGGGCGACATTCCTGGGCCATCTTCTGCGCGGCGGTGAGTCGCTGCTGGCCAACGGGATGGACAAGGCTCGCATTACGGACCTGGCGAGCAGCCTCGGCGAGGTCCGTGGCAGACTGGGAACATGGACAAAGTAGTTGATACCCCCGCTGCCGCGGTAGCCGATATTGCAGATGGATCATCGATCGCCGTGGGCGGTTTCGGTGTCGTCGGCGTGCCCGAATTCCTGATCCGAGCGATCAAGGAACAGGGCGCCAAGGACCTCGAAGTGATCTCGAACAACGCCGGAGTCGACGGGCGGGGCTTGGGCCTGCTGCTCGCCGACCACCGTCTCCGTCGCATCATCGCCTCCTATGTCGGCGAGAACAAGGAATTCGCACGCCAGTACCTCTCTGGTGAACTCGAAGTCGAGCTCACCCCGCAGGGCACGCTGGCAGAGAAGATGCGTGCCGGTGGAGCCGGGATTCCCGCGTTCTACACGATCACCGGAGCTGGCACTCAGGTCGCCGACGGCGGCATGCCGTGGAAGTACGACACAGAGGGCAACGTCGTCAAGGAATCACCGGCCAAGGACACCCGGGTCTTCGATACCTTCGGCGAAGAGAAGGAATACGTTCTCGAAGAATCGCTGGCACCCGATTATGCGCTCGTTCGCGCCGCTGTCGGAGATCGTCACGGCAACCTCGTCTTCCACTCATCGGCCCGGAACTTCAATCCCCCGGCAGCGCAGTCGGCTCGGATCACCATCGCCGAGGTCGAGAAGCTCGTCGAGCCCGGCGAGATCGACCCCGATGACGTGCACGTACCCGGCATCTTCGTCCACCGCGTCGTCGAGCTGACCCCGGAGCAGGTGGCCGACAAGCCCATCGAGAAACGCACCGTTCGCACAGAGCCAACCGCTGTAGAGGGCTGAGGAGAACCAGATATGTCATTGACAAGAAACCAGATGGCGGCCCGCGCAGCCCAGGAACTCGAGGACGGAAGCTACGTCAACCTGGGCATCGGAATGCCGACACTCGTACCCAACTACCTGCCCGAGGGAGTCGATCTCGTCCTCCAGTCGGAGAACGGCCTGCTGGGCGTCGGCCCCTACCCCACGGAGGAAGAGATCGACCCTGATCTCATCAACGCCGGCAAGGAGATCGTCACGATGGCCCCCGGTGCCTCCTACTTCGACTCTGCTGCCAGCTTCGGCATGATCCGCGGCGGCAAGGTCAATGCCGCGATCCTCGGCGCGATGCAGGTCGCCACGAACGGCGACATCGCGAATTGGATGATCCCCGGCAAGATGGTCAAGGGCATGGGCGGGGCAATGGACCTGGTCCACGGCGCGCAGCGCGTCATCGTCATCATGGACCACGTTGCCAAGGACGGCTCACACAAGCTCCTGCCCAGCTGTGAGCTGCCGCTGACCGGCAAGGGCGTCGTCAGCCGTGTCATCACCGACATCGCAGTGCTCGACGTCTCCGGAGACTCATTCACCCTCGTCGAGCTGGCTCCCGGGGTCACCGTTGAGGAAGTCAAGGAGAAGACCGGCGCCGAGGTAAACGTCCCCGACGACGTCCCCACTATCAGCGTCGACGCTGCCTGAATCACCGCGCGATAGCGCGGTTGCCGGGTCCTGTGGTCCCGGCAGTCTGAAAAGAGGCCGTCCTGAGCCGATTCCTTTTGAGGAGTTCGGCCCAGGGCGGCCCTTTTCACGTGCGAGGAATGCTGTGCAGACGTCATGGGGCGAAGCGCGGTGCAGGCGTCATGGGGCGGGAGCGCTTCGCCTCTTAACCGTCGGCGATCATCCTATTCGCCGTCCCGCGTACCACGCACCGTCGGACGTTCAGCACCTCGTCACCCACACGGACAACAGCTCACTCAGCACCACCTACACTCCATGCAAGACGCCACCGCAGCAATGGGTTGATCCGCTGCTCACGGTACGGGGTGCTCGCGAAATCTGAACGATCCGAGAGACTCGAGAGATCCAGTCGCAGCTGGTTCAGACGGAGGGCAGCGTAGCGTCGAGACCGGTAGTGGCCACGAACAGATCTCCATGGCCGTCTGCGGTCACTGTGGGCTCGTTGGCCGCGATGAACACACTCTGGCCACGTGCGAGTGTCACTGTGGACCCGAGGGACGTCAGAGTGACGCTGCCCGAGGTGCACAGGGCGATGCTCGCGCCTCGGCGTTCGACCTGTGTCAGTCGTGGGCAGCGCAACGACTGCAGGGCGAAGTCTTCGGTCGCGCCGAGGAGGATTCCGTCACGGTCGGGTTCGACCATCCGAGGTGTGGCCGAGGTGAACTTCGCAACCTTGCCCAGCTCCGGGATGTCGATGTGCTTGTTCGTCAGTCCACCCCGCAGGACGTTGTCGCTTGAGGCCATGACCTCGATCCCGGTCCCACCCAGGTAGGCGTGGAGCACGCCTGATTCCATCGCGAGGGCTTCCCCGGGCTGTAGGTGGACGCGATTGAGCATGAGCGCCACCAGCACTCCGGGATCGGAGGGATAATCGGCCACAAGTTCCTGGAAGGTCTCCGCAGGATCGACGGCTGTGCCCGAACGGCTGATGTGGCCTTCGGGCAGTTCAGCCAGATCCTGCGCGGCGACTTCGTCAACGAATGCAGCGGACCGCGAGTCGCCGAGGACGAGTTCGACCGTTTTGGCGAAAGCCTTGGCCTCAGTCAGGGACTTCAGCGCGGAGACCACATCACCCAGAAAGTCCAGGGAGACCGGCGACAGAGACAGCGAGAGCAGACGTTCGAAGGTTGCTCGCACGGCCTTACGCGACCGGAATCCGGTCAGCGCGTGGAATTCGGTGAGGGCGTAGATAAGCTCCGGCTTCGCGGAGGGATCTTTGTAGTTTCGGGTCGGTGCGTCGAGATCGGGGCCCTGCGATTCTTCGCGGGCGAATCCGATGGCCGCCTGCTCGGGATTCGGGTGAACCTGGATCGAGAGCGCCTTCTGCGCGGAGAGGACCTTGAGCAAAAAGGGCAGACGCGGCCCGAAGGCGTCCAGCGAATCGTGGCCCAGCAGTCCGTCTGGATCACCGGCGAGATATTCGATGAGGTTGGGGCCGACCGTATTGCTGGCCGTCTTCACGTCCAGAGATGATGATGCCCCCTGCTGCGCGGAACGGTGCGTCGAGCGCTGCTGATCAAACTGTCCTGCGTCTAGATGGGAGGGGCTCATAGGGTGGGCTCCGAGCCACAGCTCGGCGCAGGGAGTGCCGTCGGGAGCGGTTCCCAGGATTGCCGGGATCGCGTCCGTGCTGCCCCACGCAAAATTCTTGACCGTATTGTGCAATCGACGCACTGTCTTGGTCCCCTTCGGCTGGACTCATCGGATGAACATACGCACTTGCTGTGCGTGTTTCTCCACGTTAGCGCGTTCATCTCGACTAATCATCGATTTCGGGAGTACCTTCACTGACTGTTCAGCTAAGGACATCTGCTGTTCACCAGGTGCGACCAGGGCGAATAGAAAAGCACATGGGGATGGCCGGACGAGAAGAGTGAGGCGGTCCGCAATTCCGGCCTGAGGAGAACTGGGACCGGGCGGTGCATGGTCCGGAGACCAAAACGTCTCGTGGCCGGTTCCTTTCAGAACCGGCCACGAGACAGTGGGACTTTCTGCGAAGCCTCACCCAGCTCCTAGCTGAGGCGAGGTCGCTGTGATCAGCCGACTACGCGGATGACCTTCGCTCCACGATTGAGCATCCAGCTGTAGCTGCGCTTCATCGTGTTCGTCCGGGTCGAGCCCGCATCGTACATCTGCCCCTTGGTTTCAGAGATGATGCCGATGTGGCCTGGGATCCAGATCAGATCGCCTGCTTTGGCCTGGCTGACCGGAATGACCGTCCCCGCGTTGCGCTGCTGGCTGGTTGTACGCGGCAGTTTGATGCCGTGCTTGCCATAGACGTACTGGGTGTATCCAGAGCAGTCCCAGCCCTTCGTCGGAGAGGTTCCACCCCAGACGTACCTCACGCCGAGGTGGCCCTTCGCTTCGCTGATGATGGAGTCACGCTGAGCCTGGATCTTCTCAGCCTTGGACGGCTTGTCCTTCTTGTCTTTTTTGCTGTCCTTCGGCTTGTCCTTCTTGCTGTCCTTGGACTTGTCGCCATCCTTGGACTTGTCGTTCTTCTTATCGTCCTTAGGCTTGTCAGACTTCGACTTGCCGTCGTCCTTCTTATCGTCCTTGGCCTTGTCATCAGCCTTGGACTTGTCATCCTTGGAACCCTTGTCGTCAGCCTTGGCGTCTGTAGAACCTTCCCCGGAGTCTGCAGCCGCACCGCCATCGGTGGCCTTGTCGCCCGGTGGCGCCGACTCATCGGCACCACCGGAAGCGTTGGCATCATCGGAATCGCCCGGACCATTGTTGTCGACTACGCCGCCTTCAATGGTTCCCTTGGGCGAGAACTCCGTAGTCCCGTATCCCTCGGCCCAGACAAGTCGAGCGCCTTCGAACAGCTGCTCGCCTCTGCCGTCCTTGTAGACCGGGTCTGAGGTGGGGTAACCGAGGTGTCCCTTGACGGTACCTTTGTCAGCCCAATAGTTCAGGAGCGTGCCGGTGGTGTAGTGAGCACCGGTGTCCTTGGACCAGTAGATCTTGCCCTTCTGGAACGACTGTGCCGATCCCCCGTCTTTCAGGCCGCCCTTCTCTTGCGAGGTGGGCAGGCCCAACCGGGTGACAACGTCACCCTTATACGAGTTCTTGATCGCACCGGTCAGGTGGTAGGCACCGGTCTTCTTGGACCAGAAGACGTTGCCCTTCTCGTAGCTGCGGGTACGTGCCCCGTCAACGCCCTTGACATCGTGTTCCTTGCCAGTGGCCTTGCCGAGTTCCTTCGTGTGGTCGGCAGCGTACTTGTCGATGGCAGTCTTGGGCTTCGGCGTTGCCTTCTTGCCATCGTCCTTCTTCTTGCCATCGTCTTTCTTGCTGTCGTCCTTTTTCTTGTCGTCCTTCTTCTTGCTGTCGTCCTTCTTCTTGTCGGACGGCAGTTCGCCGGACTTCGTGATGCTGGTGACAGTCGAGCGGATTTCGCCCATCTTGGAGTAGAAGGCATCACCGGGGCAGCTGGTGTTCGCGAGGTCGCGGTGTGCGACGACGGTCGATTTGCTCGGCTTGACGCCATCGAGTGAGAGCTTCCAGGCGATCGCCGAGGCGACTGCGTCCCGGGTCTTCTTCGGCGGGGCCGACTTGTCATAGGAGCCGATCACCGAGATGCCGAATGTTCCGGTGTTGTGTCCGGCAACGTGGGCACCGACGACGGCTTTCTTGATGTCGCCGCCGCGGGCCTGCCAGAGGCGACCGTACTTATCGGCGATGACGTTGTATCCGATGTCGCTCCAGCCGCGACCCGACTGGTGGTAGGACTGGATACCGCGCAGGACCGAGGGAACGTCTTCAGCAGAGTAGCTGTTCGAACCTGCGGTGTGGTGAACGACCGCCTGCTTGATGCCGCTGGCATAGTCGGGGCTGCCTTTGTATGCCTTGGCACCCCAGGAGGAGCGCGAACCGATCTTCGGCTTCGGCACCTTGGCCGATTTCGCCACGTTGTTCACGGAAGAAGATCCGGGAACGTAGTTCTGATTGGTGACCGCGGCCTGACCCGATGCAGCCACATTCTCGGTGTTCGCAGCATCGGCGGTCGAGCCGGAGCTCGTCTCCGAGGTGTCGGCATCGGTCTCGGCGGAATCTGAGTTCTGCGGTTCGATCTCGACAGGAGCATTCTCCGCCACGGCGGCAGCATCGTTGGGATTCTGCTTCGGGTCGACGAGTACGAGCTCGGCGTCGCTGGGAGCCTTGTCGCCCAGGATGCGCATCTGCACACCCGAGGCACGGTTGACGGTGAACGGCTCGGAGCCTTCGTTCTTCGCCTGCTCCTGCTTCTCCTCATCCAGAGACTCCCAGTTACCCCAATCAGAACCACTCTTGACGCGGACCTGAATGCGGATATTGGACTGCGTTTGGGAGAAGGTGAATCCGATGAGGCTCGGGTTGTTGGTCGGAACGTCGAGAACGTCGGAGATCAGCGCAATGTTGACGCCGTCCTCGGTCTTCTGACGTACCGAACCCGAGATGTCGTCGCTGTCCTTCGAGTCCTCAGAAGATTCGGAGCCCTTGGATGTCTCGCCATCGGACGCTCCATCCTTCTTCTCCGACTCTTCAGCAGACGCCGATGGGTCAGCCTTCGGCGCGGAGTCTTCCGATGCAGCCGCTTCGCCTGCACCCTCAGGTGAGGACAGTCCTGCAGAGACGGGATTGATCGACCCTGTGGAGCCGGCAGCAGCACCGGAACTCGCGTTGACGAAGGCTGGCACCTGCGTCGAGGCGGCAGCCGTCTGCGACTTGAAGATGTTCGGCAGATTGCTGGTTGTGCTTTGGTTGGCAACGCTGGCAGAGGAGTCACTGGAATCACGGGCGCCGGGGACATTGAGTCCGTCTTCGCTCACGCTCAGCGCCTCTTGGGTCACTTCCGGCTCAGTCGATGCCGCGAAGGCAGTCGGTGCCGTGACCGCTAAGGTGCCGACGAGTGCGACTGTTGCGCAGCCCGCGACTGTGGGCAATAAGTATTTCATCGTTCAGCCTTTTCGAGGAAGTCAGGGAAGTTCAGGCCCTGGAATCATCTCACCGTTGGCAGGACGGTGGGTAATCCCAACATCTCAAAATTGTTACACATATACGGCGTGTCACACTAGCCAAATTACAAATTAATCAAATTACACCAGTGTGGTTCCCAGTGTTTGCAAGGGACACACCGAGGGAAAGTTTTTCTGGCAAACGGCTGCGATTCCCGGCTTCTGTCGTCAGCCTCACAAGACCGCCTGGGTCATCGCAACCTCAGGGAACGTAGCAGATAGCTCTCTCTGCGCTCTCTTGGCCCTCGTCAGAGCCGCCTTCGCTTCCACTTTGAGCACTGACCCGGGTGTCACTGCCAGCCGAGAGACCACGGCCCGCATTGACCCCTGCAAGAGCTGCAGAGTTGCCACCTGGCGCCGCCTGAGCGTCTTTGTCCTTCTCAGACTCTTTGGACGATTTTTCGATCGTGTCCGCAATCAAGGTCCGGGCGGTGTCGAAATCAGGGTGTGATGGTGTCACGTTGGGCGGAGTGAGGTCAAGCGACTCGATCTTCTGCGACTTCACCTTCAGCGCGAGATCGACGAAATCATCCACCTCGGAGGAGGGAATGTCCGTCGACAGTGCGCCTGGTGTGGCTTTGGCGATCTCCTGGTACCGGGTGAGAACAGTAGCGGGGTCGAGCTGCTTGACCATCGCCGTCTGCACGCAGCGCTGCCGGATCATCCGCTCGTAGTCGCTGGAGAACTCCCGCGAGCGAGCGAACCACAATGCGTGGAAACCGTCGAGCTTCTGCTTGCCCGGCTCGATCCAGCCCTTGACCGGACCGTGCTCGCCGGTCGTCGGATCGACCTTCGAGGAGATGGGGACTCGCTTGCCTGAGACCAGCGTGATCCCGCCGAGAGAGTCGATGAGCTTTTCGAACCCCTTGAGGTTGACCATGGCGAAGTACTGGACTTCGAGACCGGTGATCGCCGAGGCAGCATCCATCGTGGCCTGCTCCCCTGCCCGCTTCGGGTCCTCGAACTCGTCCTTGTGTCGCTCGCCTTGCTGGAAGACGGCATTGAGCAGGCATTCGTCACCACAGTTGAACCCCTGTGGGTAGTGCTTGTACAGCGGGGAGCCCTTGGGGAAGGGCACGTTCTCCATATTGCGTGGAAGGCCGACGATGACCGTCTTGCCGGTCTTCGCGTCGATCGAGACCAGGGACAGCGAATCCGGACGGATTCCGGTGCGTCCCTTGCCGGCGTCTGAGCCGAGGAGAAGAATGTTGTAGCGGCCATCGACGGGCTTCGCCGCTTTTCCGGAGGCGAAGAGGCCAGCCATCAGTCCGCGCTGGGAATCCAGCAGAGTGGTGCCCCAGGCCAGTGGGCCGACAACGACGAGGACCAGGGCGCAGAATGCGGCGACAAAGCGCTTGCGCGCCCGCGCCGAGAGTGTGACCAGCTTGATCCGGCGCAGCGTGTCGAAGAGGCACACGATCCAGTTGATGGCGATGACCGGCAGCCAGATTGTGAGGAACGTCAGCAGGAATGGATTCGTGCCGATCGTGAAGAGGAACTTCTTGTCGATGAGAATCACGATCAGAGCAATGATCGTAAGGATCCAGCTGATCGCGGTGATCGACAGTGAGATCTTGGCCCAGCGGCGAGCCCGGAACAGCAGCTGCACTCCCCCAGGAATGAGAACAGTGACTAGGAGAAGGATCCACGCCCGTACATCCCGCGTCGGCTGTGAAGCGTACGAGGGATGATGAATGGGGTCGACGTATCTCGTTTCGGCCACTGACCTACCTTTACCTCGCGCTCGCTGCTGTTATGGCCACCCGCCCTGACCTGAGGCCCGCGGCGACACAGACCACTGTGCCAAACCTTCTGGAGAGTCCACTGTGTTCATCCATTGTGGCGCGTGGGAGCCGTGGATTCCGGCACATTTCGCCTGCGCATGTCGCGTCGTTCCAGGAGTACTTGATCACAGATACGAAGGAAGCCACCACTTGGAGGCGGTGGCCTTCTTTCGTGCGGTGAGCGCTCTCACCTGCTGAAACATCAGCCGATGAGCTTACGGCCCATCACCATGCGCTGGATCTGGTTGGTGCCTTCGTAGATCTGTGTGATCTTCGCATCACGCATCATCCGCTCGACAGGGTGGTCGACGACATAGCCGGCCCCGCCGAGGAGCTGGACGGCATCGGTCGTGATTTCCATGGCCGCGTCCGAGGCGAAGGCCTTCGCCGCTGCGCCGAAGTATGTGAGGTCGTCATCGAAGCGCTGGCTCTTGGCTGCCGCGGTGTACGTGAGCTGACGCGCCGCCTCGAGTT
Source organism: Brevibacterium sp. FME17 (assembly GCF_014897515.1). Lineage (NCBI taxonomy): Bacteria > Bacillati > Actinomycetota > Actinomycetes > Micrococcales > Brevibacteriaceae > Brevibacterium > Brevibacterium sp. FME17. Next base: position 132,713 of record NZ_JABUYD010000002.1, read on the forward strand.
TCATGCCCATATCGGCGAGCATGAACTGAATGGCCTGGTTCTCAGCGATGTTCTTGCCGAACTGCTGACGCTCCTTGACGTAGCCCAGCGCATAGTCCAGCGCGCCCTGGGCGATGCCGACGGCCTGAGCCGCGATCGTGACGCGAGTGTGGTCCAGTGTCCGCAGAGCGATCTTCAGGCCCTCACCTGGGTCACCGATGATGCGGTCACCGGGCAGGCGAACATTGTCGAAGAGGAGTTCGCGCGTCGGTGAGCCCTTAATGCCGAGCTTGCGCTCCTTCTCGCCGAAGGTGAAGCCCTCATCGGACTTCTCCACGACGAAGGCGGAGATGTTGCGTCCGCGAGCACCGTCCGGGTCGGTCACGGCCATGACCGTGTAGTAATCGGAAACGCCGGCGTTCGTGATCCAGGTCTTGACTCCGTTGAGGACCCAGTCGTCGCCATCGGCGATGGCCCGGGTCTTCATCGAAGCCGTGTCGGATCCGGCTTCGCGCTCGGAGAGCCCGTAGGAGAATCCGGCCTCGCCGCGGGCGACCTGCGGGAAGTACTTCGCCTTGATCTCTTCGCTGCCGCCGAGCTGGACCGGCATACTGCCGAGTTTGTTCACCGCTGGGATGAGAGAAGACGAAGCGCATCCACGGGCGACCTCTTCGATGATGATGGCAACTGCCAGCGCGTCGGCACCCATTCCGCCGTGCTCCTCGGGAATGTGGGCGGCGAAGAAGTCGGTCTCGACCAACGCGTCGTGGGCTTCCTGCGGGTAGCGGGAATCGGCGTCAACCTCGGCGGCGAAGGGGGTGATCTTCTTCTCGACGACGTTGCGCACTGCCGCGCGGATCTCTTCGTGTTCTTCGCTGGGCTGGTAGAGGTCGAACATCATTCTCCTATAACTGATCGATCGTTAAGTACTACTATTATCGCCGCAGTGCCTGCCCTTTGTCGAGAGCGACCTGACGCAGCTGGCTCCGATGGTCGTCGAGTCGACCGCGGATCTCCGCCGCTGCTGCCGTGTCACCGGCGCCCAGGATCCGGGCGGCGAGCAGTCCCGCGTTCTTGGCTCCGCCGATGGAGACCGTCGCCACGGGGACCCCTCCGGGCATCTGCACAATCGAGAGCAGGGAATCCATGCCATCGAGGTACTTCAGCGGGACGGGCACGCCGATGACCGGAAGTGAGGTCATCGAGGCGATCATTCCGGGCAGGTGGGCCGCTCCCCCAGCTCCGGCGATGATGACGCGCAGGCCGCGATCTGCTGCGGTCTTGGCCCATTCGACCATGTCCTCGGGCATGCGGTGGGCGGAGACGACCTCCGCGGTGGAGTCGATGCCCAGTTCCTCGAGCGCTTCCGCCGCGGCCTTCATCGTCGGCCAGTCCGAATCCGATCCCATGACGATCCCGACGACAGCGGGCACGGAACTCGCAGAGCCCGTCGCCGAGGTGGTCCCGGAGGTCTCGTCGACAGCTGGGGTCTCGTTCGTCGTGGAGTTCTCGTCATTCGTGTGCGGCATATCAGGCCCTTTCGTCACTGGAGGTGGCACTTACGCCACCGGAGTCGCCGGCGGCCGGTGTCGCTTCGAGATTCGCAGGGGCCGGCATCTTCGGATGCGGGTCGACGTCGACGCCGGCGATGAAGTCCGCCGCGTGACGGGCACGAGCGAGCACAAGGTCCGAGTCCTGTCCGTAGGCATTGACGTGGCCGACCTTTCGGCCCGGGCGCACGCCCTTGCCGTAGAGGTGGACCTTCACAGCGGGGTCGTGTGCCATGACATGGAGATACGGGTGGAAGAGGTCTTCATGGTCAGCACCCAAGATGTTGACCATCACGGAGACATCCTCCCGGGCCGCGGGGCTGCCCAGGGGCAGGTCGAGGACCGCGCGAAGGTGCTGTTCGAACTGACTGGTCACGGCCCCGTCCTGAGTCCAGTGACCCGTGTTGTGGGGACGCATCGCAAATTCGTTGATGAGGAAGCCTTCGGCGGTCTCAAACAGCTCCATCGCCATCACACCGGTGACCTCGAGCGCCCCGGCGACCTTGAGGATCGCCTCGGTGATCTCCGTCGCCTTCTCGACTGCGAGCCCCGGAGCGGGAGCAATGGCTTCCTTGCACACACCGTTCTGCTGCCAGGTCTCAACAACGGGCCAGACTGCGGTCTGGCCCATCGGAGAACGTCCGACCATGACGGCAAGCTCCCGGGTGAAGTCCACCTTCTCCTCGGCGAGCAGCTGCCCGACCTCGTCGAGCCAAGTCAGAGCTTCATCGAGAGTGTCGATGACTCGCACACCCTTGCCGTCATAGCCGCCACGAGGAGTCTTGAGGATGAAAGGGAAACCGACCCGCTGCGCGAAGGCTTCGACATCGGCGCGTGAGGTGATCTCGGCCCAGGCGGGGTTCGGCAGCCCGAGTTCGTCCATCCTCCTGCGCATCAGGATTTTGTCCTGAGCGAAGATGAGGGCCTGGGGTCCAGGTCGGATCGCATGGCCAGCATCGGCGAGGGCCTGCAGATGTTCGGGAGGAACATGCTCATGGTCGAAGGTCACCACATCCACTGTCTCGGCGAAGGCCTTGAGGGTCGCGAAGTCCGTATAGTCTCCGACGCTCACCTCATTGATGACCTGGGTGGCCGGGGCGTCAGCGGTCTCAGCGAGAACTGAGAAGCGGATGCCGAGGGCTTCTGCGGCAGGGGCAAGCATACGTGCCAATTGGCCGCCGCCAATGACACCAACACGAGGAAAAGTCACGTCTGCCATCCTATCGCCCGCCGCGGACATGAGACGCACGGGTTCCTTCTGCGAGTCCCGGGCTCAGCTGAGGAGCCCATTTTCAGCTGGAGCGACGCAGTCTCCACAACGACGTGACCTCGGCCCCGCGAGCTTTGTGCAGCTCGTCCTCGGTGTCAGAGGCACGGGGATGGCGCGGGGTGGTGTCGTGCCGATCGTGGACCCGCAGCCCTGCTTCGGCGAAGCGCTCCAGCAGAGCTTCGCGGGTTCGCAGGCCGAGGTGTTCGGCGAGGTCGGACAGAATCAGCCATCCCTCGCCGGCAGGAGAGAGGTGCGCGGCCAGGCCGTCGATGAATCGGTGGAGCACATCGGAGCCGGGGTCATAGATTCCGGCCTCGAGGGCAGATGTCGGTCGGGCAGGCAGCCAGGGCGGGTTGCACACGACGAGGTCGGCTCGCCCCTGTGGGAAGAGATCGGCCTCGACCACCTCGGCGGTTCGACTCAGTCCGAGGCGTTCCAGGTTCTCGCGAGCGCAGACCACGGCACGAGGATTGATGTCCGTGGCCACTACCCGACTCACACCACGGCGCAACAGCACAGCGGCGAGCACGCCCGTACCGGTACCCAGGTCGAAGGCCGTATCGGGTGGCGCTGAACTGTCCGTACTGGAGTCTGGAAGTGGTGTCTGGGCGACGAGGTCGACGTATTCTCCGCGGATCGGGGAGAACACACCGTAGCGCGGGTGGATGTCCTCGCCGAGGGCGGGAATGGCCACACCCTTCAGCTGCCATTGGTAGGCGCTGAGGACCCCGTTCAATTCGGTCATGGAGACGCACATCGGGCCCGTCGACGGGCCGTAGGCAGCTTCGCAGGCCAGGCTCACATCGGGGGCGCGGCGCAGATTCAGGCGGTAGTCATCGTCGAGTTCGACGATCAGTGCACCAAGCAGTCGAGCACGATCGGCGATGTAGAGACGCTGTGCATCGAAGGCCTCGGCCCCGCCCTTGCGCCGGCCTTCCGCCTGGTCGACTCCGTGCCGGCCTGCACTTCTCCCATCAGCGCCCTGTCTATCGCCGCCCCGCTTGCCGGTTCCCCGGCGTGCACTATGGCGTTTGAAGCGGCGGTCCATCGCCTGCAGCAGCTGACGGCCGTTGTGATAGTCGCCGCGCCACAGCAGCCCGGTCCCGGTCCGGGCCAGCCGGTAGGCGGCATCGGCAGTGATGTCATCGCTGACCACGATGACCTGTCCCGGAGGTGCGGACTGGTTCTCCGAATGCCAGTTCGCCGCACGATGAGCTCCGCCCTCGGTCCAGTCGAGCCCGGTCGCTGAAGGAACGAGTCCGCCCGCTGAGGGGTCGGGACCGGTCGCGGAAGGGCCGCTCCCGGTTGCGGAAGGGTCGACTCTGGTCACTGGGGGCTCCTGAATGCAGCGTTCAACGAGACCCGTCACACCACGAGCAGGGGAATCTGGAGTTCGCGTTCCGTCGTCGAACCATGATGGCCGATGAGCGCGATCGCGGAGACAGATTCGTTGTCCGAGTCGACGATGGCGAATTCGTCCTGGCAGATGACCATGAAGTCGCCTATGCGCTGTCGGAACCGGGGGTCGACGGGGCCGAAGTAGTCGCGTCGGATGGCCTCATCGCGGCTGAGGATGAGTGCCCTGTCCCCCACTGTCTCGGTCCAGGCCGAGTAGACATCGGCCTCAGCACCGTCCTCGGCGTAGAGGTGGATCGCGCGCGGTTCGCCGCCGACATGTCTGACACCAGTACGCAGTGCGGGAGCATCGGCGAGGTCGAGGCGCAGATTGTGGTCGATGTCGACCATTCCATGATCAGCGGTGACGATCATCGTCGAATCGGCTGGCAGATCGTTGGCCAGCTGCGACAGTGCCAGGTCGACGTGTTCGAGCTCTTCGGTCCATTGCGAGGAGTTCGATCCGTAGACGTGGCCGGTCTTATCCAGGTTGCCCCAGTAGAGATAGACGAGACGACGACCGGGTGCCTTCGCCTCTTCGATGGCCTGGGCACAGCGCTGTTCGAGAGTCTTTGAGGCACGGAACCGTCCCCCACGCAGAGAGGCTCTGTTCAGGCCGCGTCCGGCGAATTTGGCCTCGCCGAGGCTGACGACGTCGACCTCGACCTCGGTGAGGCGTTCGAACAGGGTCGCGTCGGGCACCCAGGAGACCGGGTCGACGTCGAGGTCCCAGGTCAGCTGGTTGAACACAGCATCTTTGGCCGGGTCGAGGACTCGGTATCCGACGACGCCGTGGCCGCCGGGCAGTCGCCCTGTGGCCAGTGAGGACAGGGAGTTCGCGGTAGTCGAAGGGAATCCCGTGGACAGAGTCCGTCGCGAGGCAGCCTGGGACCGGAAGAAGGGTGTGTAGCCGCTGTACTGCTTGAGCTGGCTCTCTCCCATACCGTCGATGAGGACCACGATCGTCGTCCTCGAATCCCGGTCCAGCCCCAGAGACGCAGCCCGAGCCCGGGCAGTGTTATCGAAGATGTCTCCTGCGCCGAGGCTGAGCGCCGCAGCCGGGACCACGTCGGAGAGGATAGGTCCCGAATAGTCGGGCGGCCCTGTCAGGGGTGAGGTGGTCGCAGCTGCCATCAGCGGCGGGACCGGAGCCTGGCTTGGAACACGGCGGCCCGCAGCTTTCCGGCGAATTCGGCGATGCGGTCGACTGCGGACTGACCTTCGGCCTCGGCGGATACGCGCAGCATGACGTCTTCGGAGAAGATGGATCCGCCGTAGCCGTGATCGGCCGCGCAGTCCGGATCGCCGCAGGTCTCCGGGAAGGCTTCGATGCGCCGTGAGGCGCCCCAGGACATGGTCAGAGACACCTCGACCGGCTTGTCTCCGGGTATGTATCCGGCGGGGTCTGCGAAGGTCCGGCCGACCATGACTGTGCCGAGGCGTTCGAGTTCGATGTCTTCGCTGCTCGTCACGGCCCGTGGCTTGGAGCCGGGGACGACGTTCGGGTCATCGTCGACGTGCGCCAGCAGTAGGCGTGTTTCGGTGAGCACGAAGGCCGTGACGTGACGGTGGATGGATTCGATGTCGACGTGTGTGTCGATGTGGACGAAGTGAGCCAGAACCGGTTCGTCGAACAGAGAATCCGCCAGAATCCCCTGTGTGAGCTGTGGGTAGTATCCGGCCGACTGCAGATCGTGGACGAGAACTTCGGGTAAAGCCATGACTACCATTGTGCCGTACTCGCCCGTCTCTTCCCACTTGGGCTTATTCCTTCGGCTCCCGTTCTGCCACCTTCCAGTTGATGTTCGGCCGGAGATCCTCGCTGTCCGCTTATGCTGGGGTCATGGAAAATTATCCTGCCGAGTGGGAAGCCGATGTCGTCTTGCGCGACGGGGGAACCGCCCATCTTCGTCCCATCGTCCCTGCCGATGCCGACGCCCTGTCGAAGATGCACGAGGCGCAGTCGCCCGAGTCCGTCTACCTGCGTTTCTTCGCTCCTCTGCCCCGGCTGCCCAAGCGCGATCTGGAGCGGTTCGTCAACGTCGACCACCGAGAACGAGTGGCGATGATCATGTTGGTCGGGTCCGACATCATCGGCGTCGGTCGCTTCGACAAGATTTCGACCACATCCGCCGAGGTGGCCTTCAACATCGCCGATGCCCACCAGGGCCGCGGCATCGGTTCGATCCTGCTGGAGCATCTGGCCGCCGCGGCCCGGGATCTGGGGATCCGCAAATTCACCGCCGAGGTGCTGCCTCAGAACCGTTCGATGCTGCAGGTCTTCCAGGCCGCCGGCTACGAGGTGTCCCGCGGTTTCGATGACGGCGTCGTGGCCGTGAACTTCGACATCGATCCCACCGCACGGTCCATCGAGGTCCAGGCCTCCCGAGAGCACCGTGCCGAGGCACTGAGCGTGCGCACGGTCCTCCACCCCACCTCGGTGGTGGTGATCGGCGCCAGCCGCAAACGCAACTCCACCGGCCATCTCCTCATCCGCAATATCACCGCCGCGAAATTCACCGGCGATCTGTGGGTCGTCCACCCGGAAGTCGACCAGATCGCCGGAGTCCAGGCGTACCCGAGCCTTGGCGATCTGCCGGGCAAGGCCGACCTGGCCGTGATCGCGGTGCCCGCGGAATCCGCCACCGAGGTGGTCCAGGAGTGCGCGGCCCACGGGGTCAAAGCGGTCCTCGTCATCTCCTCCGGCTTTGCCGAGACCGGTGAGGACGGTGCTGAGCTGCAGCGCCAGATGGTCTCCACCGCTCGCGCCTACGGAATGCGCGTGGTCGGCCCAAACTCGTTCGGCCTCGTCAACGAAGCCGAAGACATCTCGCTGAACACATCGCTGGCCCCTTTCCTGCCGGCCTCCGGCACGCTGGGTCTATTCAGCCAGTCGGGAGCGTTGGGCACCGCACTCCTGGCGGGGGCGAAGAAGCGCGGACTCGGCATCTCCACGTTCGTCTCCGCTGGCAATCGCGCTGACCTCTCCGGCAACGACGTCCTCCAATACTGGGAGGAAGATCCGGCGACGAAGACCGTCGGTCTCTACCTCGAATCGATCGGCAACCCGCGCAAGTTCGCCCGCATCGCCCGCCGGGTCTCACGAGTGAAACCGGTCATCGTCATCAAATCCGACCTCACCGGACGGGAACTGCCGCCCGGCCACATCGTGCGCACCTCATCCTTGGCACCGAACACCCTCGATCAGGTGCTCGGCCAGGCCGGGGTGATCAGGGCCGATACGATCCACCAACTCTACGACTTGGCCCAGGTGTTCTCGACCCAGTCTCTGCCGGCGGGCAGGCGACTGGGAGTCATCGGCAACTCGGCGGCGATGGCCACCCTCGTGATCCAACGCGCCCGCTCCGAGGGGCTGCACGTCGAGACTGACCCTGTGTCGCTCCACCCTGAGGTCGAGGCCGAAACGTTCCGGGCCGAGCTCGAGGCCATGTATGCCCGTGAGGACATTGACTCCGTGATCGTCACCTTCACCCCCTCGGCCGGGGCCGAGGAGTCCGAGATCGCGGCTCACCTCTCCGAGGCGGCGGCTCGTTCGAAGAAGACGACCGTGGCCTGCTTCCTCGGCATCCAGGGTGTCCAGGATGAGCTGACCACCCACCTCAGCGACAGCGAGGGCACGCGGAACTCGCACACCGTGCCCAGCTATGTCGGTCCAGAGGATGCAGTGTGGTCTCTGGCCCGCGCCACCGACTATTCGCGGTGGCGCAGTGCCGACCACGGTCGCTTCCTTGAGGTCGAGGATCTCGACGACAAGGGTGTGCGCTCGATCATCGAATCGGTACTCTCCGATGCTGGGCCGGGCAAACCCGTCCGGCTCGACCGAGACCAGGCGAGCTCCCTGCTCTCCTGCTACGGAATCGAGGTGCTGCCCCACATCACAGCCGCCTCGGTGGACGATGCATTGGCCGCTGCCGATGAGATCGGCTATCCGGTTGCGCTCAAGGCAGTGTCGAACACCCTGCGCCACCGGATGGAGCTCGGAGGTGTGCGGTTGAACATCGACTCACCGGAAGAGCTGCGCGAGGACTTCCAAGCGATCCAGGAGACCATCAGCTCCCTCCTCGTCGAGGAGAATCCGCTGGTCGACGTTCAGGCTATGGCGCCCCCAGGCGTGCCCTGCGTGATCCGCGCCGGCGAGGACCACCTGCTGGGGCCGCTGCTCTCGTTCTCCCTAGCCGGGGATACGACCGAACTGCTCGGCGATGTCGAACATCGCGTGGCTCCCCTGACGGATAAAGATGCCGAAGACATGATCCGATCGGTGAAATCATCACCGAGGCTGTTCGGGTATCGGGGCCTGCCACCGGTGAACATCGACCCGCTGAAGGACGTAATCGAACGTCTGTCGGTACTCGTCGAGAGGCATCCGCAGATTCTCGAACTCGAAATCCATCCCATGGTCGCCACCGTGACCGGCGGACATCTGCTGAGTGTGAGGATTGAGCTGCTCACCGATTCCACACGCATCGATTCAACGCGGAGACTGCTGAGCTGATCCCTCGGATGAAATGTCACTTCTGTTCAGCTGACGTGTCCGAGGAATGCAGATATGACTCATTAAGTGGGAACCGACTGGAAGTTTGGCGAGTCTTATACCAATTCTTCTCTATTGCAGGTAGTGTCTGTATCCGTTCGACACGAAACGTTATGGATTCGTGTTTTAGTGTGAGGCCAAACATTGGCCATAGTCTGTGGCCAGCTGCTGGTCATCCACCGTCCACAAGGCACCTGCACCGCAGGTGCCTCACGAGAATGAGGCCCAAAAGAAATGATTTCACGAAGAGACGTCGTCACCGACTCCGCCATAGCCGTCGTCGCCGAACAGGGAGTTCGTGGACTCACCCACAGGGCAGTCGATGCCCTGGCCGAGCTGCCCGTCGGCTCCACCTCGAATGTCTACCGCACGCGTGATGCGCTGATCACCGGAATCATGGAGCGCATCGGAGACCTGAACTCGCAACAGCTTGAACGCCTGCCTGACTCGTTCCGCGCCAACGACAAGCCTGCTCAGGAAATCGCCGTCGATTTCTGCATGAACTGGCTGACAACGGACCGCAATCGCTTCTATACGATGATCATGCTCAGCCTCGATCCCGCACTTCCGGATGAGGCGTTGGCTGCGAAGCAGAAGAACATGGCGAAGATCGACGAGTTCGTGATGCGACTGGCCGAAGTCGATGCTGAAATGGCGCGTTCGATAAACAGCTCGGTGATGGGAATGATGATCACCGAACTGATCTCAGGGACGGCCGACCGCGCTCACATCGACACGTTCATGGGGCAGTTCCTGACCTGGATGAACGCCACGCGAAAGCAGGGTTGAAGCTCACTGAGCATCCCGCCTGGGCCGTTCTGACAGCACGGGTCTGAACAAAGCCCTGAGCCCAGCACAGTGCTCAGGCGCAGGCACAGTTCGAAACGACACGGGCCTTCGCAGATGATGCGGCGGACCCTCGCAGGTGACGACACGGGGCCTCCGCAGACGACGACACGGACGCCTCGAAAAGCGGGCTTGAGCCGTAGAACTCAAATCGAACGCTAGAATCGACAGGTGCTCTCCGTTGTCGATGCCGAGCCTCGGTGTGTGAGAGGGCACCCGGAGCGGAAAATTCGTGCGTCAAAGGAGTTCCATGACCGAAGGCAGAGTCATCGATGTCGACGTCTCGTCAGAGATGGAGAGTTCGTTCCTCGAATATGCGGTCTCGGTCATCCACTCCCGTGCCCTCCCCGATGCACGCGACGGACTGAAGCCCGTCCAGCGACGCATCGTCTACCAAATGGGAGACATGGGCCTGCGCCCCGAGCGCGGCCACGTGAAGTCTTCCCGCATCGTCGGCGATGTGATGGGCAAACTCCACCCTCACGGTGACACCGCGATCTACGATGCGCTGGTGCGCCTGAGCCAGAACTTCATCATGCGCGTGCCGCTCGTCGACGGCCACGGAAACTTCGGTTCCCTCGACGACGGTCCTGCCGCCCCGCGCTATACGGAGGCCCGGCTGACCTCAGCCTCCATGCAGATGATCGCCGGCCTCGATGAAGACGTCGTCGACTTCGTCGGAAACTACGACAACACGCTGACCCAGCCCGATGTTCTGCCCAGTGCGTTCCCGAACCTGCTCATCAACGGCACCTCCGGAATCGCCGTGGGCATGGCCACCAATATGGCCCCGCACAATCCGGGCGAAGTCATTGCCGCCTGCTGCCATCTGATCCGCAATCCCGAGGCCGGCCTGGCCGAGCTCATGCGCTTCATTCCCGGACCCGATCTGCCCACCGGCGGCCGGATCATCGGACTCGACGGTGTCCGCGAAGCCTACGAGTCCGGCCGCGGAACGTTTCGCACCAGGGCCACGGTCTCGATCGAGAACATCAATGCCCGCCGCAAGGGCATCGTCGTCACCGAGCTGCCCTACCTGGTGGGGCCCGAGAAGGTCGTGGCCAAGGTCAAGGACGCTGTCGGCGCGAAGAAGCTCACCGGCATCGCCTCGATCGATGACTACTCGGACCGCAAGAACGGAATGCGCCTGGTCATCGGCATCAAGAACGGATTCAATCCGGAGGCAGTCCTCGCTGAGCTCTACCGGCAGACCCCGCTCGAGGAATCGTTCAGCATGAACAACGTCTGCCTCGTCGACGGCCAGCCGCGGACCCTGGGACTGCGCGAGCTGCTGACCGTCTACTTGGCCCACCGCATCGACGTCATCCGCCGCCGCACCGTGTTCCAGCTGCGCAAGGCCAAGGACCGCCTCCACCTCGTCGAGGGTCTGCTCATCGCGATCCTCGACATCGACGAGGTCATCCAACTCATCCGCTCCTCCGACGATGCGGCCACCGCCCGCACGCGCCTGATGGATGTATTCGAACTCTCGGAGCTCCAGGCCACCTACATCCTCGACCTGCAGCTGCGCCGATTGACCAAGTTCTCGCGCATCGAGCTAGAGGCCGAACGCGACGAACTGCGTAAGAGGATCGACTACCTCGAGGCGCTGCTCGCCGACGAGGCCAAACTGCGCGAACTCGTCGCCACCGAGCTCGAAGCAACGGCAGAAGCCATCGGCTCACCTCGGCGCACGGTCCTCATCGAAGGTTCGATGAAGGAGCTCTCCGCCAAGGGCAAGAAGGCTCAATCGGACCTCAAGATCGCCGACGCCCCCTGCCGAGTCCTCCTCTCGACTTCCGGGCGCATCGCCCGAACTGCTGATGCCTCGGCTCTGCAGCGGATCGGGAAGCGCTCGAGCCATGATGCGCTGCGTTCAGAGATCGTGTCGATGACTCAGGGCAAGGTCGGCGCGGTGACCTCGACAGGACGTCTGCACATGGTCGACGTCGTCGACCTGCCGGCCCTGCCGCCGGCCGCGACACGTCCGAATGTCGCCGGAGGCGTCAAAATCGCCGACTACGTGAGCCTGGAGAAGAATGAGACCGTCCTCGGCCTCATCGACCTCGACCGCGAATTCGTCCTCGGAACCGCAGGCGGAGTCGTCAAACGCGTATCTGTGGCCACACAGCGGAACAAGAGCGAATGGGAAGCGATCACGCTCAAGGGCAAGGACTCCGTCATCGGAGTCGCTCAGCCGAAGGACATCGATGAGTCTCTGGCCGTGTTCGTAACCTCCAATGCACAGCTGCTGGCCTTCGACGCCTCCGGGCTGCGGGCCCAGGGCTGGAACGCCTCAGGTGTGGCGGGAATGAAGGTCGCAGCCGATGCACGCGCTCTCTTCTTCGGAATGACGCCCAAGGAGGCCAAGACCGACGAAGACGGGGATGCCGACACCAGCATCGGCACGTTCTCTGTGGTCACTATCGCCAGCGGTGAGAACTTCTATGGCGCACCATCGTCATCGATCAAGGTCAGCGATTTCTCCGAGTTCCCGACCAAGGGTCGTGCCACCTCGGGCGTGCGTGCCCATAAGTTCCTCAAGGGCGAAACCGAGCTGTCTCTGGCCTGGGTCGGCGACACCCCGCAGGCCGCTGCCCAAGCCGGAGGAGCCAGGACCCTTCCGGCCGAGACGTCCAAACGCGATGCCACGGGCTCGCCCCTCGAATCCAAGATCGATGTCATCGGAACGGTCCCCCGCCTCGGCGCCGCCGACAATGCTATTGCGGGTGCGGCGGGTGCTGGTGAGGGTACCGATGCTCAGGGTAACGGTGGCGCGGGAGACGGCGCAGGCGAGGGGGCATCGTCCTCTGCTGCGGCGCGCACCCCAGGCTTGGCAACGAGCTTCGACGGCCTCGATCTCGACCTTGACGATCGACCCGATCTCGACGAGGCGAAGGAAGAGATCGCCCGCTCGAAGATCGACTCCGACGGCGCCGTCATCGTCTCCCATGACGATGATGACGACACAGCACTGTTCTGAGGCTTGAGCTGAATCCAGTTCTGAAGCGTGGGCTCTGACCTGTCCTGAGACCAGCACTGAGCACCGCGCTGCAGAATTGGGTAGGAAGTTGCAGGGGAAAGCCACCCTGCCGCCAACAGTGACCGTAATCACATGCCACTTCACACGTGATACCCGTACGGGCAAAAACAACCACTGCACCTGTAAGACTTACAGCTAACCGTGCCAAAAGGCAGCCAGTGGTGCCGCGCAGACGCAGCGCTGCGTGGTGCGAGCCGAAGCACCGGCCTGAGGCACACATACGGATAGGAGATGCGCCCACCGGCGCGTAATGCTCGCTGGGGGCTGACTCAGCTCTCGTCGTCGTCGAGGTCCAGTTGCATGCGGGCAGCCGTTCCTCGCTTCATTTCACCGATGCCGGTCTCCCCCAAGCCTTGGAGTGACAGAGACTCGCGTCGCTCGAACACGTAGGCATCGGATGCAGACAGCACCCGAGCTGTGTCCTCGTCGGTGAAGATCGTTCCAGGGTCAGCCACGGCGGTCAGCCGAGCGGCCAGATTCACGCTCGAACCGAAGATGTCCCCCAGCCGGGACAGGACTCTGCCCCAGACGAAGCCGACGCGGGCCTGCGGCAGGTCTTCGGCCGCTGTCACCCGCTCCATCAGCGTCATCGCGATCTCCGCTCCGCTCATCGGCGTCTCGGCGGCGAAGAACACCTCATCGCCGACGGTCTTGATGACTCGACCGCCGCCGGTGGCCACAATGTTGTAGGCCATGCCCTGAAATTCCTGCACGAGGTTCGCCAGCTGTCGCGGTTCCATCTTCTGCGATAGACGCGTATAGGAGACGAGGTCGATGAAGCCGACTGCGCGAGCCAACGGCATCGACGAGTCGTACCAGCCCTGCCGGTTGTCCATGGCCAGGCCGTCGGAGACGTTGACGTTGAGCCGGCCCATCACCTCGGCGAGGTTGCGCCGCCAAGAATACGTCAGCATCTTCTGCAGCGGGTCGACCATGTCCTCGACGACCTGCAGCGCATCGCGTCTAGCTTCGGGATCGGTCAGGCCCTTCTCCTCGGTGAGGAAGTCGACGAGGGTCTCCATCTGCCACACGACGAGACGATCCGTGGTCTGGCCGATCGCGCGGGCCAAAGACAGCGCTGTGCCCTGATCGATGAGCCCGTCGGCCACGGGCTTGGCCCACATGCGCAGCGCATGGGCATCGCTGACGGTGTAGGCCTTCTCCGAACCGTCCGTCTGCGACATTCCCAATGCTCGCCACATCTTGCGCGCGGAGACCGTGGAGATGCCGCCGAGTTTCGCCGCTTCACGCCGGTCGAGCACACGCTTGCCGTCGAGGAGGATCTCCTCGAGCCGTTCGGCTGCACTGCGGGTCTCGTAGACGGTGTCGTCCTCGTCTTCGTCTGCCTCGTCGACGATCTGCAGGGCAGCGGTGCGCGGATCTTCGTGCAGTCCTTCGAAGAAGTCCCCACCATGTTCATCGACCGGTTCGCTGCCCGAGGACTCTTCGTCATCCGATGCCCCGTCCTCTGCCCGCGGACTCGTCGACATCACCGAGGTGGCAGGCAGGTCTTCGTCACCGTGTTCGATGCCGGGAACCGAGGGAGGCGCCGAGGCGGCAGGTGAGGCATGGGCGGCGGCCGAGCCAGGTGACGAGTCGATCTGTTCCTCCGTGATCACCGGAATCGAGTTCAGGCCATGGTATGAGTCCTCTGGGTCCGCACTGTCCTCCACCTCAGTGGATTCGTCGGCAGCTGCCTCGGCTGTGTTTGTCCCAGTTGAATTTGTCCCAGCTGCGCTAGTCCCTGCCGAGCCTGTCCCACCTGAAGCTGCGTCGTCAGAATCCATGCCGTTCGACGAAATGTCGTCGGTGCCATCGGAATCGCGCTCGGGGATAGTGTTGAATTCTGCGGTGAAGTCCGAGACGCCCGTCATCTGCGGCCCCCAGCTTCCATTCCTGCAGATCCTGACCCTGCCCCGTCCTCGGCCGGACGCAGGTGGTGGACGTCGCCTGCGCTGACGCAGATGTCATTGTCGATGATGAGGTCGCCGCTGGCGTCGAGCCCTGTGGCACGGCCGAAGAGGTTGCTGCCGTCGGGGCGTTCGACCCTGACCTGTGTCCCCAGAGTCACCATGTTCGCACGCACCTCACAGCCGACTGAGCTGCGGCTGAAATCGTCATCGTCATACTCGACAAGCTCTCTGTAGGCAGGAATCAGTGTGCTCAGAATCGAGATTAACAAGTCTTCATGAGCAACTTCTGAACCGTCCGTATCCGTCTCAATCGCAATTGAGCTGGCACTCTCACGAGGCAGATCCTCACGCAGCAGACGAGTGTTGATTCCCATCCCCAGAACGATCCGCGGGCCTGTGGGCAAGGGTTCGACCCGGGCGAGGATCCCGCACAGCTTCTTCCCATCCGTCGTCAGCACATCGTTGGGCCACTTGAGTACGGCAGGCACACCCGCCTCGGCGATGGCGGCTCGCACTGTTTCACCGGCGAGCAGGGGAATCCACCCCCACGAATCGAAGGCGGCACCCGGCTCCAGGAGGATCGAAAACGTCAGTGAACGACGCGGCGGGACCGTCCACGTCCGCCCCAGTCGACCGTGGCCGGCGTTCTGATGATCGGTGCCGTACACGGAGAACTGGCCAGGCACCTTCGCGAGGTCGACACCATCAGCCGTGGCAATCTGGCGGGTGCGATCGGTGGGAAAGTCGGTGAGGGTGGACTGCCCCCGAACCAGCCCAGCCAGCTCGTCGTTCGTCGACGAGCACACGTCGTCCCAGATGACAGTAGGTAGCTCGAAGCCGCGGTCCGCAGCCTTACTGCGGAGGGAATCGACATCGACGAGGAGGGGAATGTGTTGGCTGTTCACCAGTCCACTTTAGATTCTTTTGGCGAGAGTACACAATGATCGCACCGTGCGTCGTTATTGTGGAGGCATGACGGATACCCCACGTACAACAGTTGAGCGCATCGACGCTTTCGTCCAGCGCCGGGATGCGGCCCACACCGGCAATGTGAAGTCGGTGGAGAACCAGCACAACCGCGGCAAGCAGACCGCTCGCGAACGCATCGAAGCACTCCTCGACGAGGGCTCCTTCCAGGAGATCGACGAGTTCGCACGCCACCACAACCACCAGTTCGGGATGGAGAACAACCGCCCCGACGGTGACGGTGTCGTCTGCGGTCTGGGCACGATCGAGGGCAAGACCGTGGCCGTGTTCGCTCACGACTTCACCGTCCTCGGTGGCTCCCTCGCCGAGGCGAATGGACGCAAGATCGTCAAGGTCCAGAAGCTCGCCATCAAGCTGGGATGCCCCATCATCGGCATCAACGACTCCGGTGGTGCCCGGATCCAGGAGGGCGTCGGATCGATCGCCCTGTTCGCCGAGATCTTCCGCCTCAACGTGGCCTCCTCCGGCGTGATCCCGCAGATCTCACTGATCATGGGGCCTTCTGCCGGCGGAGCAGTGTACTCCCCTGCACTCACCGACGTCACGATCATGGTCGATCAGACCAGCCACATGTACATCACCGGCCCCGACGTCATCAAGACGGTCACCGGCGAAGAGGTCGGCCATGAGGAGCTCGGCGGTGGCCGCACCAACAACACCGTCTCCGGCAACGCTCACTATCTGGCCAGCGACGAGGACGATGCGCTGAACTATGTGCGCGACCTGCTTTCGTTCCTGCCCCAGAACAACCTCGACCCTGCCGATGCCGACGAGTTCGAGTCGGATCTGTCCGTCGCACCCGAGGACGAAGCGTTGGATTCGCTCATGCCGGATTCGCCCTCACAGCCCTATGACATCCTCGATGTCGTCACCACCGTCCTCGACGACGCTGAGTTCCTACAGGTCTCCGAACTCTTCGCCCCGAACGTCGTCACCGGCTTCGGTCGCGTCGAAGGTGTCAGCGTCGGCGTCATTGCGAACCAGCCGATGCAGCTGGCGGGAACGCTGGACATCGATGCCTCGGAGAAGGCCGCCCGCTTCGTGCGCCTCTGCGATGCCTTCAACATCCCGATCCTCACCTTCGTCGACGTGCCCGGCTTCCTGCCCGGCACCGACCAGGAGTTCAGCGGCATCATCCGTCGCGGAGCCAAGCTCATCTACGCCTACGGTGAGGCGACGGTCCCGCTGATCACGCTCATCACCCGCAAGGCCTACGGTGGAGCGTACTGCGTCATGGGTTCGAAGCAGCTGGGCGCGGACATCAACCTCGCCTGGCCCAGTGCTCAGATCGCGGTCATGGGTGCACAGGGCGCGGCGAATATCGTCTACCGGCGCAAGCTCAAGGCCGCCGGTGAGGCAGGCGAAGACGTCGATGCGCTGCGTGACGAACTCATCCAGGACTACGAGGATGCACTCCTCAATCCGTACCTGGCGGCCGAAGAAGGCTACATCGACGCGGTCATCAAACCGAGTGAGACTCGGAACCGGATCGTACGTGGGCTGCGGGCGCTGAAGAACAAGCATGTTGACGCTCCAACGCGCAAGCACGGTAACATCCCACTATGAGTGAGGACGTTCAACAACCCGTCGATGAAGCCGTCGAAGACATCGTCGATGAGGCCACACCTGCCTCGGTCGAGGACCGGTCACAGGTGCGAGCACACGACGGTGAGCCCGTCAGCGACGACATGGCCAGTGCTGCAGCGGTGGCGGCCGTCGTTGCGATCCGCCAGGTGGCCCTTGCCTACGCTGCCAACCAGGCGGCGGCTCTGGACCTGATGGAGACGACGAAACACGGCCGAGCCGGGTTCAGCGCACCCCGCCGCAATGTGCGCAGACGACTCCCTCAGGCCTGGACGCAGACGCTGGGACGCTGAGATCTCGCCTGCCCAGTAGGGCCGAGTAGGGCTGAGCAGCCGCATACGCTTCGGGCGTCGACAGATGTACTGTCGGCGCCCGAAGTGCGTCGGCCCGCGTGTCCAGTCACCGAAAGGACCACTTACCGTCCAGGGGTCTGATTACAGCTGGTCCCCTCGACGCTAAGTGGTCCCCTCGATGCCACCCGCACGTCAGCACATCGTCAGCGGCATCGTGTCAGTTCACTTCAGCCGGTACTGATCCTTGTCCGGATCGGCTCCAGGGCGAGGCACCCTCCTGCCCTCAACCGTCACGGTGCTCAATCGCTGCGGACTGCGTGCATGAGTCTGCGCCGAGCCGGATGAGCCCGCAGCTGTGCCCGACGAGCCGGTCATTACCGAACCAGTCGCCCCCGCGCCTGTTGTCGCCGAACCGGCCATCGCCGAGTCGGCCATCGCCGAATCAGGGCCAGCGCTCGTCACGCCTCGAGTCGGTCCGCCCATGTCATCGCCGTAGACGGCTTCACCACGGGCCACCATGCCGGCGACATCGGAGAGTTTGAGCTGCGGCAGGAACCAGGCGAGGACGAAGGCCACGATGAACACCGGCACCATGTACCAGAACGAGGGCGCCAGGGCGTCCGCATAGGCGTTGACGACGAGGTCATGGATAGGTCCAGGCAACGAGGCCACGGACTCAGGTGTCAGCGAGTCAGTGGTCGGAGCGCCTCCCCCACCGCCTGCACCACCGGGTGTCTGCGACATCGCTTCGCCCACCTTGTCCGCCAGCCTGGAGGTGAAGATTGATCCGAACAGCGCCGTGCCCACCGAGGCACCGATCTCGCGGAAGTAGTTGTTCGTCGAGGTCGCGGTGCCCACCAGCTCCGGCGCCACGGAGTTCTGGATCACGAGGACGATGATCTGCATGACCAGGCCCAGGCCGAAGCCCATGGTGAAGATCATGCATCCGATGAGCACCATCGAGGTGTCGGCCGTCAGCGTGGTCATCCAGGCCAGAGCAAGCCCGGCGATGAGGGTGCCGAAGAGCGGGTAGATCTTGTACTTGCCGGTCTTCGACACAATGAAGCCGGAGACGATAGAGGTCAGCATGACACCGGCCATCATCGGAAGCATGAGCAGACCGGAGCCCGTCACGTCGGTCCCGGATGCCATCTGCATGAACGTAGGCAGGAACGCCATCGCGGAGAACATACCCAGCCCCAGCAGCAGGCCGATGACCGTCGAGAGCACGAAGGTCTTGTTCTTGAACAGGAAGATCGGAATGATCGGGTTGCTGACCTTCGATTCGACGTAGACGAAGATGAGTGCGGCGACCACGGTGCCGATGATCAGGGAGATGATAGTCGGCGAGTTCCAGTCGTAGTCGTGTCCGCCCCAGCTGGTCACGAGGATCAGCTGCGAGGTCGCTGCCACCATGAAGATGATGCCGAGTACGTCGATCTTCTTGTCCGATTTGTGGCTCGGCAGCTTGAGGGCGAAGAGCGCAATGATGAATGCGACGATGCCGATCGGCACGTTGATCCAGAAGCACCAGCGCCAGTCCATGTGCTGGGTGAAGAATCCGCCCAGGACCGGTCCGAGCACGCTGGAGATCGCGAACAGACCGCCGAGAGGACCCATGTATTTGCCGCGTTCGCTGGCAGGAATGATGTCGGCGATGATGGCCTGCGACAGGATCATCAGACCGCCGCCGCCCAAGCCCTGGAAGCCGCGCCAAGCGATGAGCTCCCAGAAGTTCTGCGACATGCCGGACCCGAACGAGCCGACGACGAAGATCGCGATCGCGACGAGGAAGATGACCTTCCTGCCCCACATATCGCCGAACTTTCCGTACAGGGGCATGACGATCGTCATCGCCAGGAGGTAGATGGTGACCAGCCAAGCCTGGTGCTCGACACCGTCGAGTTCACCCACGATCGTCGGCATTGCCGTCGACACGATCGTCTGGTCCAGAGTCGCCAGGAACATCGCGGCCATGAGCGCGGAGAAGATCAGGATGATCGTCTTCTTGGTCAGGACGATCGGTGCCTTCTCAGCAGTTGCGGTTGCTGAGCTCATGCGGATTCCTCCTCAAAAATGTCTCGTAGTTCGTCAAACAGCTCTTTGATGACCGGGGCAGGATCGCCCTCGACCTTGCGCAGACGCATGAACGTCGCCTTGATCGACATCATCGCCAACGCGGCGAGAGCCTCGGCCCGCGTGGAGACGGGCACACCGCCGCCGTCATGACATTCCTGAGAGACGGAGGCATCAGGAGAGGCTTCGCTCGCCGAGGTGGGTGCGCGGCTCTCGCCGGAACCTGAGGTCCCGGCGGAGGCTGAGTTCCCCGCGGAAGCCGAGGTCCCGTCGAGACGACGTTGGATCATTTCGCGGAACAGGCGCTCGTTGTTGCCCATGCGCGACATCTGCGCCTGCATGAGCGAGGGATCCTGCTTCATCAGCTGGTGGTACTGGTGCATCTCTTCGCGCTTATTCAGACGCGTCCGCACGACCGAGGCCAGCAGATGCTGGAGGTCGGCTAGCAGGCGTCCGTTCGGACCGCCTGCTTCGAAGGCTTCGATGTCGGACTGATCCTCATCGTCGAAGATGGTGTCGGAACGGCCCAGCAGCGCCTCCTCCTTGCTGGAGAAGTAGTTGAAGAAGGTCCGCCGTGAGACTCCACAGCGTTCGCAGATGTCTTCGACGGTGACATTGGAATAGCCGTTCTCGAGCGCCAATTCGAGGGCAGCCTGGCGCAGGGCCTGACCGCGCTTGCGCTTCTTTCGTTCGCGCAAGCCCTCGGACTGAACTGCCTCGGCTGTGCTGCTCGCGGCGTCGCCGGTGGAGTCGGCAGGCTCGGCCGCAGCAGAGTCGGCGCGCGTAGGCTCGCCAGAAGGTGTGGAATGCATAGAATCATTATTGCACTCGGTGCATTTTTGCCTCAAGTGCACCTATTGTGTTTTAAGGCACATTCCCAGCTTCAGTACCCGAGCTTCGCATTCGCCAGCACGGGGATCGCCTCGGCGGCCTTATCGGCTCCGGCAAGGTCCACCTCGACGACTTCGAGGGCCTCTTCACCCTCAAGGGAGGAGATAACGTGGCCGAAGGGATCGGAGACGAGGCTGTGGCCGACACCTGTGGGCCCCTTCTTGGGCACCTCGACACCGCTGACCTCTGGATCGGCCTGACCGATGGCTGCGACGAACATATTGCTGTCCAGCGCCCTTGCCCGGGCCAGGATCTGCCACTGCTCGACCTTGCCCTTCCCTGCACCCCAGGATGCGGAGACGATGGCGAGCTTGGCACCGCGGCGACTGATCTCGGCGAACAGTTTCGGAAAACGAATGTCGTAGCACAGGGTCAGCCCGACGCTCTCACCGTCGAGGTCAATGACTACGGGGTCCTCACCGGGGACGACAGTGTCTGATTCCTTGAACCCGAAGGCATCGTAGAGATGGATCTTGGCATAATCGCGGCGCTCACCCTGCGGCGGGTAGACGGCAAGCAGGTTGATCACCTTCTCACCGGAGGTGGCGAATTCACCCACGATGACGGTGATATCGGCCTCGGCTGCCAACTGGGCCATAGCGGTTCGCCAGGACTGCGTATTGGCTTCGGCGACATCGCGCAGACCGGGGCCGAACGCAGACATTGTGGCCTCGGGGAAGACGACGAAGTTCGCTCCCGCTTCGGCGGCCCTGTGCGTGTAGTCCCGGACCTTGTCGAGATTGTCCGCAACTGTGGTGGTGGAGTTGATCTGCGCGAGTGCGAATTTCATGGCCAGTCCTTGCGATCCGGGGGTGTCAGCGGTTGATTCAGGCTATCGCGATCGCACGCGCGGAGAAACCTCCGTCCACCTGGGAGCGTCCCCACCCTCCGCCTGGGTACAACCCTCAGTGCAGATATTCGCGGCCCGGGCGGCCGCCTCGGTGCCGACCATGGACGAATGTGTAGACGATCATACCGAGGACGACGAGTCCTGCGCAGAGCATGAACATGCCGTTGCCGCCGGTCAAAGGCATGATGGCGCCGAGGATGATCGGACCGATGCCTGATCCTGCGTCAAGCAGCAGGAAGAACGACGAGGTGGCGACGGCGACTCGCGACATCGGCACCGATTTCACGGCGATCGCCTGCATGCACGGCATGAGCGAACCGAAGCCCAGACCGACGAAGACACCGGCGAGGATGATCCCCGTCATGGTCGGCCACATCGCCAGCAGAATATTGCCGATGAGGTTGAATATGAAGACCGGGTAGATGACGAAGTTATCGCCCAGCACGTCCTGCAGGCGACCGACGAACAGGCGTGCCACCAGTGATGCTGCGGCAAAGGCGACGAAGAACAGAGAAGCGGCACTGGCGACCCCGTTGTCCTCGGCATAGCCGGCGAGGAACACGAGCGCCGCGGCATATGCAGTGCCGACGACGAGCATGATCGACCCGATCCGCAGACCCGCCGGATCGACGAGTGTCGACAGCTTGAGGTGCCATTTGCTGCGCCGCTGGTAGTCGCTGAGTTCCTGCTTCGGCAGTTTGATGATGAAGCAGAGGATGAAAGCGACGAGCGACATGAACGCCGAGGCGGCGAAGAGCATCGGGAAGTCGTAGGCGCGCGGGAGAACGACGCCCAGATACGGCCCTAAAGCGGTGGACAGCGTAGTGGCGGTGCCGAAGTAACCGGTGCCTTCACCTCGGCGAGAGGACGGGATGACGCTTTGGATCGCGGTCATGATGGCCGTGTTTCCGGCCCCGAAGGCGATGCCGTGGATGATGCGAATGGCAAGGAGCCAGACAAGTGTGTCGGCGAAGATATAGGCCACGGAAGCCAGGATGGAGATCGCCATCGTGATGATGAGCAGTTTCCGGCGGCCGATGAAATCCAGATATTTTCCGGTCAGCACACGCGCCACGACCGCACCGACGACGAAGGAGGAGGACGCGAATCCGGCTGCGGCTTCCCCTGCCGAGAATCTGGCGACGGCGTAGCCTGCCATGGACGTCATGAGGAGGTAGAACACCATCGACATCGACAGGTTGAGGCCGATGCCGACGACGAAGTCCTTGGTCCATAGCTGTGCCCGTGCCACTGAAGATCAGTCTCTCTTCCTGTTGAATGATGCGCTGCGTCCCCTGGCCGCCGGCCACCATGGGCAATCCGCTGAGTTGGCCGATCGGCTGTGATCGGCTGATCCGCTGCAGTCGAGCTGGGAACCTATCTATGCTATCCGGTGGATCCTGCTGCACGGGACCCAGCCCGGGGTGATCTTGCTCTAGTCACCCGAGAGCCGACGGGAGGAACGTGGGCTCCCGCCGCCGGCTTCCGGGGGCAGATCGACACAAGCCGGTGTGTTCTCAGTCATATAGGGTGAAGACCATGACCCAGAAGAGAACCCCTTCGGCCGTCGATGCCGTTGCCGAAGAATATGTCGACAGATCACTTGCACTCTCCCCCTCCCTCGCCCTCTACCTCGGGCTGGAGGGAGCGAAGGGATTCGATGACTTCTCCCCCGCCGGCCTAGCTGCCTCCAACGATCTCACCGTCGAGACGCTGGCGAAGCTCGCCGAGGTTGAGAAGACGGCCGATCTCGACGACGTCGACCTCGTCACCATCGATGCGATGCGCGAGCGGCTGACCGTTGATCGCGACTACTTCGAGGCCGGGTTCAACCATTCGAGCCTCAACGTCATCGAGTCCCCCCTGCAGGCCATCCGCGACGCCTTCGACCTCATGCCCACCGAGACCACCCAGGACTGGGAGACGGTGGATACGACGATGGGCGCCGTACCCACGTCCGTCGCCGGTTACCAGGAATCTCTGTCCCTGGCCAAGAGCCGTGGTCAGATCTCCGCCCGGATCCAGATCGAGAAGGTCATCGAACAGGCCCGCACGCTGGCCGAACCCGGCAGCAATTTCGACCAGCTCATCTCCGCAGCCACCGACGTACCCTCGTCGTTGACTCAACAGCTGAGCACCCACGCCGAGGCGGCTCGTGAGTCGTTTGCCCACCTCGCCGATTTCCTGGCTGCCGAACTTCTTCCGGCCGCGCCGGAGGACGAGGCGTGCGGGCGTGAAGCCTACGCCTTGTATTCGCGTGACTTCCTGGGCGCGGAGGTCGACTTCGATGAAACGTATGCGTGGGGGCTCGAGGAGCTTGCTCGCATCGATGCCGAGCAGCGTGAGGTCGCCGAGAAGATTCAGCCCGGTGCCGATCTGTTCGAGGTCATGGAAACACTGAATAATGATCCCGAACGGACTCTTCACGGCGCCGAAGGGCTGCGTAAGTGGATGCAGAAGGTCGCCGATGAGGCGATCACCGAGCTGGGGAAGTCCCACTTCGACATTCCGGAGCCGGTGCGCACGATCGAGTGCAAGATCGCACCGTCGGCGACCGGAGGCATCTACTACACCGGACCCACCGACGACTTCTCCCGCCCTGGTCGCATGTGGTGGTCGGTGCCCGAAGGCGTCACCGAGTTCGCGACCTGGCAGGAGAAGACGACCGTCTATCACGAGGGGGTGCCCGGCCATCACCTGCAGGTCGGCCAGGCCACATATGTCTCCGACACCCTCAACCGCTGGCGCCGCCTCATGTGCTGGGTCTCCGGACACGGTGAGGGCTGGGCCCTCTACGCCGAGAAGCTCATGGCCGACCTCGGCTTCATGAAAGATCCCGGCGACTACCTGGGGATGCTTGACTCCCAGCGTCTGCGCGCAGCACGCGTGGTCCTCGACATCGGCTTCCACCTGGGACTCGAGGCTCCCGAGAGCCTCGGTGGCGGAATCTGGAACCGAGAGAAAGCCTGGCAGTTCCTCACCGACAATGTCGCTATGGACCGGTCCTTCCTCGCCTTCGAACTCGGCCGATACCTCGGCTGGCCTGGACAGGCCCCGAGCTACAAGATCGGACAACGGCTGTGGGAGCAGTTCCGCGATGAGGCCAAAGCCGAAGCCGGAGCAGACTTCGACCTCAAGGCCTTCCACACCAAGGCCCTCAATCTGGGCTCCGTCGGTCTGGACACGCTGGGCCGGGCCATGAAGCGCTGATGACATTGGTGGGAGAATGACTTGGTGAAGAACAATGACAGTTCGAGCAGCGAGGGCCCGCGCTCAGAGACCGCACGGATCACCGAGATCCTGCGCAACGAGATCATCGACGGCGTCCGGGCACCCGGCAGCAAACTGGTGGAACGGAACCTGGCAACGGAACTCGGCGTCAGTCGAGTGCCGATCCGTGAAGCCCTCAAACAGCTTGCCGCCGAAGGCCTGGTGGCCAATCGGCCCAACACATGGTCAACCGTGCGCGAGTTCTCCCCCAGTGACATCGCCGACCTCAACGAGGTGCGGACAGTCTTTGACATTCTGTCCTTCGAACTCGCCGCACAGCGGCACAACCGTGAGGGCCTGGCCAAGCTCGAAGCCACCATGGCCAAGGGCAAGGAACTGTCGAAGGCCGGGGACGTCGTCGGCGCCCACCGTTCGGCCGCGGACTTCCACGCCATCGTCACCGAACTCTCCGGTAACCGGCTCCTCACCGAGATCGGTGAGCTCCTCGACTCGCGAATGCGCTGGCAGCTGAGTCAGCACGACGATCTCGATTTCGTCGCCACCGAGCACGCCCAGCTCTACGACGCGATCGCACATCGAGATCAGGCGAAGGTCAGGGATCTGGCTGCCCGACACCTAGGGACCAGTCAGGACCAGCATGACAAACACAAGGAACGCCTCGCCCGGGCCGTCGACGAGGGTACAGAGTCAGACATTGGAACAGAGTCAGACATTGGAACAGCCTCTGACATTGGAACAGAGTCAGACATTGGAACAGCCTCTGACAGGGAAACTGAGTCAGACGAGGACTGAGCTCACGCAGCGTTGAAGGGCCACCCGTTCAGCTGCTTGGGACGCGCCGGGGCGTAGGTGCGGACCTTCGAGGTCTTCAGCCCCAGCCCCACGAGCGATTCGGCCAGTTTCACGGCGGCGGTGACCCCGTCGACGACGGGGACGTCGCAGCGTTCGACGATGATCTGCTTGAGGTCTGCCATTCCCCCGCATCCGAGGACGATGGCCTCGGCACGATCACGTTCGACCGCCTCGGCGGCTTGATCAGCGATCGCCTCCACTGCCCGCTCGGGCTGGTTCTCCAGCTCGAGCACGGCCATCCCAGAGGCCCTGACCGAGGTGCAGTGAGCGTTCAGCCCGGCCAGCAGAAGCCGGTCCTCGATGAGAGGCACGGTGCGATCGAGCGTCGTCACGACCGCGTACCTGTGGCCGAGGAACATGGCCAGGGCCGCCCCCGCCTCGGTGATGTCGATGACGGGTACGTCGAGGAGTTCCTGCAGACCTTCACGCCCATGCTCGCCGTAGCCCGCCTGGATCACCGCGTCGAAGTCCCCCTCATATTTCATCACCGCATCCATGACCCCTAATGCCGCAAGATAGCTCTCGACGTTGCCTTCGCAGGACTCAGCTCCGAAGCTGGGCGTCAGCGCAATGATCTCGGTGTCCGCCGAGGCGACTTCCTGTGCCGCACGGGCGATGGACTGCGTCATGGACTCGGTTGTGTTCACGTTGACGATCAGAATTTTCACGATGTGCTCTCAATCAGTGTGTGGTGGGCACTGCGATCTCTTCGCCGTCGACCTCGCGGAAGGTGAAGCTGCGACGGGCGATGAAGAAGTAGATGATCGCTGCGATGCCTGCTCCGCTGAACCAGGAGAACTCGGAGAATCCGGAGAACGCGGGAACGAGGGCGAAGACAAGGGAGATGAGGGAGGCCGGTATGAAGGCTCCGATGGCGCGCCAGTTGATCCCCCGGTGGTAGAAGTATTCGCCGTCGTTGGCCTCGGTGTAGAGCTCGGGAACGTTGACCTTCGTCTTCCGGATCACCCAGTAGTCGACCATGATGACACCGAACAGGGGCCCCAGCAGTGCGCCGAGTCCGCCCAGGAAGTAGACGATGACGACGGGTGAGTCATAGAGGTTCCACGGCAGGATGATGAAGCCGATGATTGCGCTGATGATTGCCGCGCTGCGGAAGTTGAGGTGGCGGGGGAACATGTTCGTCAGTGCGTAGGTCGGGGCGACGAAGTTCGCCATCAGGTTGACCGCGATCGTGAGGATCAGCAGCGCCAGGGAGGCCAGCGCCAGCAGGATCGGATTGCCGATGGTCTGCACGATATCGGCCGGTGAGGTGATGACCGTGCCGTCGATCTGGTACTGAGCCCCGGCAAGCGAGATCACGACGAGGCCGAAGACGAGCATATTGATCGGGATGCCCCAGAAGTTGCCGACGACGATCGACCCCTTCTTCTTCGCGGCGCGGGTGAAGTCGGAGAAGTTGAGGACGAAGGTGCCGTAGATAGCGACCCACAGGGACCCTCCGCCGAGGATGTGCATCCACATCGGCCAACCGGACAGGGCTCCGTCGCGGGCCCAGGAGATGGAGAAGTCGACGCGAGCGAGCATCCAGATAGCCAGAGACACGAAGGTGACGAGGATGATCGGTCCGGCGATGGCCTCATATTTGCGGATCATCTCCATGCCGTAGCTGACGATGATGACCTGGACGATCCAGAGCAGGGTGAACGAGAACCAGCCCAGACCGGAGAGACCGAGGAACTCTGTGTCGGCCCACGACTGAAGGCCGGGCACGAGCATGATGAGCAGGACATTGAGAACACTGGAGGCCAGATATGTCTGGATGCCGAACCACGCGATGGCGACGACTCCGCGCACCGAGGCTGCCAGCTGCGCACCGTGGATGCCGAAGGCGATGCGGCTCATCACCGGATAGGGCACGCCTGTCTTATGCCCCATGAAACCGGAGAGCGTGAGCAGGAAGAAGAGCAGGGCGGCCCCGACGAGCAGTGCGACGAGAATCTGCCAGGCCCCCAGGCCGAGGGCGAAGAGACCGAGCGCGAACCCGTAGTTGCCGAGTGAGTGGACGTCATTGGCCCAGAGGGTGAAGACGCTGTAGGCGGTCCAGCTGCGCCCTTCCTTCTGACTGGGTGCCAGATCCGAGTTGTAGAATCGCGAGCTGATTCGATGAGCCGCCAACTGCTCAGGGCTCGGCCCCATCCATTTGGGCGCGGAGTCCTGGATGGCCTCGGTCTTTGCCATGGGTGTCACTCAAATCTGAAGAGCACATCGCTGGGATACCAAAATTTGAATCACAGCGCTGTGACGGCGAGTTCTGTCGACCTCAGCGTAACCTGAGTCACAGAGGGTTCGCAATGGCGCCCGCGCTTTCCTGCCTTACATCGCGTCAACTACAGCGACCGTGCGCCACCTTCCGCCGCTGACCACAGGCCTGCGGGCCCTCGGGATAGGGTCACATTTTTGGCATACCATTTAGTTTTCGAAGGCGTCGTAGAGTGGACATACCCCCTCAGGTCGTCTGATTTAGAGGATCAGATCTCCTCCTCCACGTCTTTTGCGGTCGGATCCCATTTCACGATGCCCACCGCGATGGCTCCGGCCAGGGGTGCACAGGCGACGACCCAGAAGACTCCGGTGCCCATGGAACCAGCCAGAATCGGGAACATGATGAGGGAGACGATCGAGAAGGCACGCAGCACGGACTGGTTGAAGCCGATGCCGATTCCGCGCAGCCTCGTCGGGTAGGACAGGGTCGCGTAGTTCATCAGGTTGGCTCCGGGTCCACCGGCCTGTGCGAAGACGAAGGCTGCGAGCATCGCCACGGACACGAGCACGAGAGCACCTGAGGGGATGCCGACGAGCGCCAACAGGGCCAGTGCCACTGCTTGGATCACGAAGCCGACGAGGGTGATGCGGCGGGTGCCGAACCGGTTGACGATGCTCATGCCCAAGAGGCCGCCGACGGCACCGAAGCCGAGGTTGATCACGAGTGAAGCGATGATCGTGACCAGCGGCGTCTGATGGAACAGAGTCGTGATGATCAGCGGAGTGCCGTAGGCGACGGCGTTGTATCCGAAAGTGGAGAAGACGGACACGCAGAGGGCGACGATCGTGCGCACACGGTACTGCGGGGCGAAGAGTTCAGCGAACCCGCTCCACTTTCCGCCGCGTCCCGGCGTGGAAGTCTGCCTGTCGACCTCTGGGGCAGCCGTCTTGGCACCATCGACTTCGGCGGCGAGTTTCACGTCGAGGTTGTGGTGTGAGCGCATGACGTCGACCGCCGCACGCAGGTCCCCCTGATTGGCCAGCCACTCCGGTGATTCGGCAAGGTAGCGGCGGCGCACGAGGAGCACGACGAGGGCAGGGACGGCACCGAATCCAACGACGAGGCGCCAGAGGATGGCGTGCTGGTCATAGGGCAGGCTGATGAAGATGATGAGGACGACGAGGTAGCCGATTCCGGTGGCGATGTACCAGGCGGGTGACCACGCGTTGACGCGCTGCGAACGGTTGCCCTTGCCCTTGAGTTTGGAGAATTCGGCGAGGAAGGCCATCGCCACGGGGAGGTCGAGTCCGACTCCGATGCCCATGACGAATCGGAAGAAGATGAGAACCCATTCGTTGGGAGCCAGGGCACAGCCTATGGCGGCGACGACGAAGAAGACCATATCGGCCATGAAGAGTTTGTAGCGTCCGAACCGGTCGACCAGGTAGCCGCCGAACAGCGCACCGATGACCGCGCCGACCATGATCGAAGCGTTGACGAGACCGGTCATGAACCCTGAGAGCCCGAATTGTTCCTTGATCGCGGTGATGCCGAAGGCCAGGGACGAGAAGTCGTAGGCGTCCATGAAGATCCCGCCCAGGGCCAGGATGATGACGGCTTTGGTCTTCGTGCCTTGGGATCCGAATTCCGCGAGGACCGAATGGATGTCGGAGGCACTGCGGATGATTCGCGAGGACGTGCGTCCTGTGCTGGTGGTATCTGGTGCGTGTGCCGAAGTGCCGGCCGGTTCTGGACTATTCACAATCGCTCAGTATGGTCTGGGCACGTCCCCGCCCGGTCTCCTCGCCGTCAGAATCTGTCACGAACCCCCGCCCGCTACGGCGCGGTCCAGCGGCAGCCGACAGTGCGCCCACCTACTCCAATTCGATGCCGCGTTTCTCCGGCAGCAGGAACATGGCGAGGAACTGGATGATGTAGATGGTGGGCAGCAGCGCGAGTGCGAATGCGAAGCCGAAAGAATCGGCGAGCAAGGCGATGACCACGGGTGCGAGTCCACCCAGGGCACGACCGATGTTGAAGATGACATTCTGGGCGGTCGCGCGCACCTGCGTCGGGTACATCTCTGCCAGCAGCGCCCCGTGCCCGCCGAGCATGCCGTTGGCGAAGGCTCCCATGAAGAAGCCGCCCACCAGCAACGCGGAGGGATCGGTCATCTGGCTGTAGACGAGGATCGAGATGATCGCCCCGGCCTGGAAGATCCAGAAGGCTGGGTGCCTGCCCAAGCGGTCGGCGACCTGGCCGAAGATGAGGATGCCGGCGAGCATCCCGATCACCGTCACTGCCGTCCACAGCGACCCCTTCGTCACGCCCAGCTCCATCTTCTCGGAGAGGTAGTTGGGCAGCCACGCGATGATGCCGAAGTATCCGAAGTTCTGCACCGTCGAGAGGATGATCAGTGCGAAGGTGATCTTCACGGTCGCCCTGTCCTTGACCAGCGCATGGATCTTCGCGCCGAATGTCGGAAGCTCCGCTGTAGTTGAACCGGCCGCGGAATCTCCCGAGACTCCACTCCCACCTTGGCCCCGCTGGGACTGCACGAATTTGTCGGGCTCCTCAACACCTCGGCGAATGACGAAGGCAAAGATCGCGGGGAACAGACCGATGACGAACAGTGCCCGCCAACCCCACAGAGCAATGACGGGAGCTGCGACGATAGCGGCGGCGAAGACACCGATCTGGAATCCCACGCCCACCCACGAGGTAGCGCGGGCGCGCTGGTTGGCCGGGACCGCCTCGGCAGCTAAGGCCATGCCGATGCCGAACTCACCGCCGATTCCGACGCCGGCGACGAACCTGTAGGCCGCCATGTCCCAGTACCCCTGCGCGATCGCACTCAGGCCGGTGAACACTGCGAAGATGAGAACGGTCCAGGTGAGAACCCGGACGCGGCCGTAGCGGTCGGCCAGTGACCCGAACACGATGCCGCCGAGGACTGCCCCGAAGAGGGTGATCGTCGACAGCGATCCTGCCTCCACGTCGCTGAGTCCGAAGGTGGCGATGATTCCACCGAGGGCGAAGCTGAGGATGAGCAGATCGAAGCCGTCGAGCCCGTAGCCGACTGCGGCGGCGAAGAGCGCCTTGCGCTTGTAGGTGGGCGCCGAGGCGGTCTCGGTTGAGGTCTGGGGCGTCGCTGCGCTCATGCGGGATCCTTTGTCGATCGGCGGATCGGAAAATGGCCGCAGACCATTATCCACCAGTCAGGGCCGATGGATGAACACACAGGTCACTCACGCGAAAGCATCCACCGGCCCTGGAAGTCGGATTCATGAGGTCGGAATCATGTGCTCAGATGAACCGAGTCACACGAGAGCGTCGGCACTCAACCGGAAACCTGCACCCTTGTGGTCATCGGCCAGTCGGGGGCCCGCTCCGGTGAGCCGTTCACGAACGGTCGCGCCCTCGACCGGTTCGGGGAGGAGACCACGGCGGCGCAGTTCGGGCGAGACGTACTTCGTGAATCGCTCGGCGTCGGCGGGGCGTACGGCGGCTGCGATGTTGAAGCCGTCGATATCAGCCTCGTCCATCCATCGTTCGAATTCGTCGGCGATCGTGGCGGGTGAGCCCGTGATGACGGGCCCGCGTCCGCCGATGGCGACGAATTCGGCGAGATCGCGGATGGTCCAGGTCTTGTCCCCGGCCATAGTGGTGAATGAGGCGAGCGCGGATTGGTTCGCGTCGGTGGCGACGTATTCCAGCGGATCGTCTGGCTTGGCGCCGGAGAGGTCGACGCCGGTCCAGCCGCCGAAGAGTGAGAGGGCCGATTCGGTGTCGACGTAGCGTGTGTAGTCGGCGAGCCTGCCCTCGGCAGCTTCGTCGGTGTCATCGACGATCACGGTGGCGAGCGCGAAGATCTTCACACTGTCGCGGCTGCGTCCTCGTTCCTCGAGTCCGTCGCGGACCTTGTCGACCCATGTGCGCAGGATCTGCGGTGTGGGTCCGGAGAAGAAGATCGCCTCGGCGTGGTCGAGGGCAAACTTCTGGCCGCGCTTGGAGGCACCAGCCTGGAACAGCAGCGGCGTTCCCTGTGGTCCGGGTACGGCGAGCGCCTGACCGGGGACAGTGAAGAATTTGCCCTCGTGGTTGATGTCGTGGACCTGTTCGGGGTCGACGAAGACGTTGGCCTCGGCGTCGGCGCGCAGAGCCTCGGGAGCAATGGAGCCTTCGAAGAGTTTGTACATCACGTCCATGTACTCGTCGGCCCGGTCGTAGCGCTCATCGTGTGGGATCTGCCCCTCGAGGCCCAGGTTTCGTGCTGCGGAGTCCACGTAGCTGGTGACGATGTTCCAGGCCACACGCCCATTGGTGAAGTGGTCGAGGGTCGTCAGCGTCCGAGCCAACAGGTAGGGCTGCTCGTAGGTCACCGAGGCGGTCACGCCGAATCCCAGGGTCTTCGTCGCTGCGGCCATGGCGGGAACTGCCACAAGCGGGTCGAGGAGGGGGAATTGGACTCCCCCGCGGTTGGTGACGTCGGCATTGCCTCCGTAGACGTCGTAGACACCGAGGATGTCGGCGAGGAACAGGGAGGAGAATCCACCGTCTTCGAGTGTCGTGGCGAGGTTGGTCCAGAAGTTCAGCTGGGTGAACTCCTCGACTCTGGATTCGGGGTGGCGCCATAGTCCGGGTGACTGGTGGACCGGGGTCATCATGTCGAAGGCGTTGAGGATGATGGGTTTCGTCATAGTGTGTCTCTTTCCTATTCGGAGTCGTGTGGCACGTAGCTGGAGTCGAGTATCGGGTGTCAGGTGACGGGTAGTGGGCGGTGGCAGCCGGGCGCGCGGTCAGTCGCGCACCTCGGTGCTGAGCGCCAGTTCGCGAGCGGGGTCGTTCGCCGCTGATGCCGCGATGAGTGAGAGCAGGCACAGCAGAGTGAGGTACCCGCAGATCAGCCACGGCGAATGCCCGCCGACGACGTAGAGCAGGGCTGCGACCATCGGCATGATGCCTCCGCCGATGACGGTGCCCAACTGGTAGCCCATGTTGACTCCTGAGTAGCGGATCTCGATGGGGAACTGTTCGGCGAACCATGCCGCTTGGGGTCCGTAGATGGCGTCGTGGGCTAAGTTCATGCCGAGGATGACAACGATGGGCAGGAAGGACAATGGGCCGGCGTCGAGGAAAGCGAAGAAAATCCACCCGAAGACGGCGACCCCAACGATGCCTCCGATCGTCACCCGTCTGCGACCGACCTTGTCAGAGACCCACCCCCAGAGAGGCCCGGTGAAGAGGCCGATGCCGGAGGCGATCATGACGGCGGTGACACCGGCGGTCGAGTCATCACGGTGATCGGCCAGATAGCTGAGCATGTAGACCGTGATGAGGTAGAAGACGCTGTTCTGGGCTAAGCGGAGTCCGATCGTGATCAGGAGGATGCGCGGGTATTTGGTCAAGACGTCACGCAGCGGCGCCTTGGCGACATTGCCCGAGGCCTTGAGCTCCTGGAATTGCGGTGCATCGGAGACGCCGAGGCGGATCCACAGTCCCAGGGCCACGAGCAGTGCCGAGGCCAGGAAGGGAATGCGCCAGCCGAAGGCTTCGAACTGTTCGGGGGTGAGGAGCTTCTGCACAGCGAAGAAGGCACTGGTGGCCAGGAGCATTCCCGCTGCGGATCCGATCTGGGTGAAGGATCCGAACAGTCCGCGTCTGCGCGGTGGGGCGTGTTCGACCGAGAGCAGCGCGGAGCCGCCCCATTCGGCACCGGCGGAGAGCCCTTGCACGATCCGCAGCACGACCAGTGCGACCGCGGCCCACCAGCCGATGGCGTTGAAGTTCGGCACCAGACCGATGAGCGTCGAGGCGGTGCCCATGGACAGCAGGGACACGACGAGCAGTGCCTTGCGCCCGACTCGGTCGCCCAGATGTCCGGCGATGATGCCGCCCAACGGTCGGGCGAAGAATCCGACGGCGAGGCTGGCGAATGCGGCCAGGCTGCTGCCGAGTTCGCTGCCGCTGGGGAAGAACTGAACGTTGAAGATCAGTGCCGCCGCAGTGCCGTAGAGATAGAAGTCGTACCACTCGATGGTGGTACCGGCGAAGGCCGAGGCGAGGACCCGCTTCTTCCCGTCCAAAAGCCGCCGAGGTGGGTCCTGGGTGATCGTCTCCGTTACGGAGGACTGTGGCATGGGGTCTCCCTCATCGACATGGTCAGGGCTCTCAGCAGGGTCAGATCCGCATCCGGGTCGGACTTTCGCTTCAAAGCCAGGGTTTCGTTGAGCAATCTAGGGACTCCGCCGTGATCTGCGCCGCGGTCCCGTCACTGTTGGACTTTGATCGTCACATTGGGACATACGCTGACTCGGTTGCGTCATAGTGGGATGCGCATGCCCGCAAACTCTGTGATGATCACAAGAGGTCATTGGAGCATTGTTGAGCGGAACACGCCAGCATTCACGACTCCTCAACACTCACATTCCACCGGAGGCAAGTTCATGACGACGATCACACGAGCCGCAGCCGTGTCCCCGGATGCACTGCGCGAGACCTTTTCGCATTTCCCGCAGGGTGTCGCACTCATCGGCGCGGAGGTCGCCGGAACTCCCCTCGGGCTGGTTGCCTCGACAGTGACCGCAGGTGTCTCACTCGACCCGCCCCTGATCAGCGTCGCGGTCCAGACCACCTCGAGCACATGGCCGCTCCTGCGGACCGCACCCGCACTGGGAATCTCCCTCCTCGGCACCCACCAATCACTCCTGGCTAGGCAGCTGGCATCGAAGGACCGCACCTCGCGCTTCGCTGGGATCGACCCCCAGATCACCCCCGATGGCGCGCTGACCATTCCGGGCGGCCCCGCGCACCTGTGGACTCGCCTCTACAGCGAGGTCGAAGCCGGCGATCACACTGTCGCATTCCTCGAGGTTCTCGACACCAGCAGTCGCACCGACGCCGACAGACGTACTGATACCGGCGCTGGCACTGATGCCCGCATTCCGGCCGCCGACGTGGCCGCCACCGACGCGCTCGTCTTCCACCGCAGCGCCTTCAAGGGCATGACGGCCCCCTAGCCCACGCTTGCACACTTCACACCGCGCCTGTGCCACGCACCCTTGACGCCGACTAGAACACGTGTTCGAATGTAGTCATGAGGTGGAATCAGCAGAGCGCTCTAGGATCAGCTCCCGGATCAGGGGCCGGCACTGAAACAGGAACAGGCGCAGCCCCTCCGGCCGAGCTGTTCGGCGTCAAAGGCCTGGTGCGCAGTGTTCGAACACCGGAGTTCGCCGACGTCACGTTCCACGAAGTGCTGGCGAAGTCGGCCTTGAACAAGGTGCCCGCTGCCAGCTCGATGCCGTTCACCTGGACGATCAATCCCTACCGTGGGTGCTCCCATGCCTGCGTCTACTGCTTCGCTCGCAGCACTCACCGCTACCTCGACCTTGACTCCGGTGAGGATTTCGACCGGCAGGTCATCGTCAAGGTCAACACTCCCGAAGTCCTCACCGCCGAGGTGGCCAAACCGAAGTGGTCACGTGAGCTGGTGGCGTTGGGCACGAATACTGATCCTTATCAGCGTGCGGAGGGACGCTACTCCCTCATGCCGGGAATCATCACCGCTTTAGCCGAGCATGGGACTCCGATGTCGGTTCTCACGAAGGGCACCCTTCTGCGCCGTGACCTGCCCCTGCTCGCACGCGCCAATGAGGACGTCGATGTGGAGATCAGCATGTCGATCGCCGTCTACGATGATGCGCTCCAGCAGACGGTCGAACCGGGCACACCGACGACAACCGCACGTCTGGCCACAGTCAGAGCCGCCGCGAACCTCGGCTTCAACGTCACAGTCTTCCTGATGCCGGTGATGCCGAAGCTCACCGACTCGATGGAACATCTTGACACTGCACTCCGCGCCGTTAAAGAGGCGGGCGCAAGC
Organism: Brevibacterium sp. FME17; assembly: GCF_014897515.1. Lineage (NCBI taxonomy): Bacteria > Bacillati > Actinomycetota > Actinomycetes > Micrococcales > Brevibacteriaceae > Brevibacterium > Brevibacterium sp. FME17. The sequence goes on from NZ_JABUYD010000002.1 coordinate 168,137, forward strand.
AGGGTGGTCTACGGGGCCCTGCACCTGCGTCCGGGTGCCCGCGAATGGTTCTTCGAATGGCTCGAACGTGAACACCCCGAACTGCTCCCCCGCTACCGTCGCATGTACGCGAAGTCCTCATACGCTTCGAAGGAGTACCGGGCCTGGCTGAGCCGACGCATCAATCCACTCATCGATAAGTACGATCTGCGCGGAAGCGCCGACGATGATTACCCGATGACCAAACGCGGGAGCCGAGCACAGAGCGGCGCCGCAACTTCGAACATGCCACTAGTCGCGAGCCTGACTCCCCCACCCCAAGAAGCACTGTTCTGATTCGAGCTCACCGGTGCTCAGACGGGGAATAACCCACCCCGCCCTCGGGTTCAAGCTCATATGAAGATTGAAATCTGGTCGGACATCGCCTGCCCTTGGTGCTTTATCGGAAAGCGTCGCTTCGAGACCGCTTTGGATGGCTTCGCACACAGGGACGACGTCGAGGTCGAATGGCGCAGCTACCAGCTCGATCCAAGCCTGCCCGATCACTACGCAGGCACTGAAACCGAGTACCTCAGTCAGGCCAAGGGCCTGCCTGCCGATCAGGTCCGCCAGATGTTCGACCATGTCACTGCACAGGCCGCCGGCGAGGGGCTGGACTATGACTTCGATTCCATCGTAGTGGCCAACAGCTTCACCGCCCATCGCTTCCTCCACCTGGCCAAGACCCGCGGCGTCATGAGCCAGGCCAAGGAGGAGCTGCTGTCCGGTCACTTCGAGAAGGGCCGCAACATCGGTGATGTCGACTATCTCGCCGAGGTGGCCCAAAGCGTTGGCATCGATGCCGACGAGACCCGCCGAATCCTTGCCACCGACGAATACACCGCCGAGGTGAAGGCCGACATCGCCGAGGCTCAGGCACTGGGCGCCAATGGTGTCCCGTTCTTCGTCATCGACCGCAAGTACGGAATCTCCGGCGCACAGCCACCCGAAGTCTTCTCTCAGGCACTCGCGACCGCGTGGGGCGAAAGCCAGAAGCTCACGGTGCTCGCCGGCGGCGGTTCGGGCTCGGAGACCGCCACATCAGGCAAGGGTGGGGGCGAGACTTTCCACGATGGAGCAGTATGCGGCTCCGAGGGCTGCGACTGAGACTCTGCTCAGATCCTCAAAACTGCTCAGAGGAGGGGCGTCGACGGATAGCGGATCGCGCCGTCGGGTGATGTCACACGGCCGGCAAGCATTCCTGCTGCGGCATCGATGAGGAACCGCCCTACCTGCTCCCAATCGCCTCTGTGGGTCCCCTCGTTCATCTTCACTTCTTGATCCGAGCATGCGTTGGTGACCATATGAGCCAGCAGATACGCTCTGCCGCGCAGGACGCTTTCGGGGATACCGTCTATCTCGCCATGGATGAACCTCAAGTCCTCAGGCAAGGAAGACTCGGCCACCACGGACTTCATGATCTCAACGGCAGAGGGCATGATTCCCACCTGCGCGAGAAACTGTGCCCGCCAGCTGGGCCGCGGCAGATCGGCGAACACATCGAACAGCGGAGCCATTCTGCAGCGGACGAAATCATGAATGCTCGGGCTCGCGCCTAAGCTCTCGACATAGTCATCCCTGCGAAGTGTCACCTCGGCGACATGACGCTCCACAAGCGCACGCAGCAGACCCTCGCGCCCACCGAAGTGATACGAGATCGCGGAGTGATTTGCCGCCCCGGCGTGATCGACGATGCGACGATTCGACACCGCGTCGATGCCGTGGACGGCGAAGAGCTCTTCGGCGGAGTTGAGCAGCACCTCGCGCGCTCGATCACTCTGGATTCCCATGATCCCTGTCTTTCATTCTCAATGCCGCTTCCTGATGCGGACGGTCTGCCGCGATTTCAGCGGCCCGACCACCTCGGCGAGCGCTTCCCTCACCCTGGCAAACCTCTCCCGATTTCACAATTCTAAGTCACGTGTCTTAAAGTAGACGAGTTCAAGGTGGTCAACGGTGATCACTCGACTTCCGAAACACCAGGAGGACGACAGTGACCACCCCACCACCGCGCACACGCCGAGAGGCGCGTGAGCTCGACCCTCACGATGGGCCAGGCGTACACGATCATGATGCCCGCGGCGCCGAGCAGAATACCGATACCGATTCCGATACCACCGATGGAGTCGACTCGGAGGCCGCAGCGGCCAAGCGTGCCAAAGCCGAACTGATCGGCCGGACCGTCGCGATCTTCATCATGCCGCTCATCATGGTGGGCATGATGATTACGGGATACCTGGGTACAATGCACTCCCCGCAGGCCAATGACATGCCCGTGGTCGTCACCGGCTCCGAGTCGAAGGCCGCGGACATGAAGTACGCGCTTAACGGTTCCGAACCCGACGCACTCGACGTGGAGACAGTCGACGACGCTCACACCGCCCGTGAGAAGGTCTATGACCGCGAGGCCTCAGCAGCAGTCGTCATCAAGGGCAACAAGGCCACTCTTTACACCGCGGGCGGGGCCGGAGTCCAGCAGGCGACGACGGTCACCGGACTCATAATGCCCGCCCTGCAAGAGGAGGGCTTTGACATCAGCACCGAGGACATCGCTCCCCTGCCGGACAACGATCCGTCGGGCCTCGGCGCGATGTTCCTCATGACTGCGATCGTCATGGCCGGCTACCTGCCCTTCAGCGTTCTGCGCTCGAACTCGCCCGAGCTTCTCAAGTTCAAACGCATCGTCCCGATCGTCGGAGCCTGGGCTGCGGTGATCGCCGGCCTGGTCTGGACGGTCGCTTGTCTGATCCTCGACATCGTCGATATCAAGGACACTGTCGCCGTTCTCGGCGTTGCCTGGCTAGGAGTCTTCGCGATCTCCTGCGTGCAGCTGTTCATCACCCGGATCTTCGGCGCCATGGGGGTGCTCTTCGGCATCCTCTTCCTCATGGTCCTCGGCATGCCGTCATCGAACCTGTCCATGCCCGTGTACACGATGCCGGCGTTCTACCGTTTCACTCACGAATTCCTCCCGATGCCCGCCATCGGAGAGTCCCTGCGTTCGGTGCTCTACTTCGACGGAGCCGGCGTCACCGGGCATCTCCTGGTGCTGGCCGTCGGGGCCGTCGCCGGCCTGCTGGCTACGAAGGCCTATGACTTCATCTCCCATCGACGCAATCCCGATCCGAAGCCGCTGACGGTCAACATCCCGTCGCTGCACGGCGGCCGACGCCCGGATTCGAGGGTGTGGCGCTATATCTCGCTCATCGTCTTCCCACTGGCCATGGTCACGATGATGCTTTCGTTCATGCTGGGCACGATGGGTTCGCCCACACCCAAGGACATGCCGGTCACAGTGGTCGGCTCCTCGACCGAGCAGGCGAAGGAGACGATCGCCGACCTCGAGAAGTCCATGGGCGATGATATGTTCGACTTCACCGCGACCACAGATAAGGAAGAGGCACGGGCTCAGGTCAAGGACCGGGACGAGGTCGCAGCTCTCGTGCTGCCGACGAAGAAGAACCCAGACTTCGGTCTCATTGCGAACGAAGCCGCGAACAACAGCGCCTATCAGGCCGTCAACCGGATCTTCGACCAGGTCGCTTCGGCCCAGGACATGGACCTCAAGGTCGACAACGTCAAGGCACTGCCGGATCGCGACAAGAACGGCGTCACCGTCATGTATGTGGCCATGGGCTGGATCATGTCCGGATTCATGGTCGTCATCGTCGGTGCCAATGCCAACCCCTGGAGCCGCCCACTCAAGCGGATGGTGCCGCTGACCGCACTCTATGCACCGTTCATGTCGCTTGTGGTCGCTCTCATCGCGGGTCCGATCACCGGAGCAGTCGACGGTCACTTCGCTCAGCTGTGGGGTGCCGGAATCATCGCGGTCTTCTGCATCGCCATGTTCGCCATGGTCTTCGAGAGACTCATCGGCATGCTCGCGATCATTCCGGTCATCGGCACCCTCATGTTCGCCGGAATGCCTGCCTCGAACGGGGCGATCTCCGAGTACATGATTCCGTCGTTTTTCGCCACACTGCACGACTTCCTGCCGATGGCAGCCGCTGTGGAGACTATCCGGTCGATCATCTACTTCGACAGTGACGTCGTCACCGAGCATATGCAGGTCCTCGGACTCTGGGGCCTGATCTCCCTGGCACTGGTGTTCCTCATCGACAGCATCAAGCCGCTGCGGACCGAACACGACTTCGGGAACCTCCATCTCGAACACGAGAGGGAGCGGAAGAAGCAGGCCCGGCAGCAGGCCAGGTCACTGGAAGGATCACGGCCTGCCCGAACCGGACAGTCCGGCCAGACCGTGCAGTCGACAATCGTCGAAGACGAACCGATCGACTTCACGGCACCAACACCATCCACGGATTCGAGTGAATACACAGCTGCACCCACTGCCGGCGACGGACTGAAGCACCAGTCCGCCGAGGCAGCCGGTGAGAATCCCGATCCCGTCCCTCGGACTGCCACGGATTCAGAATCGGTGGACCATCGGGAGTGGATCCCCTCCACCGTGTGATTCCCTGGCAGCATCTGATGGATCACAGGCACAACATGCTCAGGCCGTCGCCGAGGTGGACAACCACCTTCCGCGACAGCCTGCCTGCATTCAGCTGTGTGCAGCGAAGACCCGCATGTGATCCAGTGTCTGGTGAATGATGGCCCGCAGGTCGAGGTCGTCAGTGGCATCGATCCACCGTGACAAGGAAATACGGAACACGACAATGCTCATCTCCGCAGCAAGCTCGGCTTCGATATCGTCGCTGCCACGGTCTCGCAGCCTCTCGCACAGGGCCGCCGACAGAGAAGCCAGCTTCATCAGCTCGCGCTCTCGCAGATCGGCATGGTCCATGATGATGAGCTGACGCATCTTCGAGGTCTCGCGATCATCGCCCACTGCTTCTGCAACCACCTCAAGGGCGGCGGCCACTGCTTCCGCCGCCGAAGCAGTGGCCGCCACGCCATCGATACCCGCCATCATACGATCCTGCAGGTCAGTGGTGTCAGCGAAGAGAACTTCGCGCTTGTCGGCAAAGTAACGGAAATAGGTACGGGCACTCACTCCTGCCCGCTCGGCGATGTCCCCCACAGTCGTCTGCTCAAAGCCACGCTCCGCGAACAGCGACACCGCCGCCTCTCGCAGTCGCTCTCCAGCTCCCGGCCTCCAACGTCCCATGGTCCGAGCCTAGCCGATGTCATTGTGTGACATCGCAGTGATATTGTGATGTCACACAGTGACATAACAAGGAGAGGCACAGATGAAACGCACTCAACACCATCGATACGGAGGACCAGAAGTGCTGGTCCCGGAAGAGTGTGCGCTCTCTCGCCCGCGCACCGGCGAGGTACTTGTCCGTGTCATGGCTACGACACGTCCGACGGCGGGTCCCACAGCCCTGCGGGCATTGACCAGGTTCAGGAGGCTGCGGCCCGGACAATCGATCTTCAACCGCGGGAGGCTGGACGGAGTCGATCGAGCTGCTGGTGAACTCGCGCTGGCACGCGGAGCGTCGGTCGGTGGAAGCGGCCGTGCCAGCGCACACCAGAAAGCACGAAAGCTGGGCATCGACCCGGTCGTCGACCCCGATGTCCATCCGGCAGTACTCAGCGCGAATTTCCATGTTGCCATCGACACTGCTGACACACTGTCTCCAGCAATCAAGCGAGCCCTCGGCAAACCTGGTGGGCGCATCGTCGGTATTCACCCAACAGCCGCTGCATTTGCGCGCGCAGCAGTTCCGGAACCATTCCGGGTGCTCGTGACTCGACCGAGCACCTCAGACCCCGAACACCTCGGTAGAACAAAAGGCGGCAAACTCGTCGTCACGATAGCAGGAGCAACCACACCATGACTGACGAAATCTGGATAATAGGCGCCACCGGCCGCAGCGGACAAACGATCGCAGCGCAATTGGCTCAACGCAATCGTCAGGCAGTCCTCGTCGGCCGCGACGCTGGGCGCCTCGAAGCCGCTGCGCAGCAGACTGGTGGACAGCTGCTCGTGAGCCCATCGATCGTCGCAACAGCGGAGAAGATTCGACAGCAGCGGCCTCGGGTCGTCATCAACACCGTAGGCCCATTCACGGCAACAGCCCCGCTCATCATCGACGCCTGTCACGACACTGGCAGCCATTACATCGACCTGGCGAATGACCCCGACTCGCTCGCTGCCGTATTCGAACGCCAGTCGAGAGCCGCTGAATCCGAACACAGCGTCATCACTGGCGCAGGGTTCGGCGTGACTGCCACCGAGAGCATCGTTGTGAAGCTCTGTGCAGGACGTCCCGCGCCCCTCCACGTTCGGGTCGATATGCTGCCGTCGATGGCAACAGCCGAGGGCACTGCCTGTGAAGCCCTGGTCGGCTCGCTTCTCGGCAGCCTGCAGGGCCGTCGAATCAGTGATGGCCGACTTGTGCCTGCACCGATAGGCGCCGAGGCGATGACTCTGACCCTGCCGGACGGCACACGAGCAACGACAGCAGGCATGCCGCTCGGGGAGCTGTTGGCCGCTCACCGCGCAAGCGGGGCGCCCTCTGTCGTCTCTGCCTCCAGTGCGGCGCCGTCCTCTCTCCCTGCCCGCACGGCGGTCACTGCCTTGAGCACACTCATGCGCTGGGACTGGCTGCGCTCGGTCGCCACTCGCCAGCTCGGGCGCATTCATGTCAAAGCAAAGGACGCCCCACGCCAACACTCGTGGGGCCACGCAGTCGCGACCTGGGCCGATGGTACGACCCGTGAAGGTTGGCTTCGGCTGGGCGAGGCGCAAGAGTTCACCGGAGCCGTTCCGGCAGAGATCGCGCAGCGACTGCTCACCGGCTCGGGGCGCCCGGGCGTCTTCACTCCCGCAGCACTGTTCGGCGCCGATATCGTCACCTCGTGCGGTGGTGAACACCTCATGGGCAGCTGAGCAGCAATGCGACTACAGTCGGAGGGACTATGGGCTCTCACATCGAATTCTTCGGCACGACCGGTTTCATCGAAGCCAAACTGCTTCTGGCCAGTTTCGTCCTGTGTTCACTGATCGGATTCGAACGACAGTTCCGGCAGAAGAGCGCCGGATATCGCACACATGTGCTCGTGGGCATCGGCACGTGCGTGTTCACTCTGGTCTCGGCCTATGGGTTCGCCGGTGTGCTCGAGAACGACGTTCGCCTCGACCCTTCGAGGATCGCCGCCCAGATCGTCTCGGGCATCGGCTTCCTGGGCGCGGGCGTGATCTTCAAGGGTCGGAACATGGTACGCGGCCTCACCACCGCCGCCACCATCTGGGTGACGGCGGCCGTGGGCATGGCGTGCGGCGCGGGCATGGTGTCCTTGGCCGTGATGCTCACGACCCTGCACCTGCTGACGCTGTTCGTCATCGCGCCCCTGATCAAGCGGATCCCCGACAGTGATCATCGTAAGCTGCTGCGGATCACGTATCAGGACGGTTCGGGGATCCTCCGCGACATCCTCGCGGTGGCGTCCACGATGGGCTTCGCCAACACGATCGTCGACTCCAAGCGCTTCGAGAACGAGGACGGCGTGCGCATGGTCCAGATCGACGGCAAGTTCGAGGGCAAGCCGCCCCTGCATCTGCTTATCCCCCAGCTCATGGAGCTCGAGGGAGTCGACAAGGTGAGTATGCGCGAGGATCAGGTCCACTCGGTCGACGAGGACGGCGACACCGTCTGATACAGCCGGTCAGGTCTTTCAACCGCGCAGCGACCGATTCCAGGCGAGAGTGGCGAGCGCCGCGGCCTGATCCGGCAGGTGTGCGTCATCAAAGAGAACCTCAGGCGAATGGTTCGTCGCTGCCGTCTCCGTGTCCACGTCCTCTGGCGAGACGAAGAGGAAGAGGAACGTTCCGGGCACTTCATTGAGCACGAAGGAGAAGTCCTCGGAGCCCATGACCGGATCCGGAGCTTGGACATAACGGCCGTCGCCGAAGGTCTCCCTGAGCGTCGCCGCAACGAACTCGGTTTCCTCCGCATCGTTGATCGTCACGGGATACTGCTCGTTCCACACCACTTCGGCAGTGCAGTCGTGAGCGGCGGCAATCGATTGGGCCAGCTGGGTGGCCACGACAGGGAACCTCTTCGTCGTCTCGGCTGACAGTGTGCGCACGGAAGCGCCGAGCTTCGCTGTCGCAGGGATGATGTTGACTGCGTTTCCGGCCTCAAGCTGAGTCACCTCGGCAACGATGGGATCGAAGACGCTGAAGGATCCGGTGATCATCGAATACAGTGCCTGGCCGAATTCCATGAGGGGACGAATGGGATCGGTGGAGTCCTCGGGTCGTGAGCTGTGGCCGCCTTTGCCGTGCATCGTCACATGCAGAGTGTTGGCTCCAGCCATGACGGTGCCCGGGCGGCTGACGAACGTGCCGGGAACGCCTGGAGCGACGTGGATGGCGTAGGCAGCGTCCGGTGTCGTTCCGATGGACTCGAACATTCCCTCCTCGAGCATGATCTTCGCTCCGCCTTGTCCTTCTTCGCCGGGCTGGAACATGAACGCCACTGTTCCGGCTAGATCAGCCTGGTGCGCGGACAGCAGTTTGGCGGCACCGACGAGTCCTGTCACGTGCAGGTCATGGCCGCAGGCGTGCATGTTTCCGTTGATCGATGCAAAGTCGAGGCCGGTTGCTTCGGTGACGGGAAGGGCATCCATGTCTCCGCGCAGCAGAACCGTCGGGCCGGGCTTGCCGCCGCGGAGTACGGCGATGACAGAGCTGAGGCTGGTGCCGGTCGTGATCTCCAGGGGCAGCCCCTCAAGTGAGTCAAGGATCTTCTGCTGGGTGAAGGGCAGTTCGAGCCCCAGCTCCGGGTTGCGGTGGAGTTCACGGCGCAGGTCACGCAGTTCGGTCGTCAGCGACAGGGCCTCTGTCCGGAATTCAGTCGTCATTGTGGCTCCTCTTAAGTGGTGTCGATTTCAGTGTTGGTGTTGATTTCAGTGTTGGTGTCGATTTCAGTGTTGGTGTTGATTTCAGTGTTGATGTCGATGTCTGTGGTGGTGCCGATGAGTCAATGCACCCAATGGGGATCAGCTCAGGCTGCCGATGAAACGAGACAGCGAGTGCAGTGTGGCGATGTCGGCTGCGTCGAATGGGATGTCCAATTTCTTGAGGGATTCAGGCAGACGATCGAACGCGCCACCATCGTCAGCAATTCCATCGTCGGGATCGGGAATGGCATTCACGCGTGCACGAGGATCGGTGGGTGCGAAATGCTGATGGTGGTCGGTTTTGGTCTGGAATGCTTCACCGATGTCGAGGATCACCGAGTTTCCCCGGTGCGGGTTCTGCACGTCGAGGGGACCGACCAGCTGCAGGGACAGTGGCAGCCCACGTTGGTCGAAGCCCATCGGCAGCGCCAGGGACGGGTGCCCGGTGGCGCAGAACGCTGCGGTGAGATTCCATTCCTCCTGCGGGGTGCCGCCCTTGAACACATAGGGTGGTGCGGAGTCTGGCCACGTCGGCAGAGCGAGGGCATCGACGCCGGACAGTGCTTCGTCGAGGCGAGCGCCCAGCGGCGTTGCCGCATCCAATGCTCGGTGATAGACCACATCGGGGACGGCAGCTCCGAGCACGGCCAGCCGCCTGAAGGATCGCCCATAGTCACCCCACCGCGTGCACAGCGTGTGCCGATGAACCTCGAACATCTCACGAACCATGATGACCATCGTGGTGGCGATGAGATCGTCGATGATGGGCAGGTCGACGTATTCGACGTCGACACCGCTGGCGACGAGATCGACCAGTGCCCGGGAGAAAGCGGTGCTCACAGCCGAGGCGATACGGTCGGATTCGAGGACCTGTGAAGGAACGCCGACCCGCCTGACCGTGTTCGGGTCTCCGGCACGCAGCCGGTGGCGCTGAGCAGCGCTCTCCCCCGCTGCTGTGTCGCTGCCGCCCATGATGTCGAGCAGGAGACGGCAGTCGCGGGCGCTCCTGCCCATCGGCCCGACCACATCGAGCGTGGGACTGGCCCGGAGAATGCCGTCCATGAGCGCCGTTCCACGCGCTGGACGAAGTCCCGTGATACCGCAGTACGCCGCCGGGATGCGGCAGCTGCCCGAGGTATCTGTGCCCAGCCCTCCGGCGAAGATGCCCAGGCTGATTCCAATCGCCGTTCCGCAGCTGGAGCCGCCGGGCCACCGGTTGAGATCCCAGGGGTTCCGGGGAATCGGAAAGCTCAGCGCCGGGTCCGGGCGACCAGCGGCATGCTCGGCCATGCTCGTCGTTCCTTCGATGACCGCACCGGCTGCACGCAGACGAGCGACCACCTCAGCGTCCTGGCCCGAGTGAAATGTCGGGTCGAAGACCTGACTCTGCGCCGTCGTCGCTGTTTCGGCGACTGCGATCATCGGTTTGATTCCCACGGGCACACCGGACAATGGGCCACCGGCCAACATGCCACCAGGCCGGGTTCCGGCATTCGAACTCCCACCCCAGCGGTCGGCGTCCTCGGCCGCTGCCATCGCCCCTTCGTCGAAGCGGCAGAGGAAGACACCTGCGTCCTTTCCCACCTCCTCGGCGAGGGCAAGCGAATCCTGCAGCAGCTCCACCGCACTGATATCACCAGAGGCCACAGCTTCCACCTGTGCCGTGAGGTCAGGATAGGCCCGGATGATGTCTCCCGCTCCTCCCCGCGCCGAGACGGTTTTTCCCGTCTGGTCGTCTGCTGTGCCCGTCTGGTCGTGCATGGTCACCGTGTCAGCCCAGTGCCGAGACCGCGATTGCGGCGTTGAACCATCCGGCGGAGTCCTTGACCAGGGAGCCTCCCTGGACAACAGCCTTGACGTTGTCGGGTTCGGCCAACTTGGTGATATCGGCCAGCGGATCGAAGTCGACGACGACAAGGTCGGCGAGCTTGCCCTCTTCGAGGGTGCCCACATCTGCCGACAGGCGAAGCAGTTCGGCCGCGTTCTTCGTGCCCGCCACGATCGCCTGCATCGGTGTCAGGCCGAGTTCGACGGCATGCATCTCTTCGCGCAGGTTGAGTCCGTGAGGGCACACGCCGGCGTCGGTGCCCAGCGCGACCTTCACACCTGCCGACATCGCCACAGCCACGCGTTCACGGGCGATCGCGGACCATTTGACCTTCTTCTCATACAGGTAGCCGGGGACGTTCTTCGGGTCCGGGACCCGCAGTGCGCTGCTCAGCGTCGGGACAAGGAACGTTCCATGCTCGAGCATCAGATCGATTCCTTCGTCGTCGATGCCGTACCCGTGCTCAACGGACCGGACGCCGCCGCGGATGGCCGCCTTGATGCCTTCGGCCCCCTGAGCGTGGGCGGCGACGGGCTGACCTGCACGTTTGGCTGTCTCTTCGACGATGAGCCGCACGTGCTCCTCGGGAACTCCGATGTCATCGGGTGTGTCCGAAGGGCTCGAAACGCCGCCGGTGGTACAGACCTTGATCACGTCTGCCCCCGAACGTACGAGTGTGCGAATGGTCCGGCGGACATCGTCATCGGTGTCGATGATCGGATTGATGGGCATCTCCGGCATGGTCGATATGCCGTTGGGCATCGTGAAGTCGGTGTGCCCACCGGTCGGCGACAGCGGTGTGATGGCCAGGTGGATCCGCGGCCCCAGGATCAGGCCCTGTGTGATGCTGTCGCGCACGCCGCGGTCCGTTCCGCCGAGGTCGCGGGCCGTGGTGACCCCGGCCATGAGCGTGTTCCGAGCATTGACTGCGCTGCGCACGATGCGTTCCGAGGCGAAGCGGGCGAGGTTCGCCATCTGGTTCTCGATTGAGAGTCCGAAGTGCACGTGGGAGTCGATGAAGCCGGGCATGATCGTCTTGCCCTGCAGGTCGATGATCCGAGGCCTCTCCCCCGCCGAGGCGGCCCCTTGGGTGCGCTGGGCACCGGCGTAGACGATGCGTCCGTCTTCGACCTCGATCTCGGAGTCGGTGAGCGGGTCGCCGCCGTTTCCGTCGATGAGGGTGGCTCCGCGCAGGAGGATGTGCTCGGAATCGCTGTTCGTGGTGGGCAGGTAGGCGGTCGACATGAGTGGTGATGATCCTTTCATCGGGAGAACAAGCGTTTCAGGTGCCATTGTTGATCATTGTTCACACAGCGGTGCGATGTGATCGCATCATGGCGAGGAAGATTGGGCAGATTCCGGTGGCGACCGCGCAGATGACCCACACGGTGATGTAGCCGCCGATGCTGGATGCTCCGGCTTCCGGGATAAGGAAGAGACCCAATGTCGAGGCGAAGACTGCGCCCGCGATGGCACCGCCCAGGGTCTTCACCGAGTTGTACACGCCGGTGGCAATACCGGTCTCATCGTCTGGCGATGCCTCGGTGGTGGCTGCGGGCAGGCCGCCCAGCAGGAGGCCTCCGCCCAGACCCGACAGAGCGATGGACACCAGCACGACGGGGAACGCCAGGTGCCCGACGATGAGCATCACCTGTCCGACGGCGACGCTGATCGTACCGAGGATGAGGACACCTTTGAGCGTGATCTTCGCGGCGATGCTGGAATAGAGAATCGCACCCACTGCGGCCAGCAGCATGTTGAGGCCGGTGACGAGGGAGATCTGTCCGGCGCTGAAGCCGAACCCGTATCCGAGAGTATCCGGCTGGCCGGCGAGGAAAGTCGTGGTGATGCTCTGGGTTCCGAACAGCACGATGCCGAAGAGGAATGAGGTCAGGTAGACGGGCCAGAGGCGGTTGGAGAAGAGGACCCGGAGGTTGAGAGCTGGGGTCTTGGAACGCAGTTCCCACCAGACGAAGACCGCGATCAGCACGAGCGCGATCACAAGGACTGCGACGGCGAGACCGGGTTCCGCGCCGAGCATTCTGATTCCCGACAGAAGCGCCAGCATGAACACAGCGAGGAGGATGAACCCTGGCCAGTCGATGGCTCGTGAGGTCCGGACGGTAGATTCGGGAATCACTGTGAACACGAGAACGGCCGAAACGGCCACGATGACGACTGGCACGCTGAGACGGGCTGCCGGTGATTCCAGAAACGAGGAGAAGAATCCGGCGCACAGTGTTCCGGCCAGAGCACCGATGGTCAGCGAGGAGATGAGCATGCCGATGGCTCGGCGTGCGGTCTCGCCTTGGATCTGGTTATGGACGATCGCCAGTTCCAGTGGCAGCCAGACTGCCAGCGGTCCGGAGAGGATGCGGCCCACGAGGACGAGGGGGAAGCTGGGAGCAAACGCCACGAGCACGGTGCCCACAAGGACGGACACGATTCCGATCCGCAGCATTCGTCGGTGGCCGAAGATGTCGCCGAGTTTGGCCAGAATCGGCACGCAGACACCTGCGGCCAGCGTCTGCACGGTGATGAACCAGGCGATCGATGCATCGGTGACGCCGAGGTGGTCGCGGATATTGTTCAACAGAGGTACGTAGTAGCCCTGCAGGAAACCGCTGGAGAATTCGACGAAGACGAGGAAGCCAACGACCGCCAGCACACGTTTCTGTGACTTGTTCACCAGTGAAGTCGGAGGAGTGGACACACTGATTCCTTTCTTTCGGGTTCGACCGTCGACCACATGGCGGCAGTGCCATGCGGTCAGCGTGTCTTTGTTTTGGCAGATATGTATGCGTTTCGGCAAAGAGGTAGCGCGGATTGTGGCGCCAGTGATATTGATGCGAATCGTAGTGCGAGGTGTGGTGCAGAAATGGCGGCTCGATGACCGGGTTACGGATCACGAACCAGGTTCAACAAACAGGCTCGGGCAGAGGAGGGAACGTCAGCCCGTCAGGCAGTCAGTCCGGCGATGCGACTAAAGATCGGATCAGTCGTCGATAGGAGTCCTTGAGTTCGACATCGCTGTGGACCCTGGCATCGGGCTTGAGCGACAGACGAAACAAGGTCAGACCGGCGATGGTGTCGATGATGAGATCCTGATCGAGGCTTTCACTCAACTGTCCACGAGCAACGGCACGATCCAGGATTTCGCGACCCATCTCGTGACGCTTCTTCATGTAGCGAGCCTCGATCAGTGGAATGACCTCAGCGTCGAACATCGCCAGAAGAGTACGGTTGTGTGTCGCTTTCTGCTGTCCCTCCTGTTTGAAGTTCCTGAGGTGCTGCCACGCATGCTCAACCAGGTCCTCAACGACGTCGCCTGTGTCCGGAGTTTCTCCGGGGTCGACTCCATCGAGGATTGCCGCCGCCGCGAGCTCGGCCTTAGTCGGCCAGCGGCGATAGATCGTAGTTTTGCCGCAGCCGACGGCCGCTGCGATCTTCTCAATTTTGAAATTGACGTAACCCACAGCGTCGAGGGCCTCGCGCACTTCGTTGAGCACCCGTCCGGTCAGCTCGTCGTCGAGCGGTCGACCCCTTGGTGTGGCTTGCGTCATATCTGCATCTTGGCACACTCACAGTGACTTGCGCAACAGTACGTTCCGTTTCGTATATGCAGACAGACAGGCGCCGGAGTGGATCATTTCAGTCCGCGAGGTCAGCCCTCGAGGTCAGCCAGCAGGGCTTCGAGCCAGCGAGTCTCAGTCCACGAGCTCGGTCAGGAGTGCTTCGATCGCGCTCGTGATCCGCCCTCGTGACTCATTCCCGAGGATCGTGGTCTGGACGATGGCTCCCTGCATCACAGCGAGGATCGCCGGGGCGATCTGGTGTGCCTTGGCCTCTGCCTCACCTTCAGCCAGCCCTGCGCCCCGCTGGTAGTACACGCTCAGGTATGCCGCGAAGCGTTCGATGAGATCGTTGTAGATTTCCGCGGCGATCTTAGCGAAGTCTGGGGAATGCGCTGCTTCTCCCCACACCTGCAACAGCAGTGGGGCGAATGGGGCGTCGTGGAGGATCGTGTTCAGAAGCTGCGGGAAGACCTGTTGCGGTGGTGGAACCTCGCCTGCTGATCCGAAATCCTGAAGTTCGGCTGCGCGTTGCTCCATGATTCGCCTGCCGGCATCGAGCGTGAGCTCAGCCTTGGACGAATAGTAGACATAGACGGCCCCTGCGGAGAGATCCGCCTCCTTGATGATGTCGGCCATCGAAGCGCCGGCAAAGCCTTTGCGAAAGAAGCATGTAAGCGCGGCATCCTGAATTCGCGTGCGCATGGCTTCCCTGTGTTCGTCCGTGACCTTCGGCACCAATCCCCCAAAAACGAATGACCATTCTTGATATATCGTACCCGCAGGAGTAAAAAGAACGAGTATTCGTTTTCAATGATTGGACAGGCATGCAGACGAGAATCCTCAGCACCTCGGACGGCGCCGGGAAAGGCCACGACACCGAGAGCACGGCCAACAAGGCCGCAGCCGAAACCGATAAGGAAGCGGCCGCTGCCAATGAGAGGGCACCCAAGCCCAGCATCAAGCAGGCTCTGCTCGCCGCTGTCTTCGCTGCTGCCATCGTCACCATCATTCTGCTGGCGTTCAGCTGGCCGACGGTCACGTCTGAACCCAAAGATCTGCCGATTGCCGCCGTCGGCGATCAGGAGCAGATTGATCAGGTCGTGTCCAACGCTCCCGATGGCATGCTCGATCTCAAGAAGGTCGATTCTCGCGCCGAGGCGCAGCAGCTCATCCGTGAGCGTGAGGTCTACGGGGCATTCGTCTTAGGCGACAAACCCGAGATTCTCACTTCGACCGCGGCCTCCCCACCGGTGGCCCAGCAGCTCAATGGGATCGCCACCCAGATGCAGCAGAAGATCGACAAGCAGGCGATCTCCGGCATGCACGATGGAATGAAGAAGATGCAGAAGGCAATGGCTGCGTCTCAAGGTCCTGGCGGACCACAGGGAAACCCAGGTGATCAGGCACAGGCCCCAGCCGCCTCGGCGATGGAAGTACCCCAGGTCATGGTCACCGACGTCGTGCCGCTCAACGACAACGACTCCACCGGTGCTGGTCTCGCGATCGCCGGCCTGCCCCTGACCATCGGTGGAATTGTCGGCGGTGTGCTGACCAGCATGATCGTCCACTCCCGCCGCATGCGGGCCGTCGCGGTGGTGGCCTACGGCGCAATCGGCGGACTCGCACTGACTCTCGTCCTGCAATCGTGGTTCGGCATTCTGCAGGGCAATTTCGGGCTCAACGTACTGGCGGCCGGCCTTGCTGTAGCGGCGACAGCGGCACTCATCAACGGCTTCGTCTCGCTGATAGGCCCCGGCGGCATTGCGATCGGCGCTGTGCTCACGATGTTCATCGGCAACCCGATCGCTTCTCTCCAGGCACCGAAGGAGTTCCTCGCAGGGGCTTGGGGCGACATCGGACAGTTCCTGGTCCCGGGCGCCTCGGGCACGCTGTTGCGCGACCTCTCCTACTTCCCGGACGCACCCATGGCGATGCAGTGGTGTGTGCTCATCGGATGGTTCGTCTTAGGCATCGTCCTCATTCTCGTCGGTCACCTCAAGGCTCATTCGAGGAAGCGCGTTGCCGTGAGCTGAGCTGCCTGATCTGCCAGAACTCCTCCAGCGGTGAGAAGCCGATGAAGGCAGGTCGCGCCACACCAATCATCGGGTACCTGGCCCCACCTGCACTCGAGGACTATCCTCGGGTGCAGGAGGTACACCCCGATGACAGCACTGACGAACGTGACAATCTGCCGTACGTGCGGTGTCGAGACGTGCACGCCTCCCCCGGACGTGTGTCCGATCTGTGCAGATGAGCGCCAGTGGCTGCCCTCGGCTGGTCAGGACTGGACGACGCGAGAAGAATTAGTATCCGAATACCACAGCGTCTCCATCGTCGAGCGAGAACCCGGTCTCTACGCTCTGCGCGTGGAACCGAAACTGGGCATCGGGCAGACGTGCTATCTGACGCAGTCCGAGCACGGCAATGTCCTCTTCGACGTCCCGCCATATATCGACGAAGACGTCATCGCCGCAGTATCAGACCTCGGCGGCGTTCAGGCTATCGCAGCCAGCCACCCCCACATGTTCGGCCTGCAGCTCGAGTGGAGCGCAGCCTTCGACGATGCCCCGATCTTCGTCTGCCGTGCAGATGCCGACTGGGTCCAGCGTGAGGGACCCAACATCTGGCTTTACTATCACGTCGCGGAACCCGTTCCCGGGGTCCGCCTGCAGCGCACGGGTGGCCACTTCCCAGGTAGTGCTGTGGCCATGTGGACCGGCCAGGACGGCCGCGGTGTCATGCTCAGCGGAGACTCGATCGCACCGGTCGCCCGGTCGGGCTGGGTAACGTTCATGCGCAGCTTCCCCAACTATCTGCCGCTATCGGCACGAGCTGTCAGAGCCATCGCCGCTTCGGTGACCGACCTCGACTTCGATCGCATGTACGGCAACTTCGGACAGATGATCTCAACCGGAGCCAAAGAGGCAGTGGCAACCTCAGCCGAACGCTACGCCGAGTGGGTCTCAGGAGTTCACGACCACCTGACCTGACACGACCACCTGACCTGACCATCTGACCGGACCCGCGTACTTGAGTCTCATGTATGAGGCAGAAAACCCCCACCACCGAGGTGGGCAGTGGGGGTACGCCTGTAGGATCCGCTGGTCGGTTCGTTCGCTGTGACTGACCTAGCGTGGAATCAGCGTGAGCGGAACTGTGCTGTGACTGGGCAGTCGAAGGGGTCGGCCTGACCCAGTCCGGCCCGGTTGAGGTAGCGGACGATGATGCCGAATGATTCGAAGAGCGTCGTCTCTGTGTACTTGATGTCCTTCTGGGCGCAGTATTCGCGGACCATCGGCTGAACCTTGTGCAGGTTGACGCTGGGCATGCTGGGGAACAAGTGGTGTTCGATCTGATAGTTCAGTCCACCCATGAGGAAGCCCATCGGACGCCCTCCCGAGATATTGCGTGACATCAATGTCTGGCGGCGCAGGAAGTCGATCTTCACGTCCTTGGGAACGATCGGCTGCCCCTTGTGGTTGGGCGCAAACGAGCCGCCCATGTGCAGACCGAAGACCATGACCTGGACGATCGTGAACACAATGCCGATGAGGGGCCCGGCGGCCCAGATGGCGATGAGAGGGAAGCCGATGAGCCGGATTCCGATGAAGATGCCTTCGATCAAACGGCGCTTGATCGAAGACTGACCCACGATGATCGCCTTGACCGAGTTCACGTGCAGCTGCAGACCAGCCAGTGTGAGCAGAGGGAAGAAGAACCACCCTTGGTGCGCGGCGAGCCATTTCCGAAGTCCGGTGAGTCCGTGAGCGTCTTCAGGGTCGAAGATCAGGGCGCCCGGGGCGATGTCACCGTCGACGCCAGCCTTGTTCGGGTTGGCGTGGTGGAGTGCGTTGTGCTTCTTCAGCCACCAGCCATAGCTGAGGCCGATGAATAGGTTGCCGACGATCGTGGAGACCCACTCGCCGACCTTGCCATTGGTGAAGATCTGACGGTGTGCCGCGTCGTGGGCGACATATGCGGTCTGGGTGAAGAGGATTCCGAAGACGACTGCTGTGGCCATCTGCCACCAGCTTTCGCCGATTAGGAAGAGCATCGCGAATGCGACGACATAGGAGAGTCCCAAGAGGACGAAGCGCAGGGTGTTCCACCCGGGGCGACGTGCCAGCAGGCCGGCCTCTTTCACCTGGGCCATCAGCGCACTGAAGTCGCTGGTGAATTCCTGTTTGTCGGTGCCGCGGTTGGCGCGCCTTCGTTCGAGCACCTCGGCCCTTGACTCTTTCCCAAGGGTGGGTGTCGACAGCGACCTATTCACGACATCTACTGGTTCCATATTACTTACAGTACGAGGGCGACCATCGCTTTGGCGTCACCCCAGAGCACCGTATTTCACCCCCTACCCAGGTAGGGGGTTGTGTCATCAGACTTGCGCGCCGGGCACAACGAGTCCCGATTCGTAAGCGGCGATGACCGCTTGGGCGCGGTCTCGAGCGTCGAGTTTATAGAGAATCCGCGACATGTGGGTTTTCACGGTCTGTACGGCGATGAAGAGTGAGGCAGCGATTTCCGTATTGGTCTCACCGCGGGCCACCAACACCAGGATCTCCCGTTCGCGGTCGGTGAGATCCGGCAGTGCGGCCGCGTTTGATACCTGAGGTCCTGCGGCGAAGTGTTCGATGACGCGGCGGGTCACGCTCGGGGCCAACAACCCGTCGCCCGATGCCACCACCCGCACCGCCTCGGCGAGTTCACTGGGTGGAGCATCCTTGAGGAGGAAGCCGCTGGCACCGGCGCGGATCGCATCGAAGACATAGTCATCGATGTCGAAGGTCGTAAGCATGATGATGCGCGGAACATCGTCGTCGATGGTGCTTGTACCCATCGTGCTCAATGTCGACTTCGACCTTCGGGAATCGGCAGTCTGCGGTCCCACAGGCACCCGATCATTCTGTCGAGCGGCCCGCCGGGTTCCGGAGGTGAGGATCTCCCGGGTGGCTTCGATGCCGTCGAGTTCTGGCATGCGCACATCCATGAGGACGATGTCGGGTTTCAGCTCGGCGACGAGGCTGACGCATTCGACGCCGTCCTGCGCCTGGCCCACGACTTCGATGTCGGGGTGAACGTCGAGCAGCGCGGCAAAGCCTGCTCGAACCATTGCATGATCATCAGCAATCACGATGCGAATCACGCGTTGCTCCTCTCGTCGCCCTGCGATTGAACTGATGCCTCGTCTATGCCGGTGCCCGTGCTGTCTGCACCTGTGTCTGAGGTGTCTGCACCTGCGTTTCTGCTGTCCGCACCCGCATTTGTGTGTGAGCCCGTCTTGTCTGAGCCCGTCTTATCTGAGTCAGTCTTAAGCGACGTGCTCTTTCCCGAGTCGTTTTTAGCTGAGTTATCTTTGCGCGAATCGGCCACAGCCAACGGCAGCACCGCTTCGACTTCGAAACCGCCATCGCGGTTCCAACCGGTTCGCAGCTCGCCTCCGACCGAGGCGGCGCGTTCTCGCATCCCGATCAGTCCCTGATGACGGTGGAGCTCGTTCTTCGTCACCTCCGAAGTGCCGTTCCCGGCAGTGTTGACGACGTTGATCCACAGTGCGGTGCCGCCGCTGTCGATCATGATGTGAATGTGGGAATCGGTGGCGTGACGGATGGCGTTGCTCAGCGCTTCCTGAACGATGCGGTACCCGGCAAGCCCGGTGCTGTCGCGCAAGCTGCGATCAAGCGGTCCCCCGCTGCGTTCCATAGTGACGTTGACACCGGCCTGCTGCGCCTTGTTCACCAGGCCTTCCACCTCAGAGAACTTCGGCTGCGGGGCAAGCTGTTGGCCCGCATCGTCATTGCGCAGCACGCCCAACAGTCCGCGCATCTCGGTGAGAGCATGGCGTGCAGACACGGAGATGTCCTCGAACTCCTTCACCACGTCCGAATCGATGCTGGGGTGGCGGAATGGTGCACTCGAAGCCTGGATGTTGATAATCGACATGCTGTGGGCGACGATATCGTGCAGTTCGCGGGCAATCCGCGTCTTCTCCTCGACCACGACACGCTTCGAATGCTCCTCGGCGGTGTTCTCCTGTTCCTGCAACAGCTGTGACCGGATCAGATGCCACTGCTGAACGATGACTGCGGCCACATAGAATCCACCCGCGATGCAGGAGAACACCACGATATTGACGATCGAGGAATCCGACCCGCTTTCGGGGTACTGAATATGGCCGAAGACGGCGGCCGCAGCAGAGATCGCGATGCTCGCCAGCAGCGCGGCCAACGCCACACCCCAATGGGCGCGGAGTCCGACGATGAGAATGATGAGGATCTGCGTGATCATCATCGGGACCATCCATGGCCAGGGAGCACCCGAAAGGTAAGGGCCAAGCAACGGCAGGACACCGCACGCGATGACCGAGAGGATCGCACCGAAGAGTGGGCGCAACATCGACAGCGGCATCGACCCCGCGTGGATCACGGTGACGATGAATGCCAGCGCAACGGGGGCTTCATGGACCCCGACCGCGATTGAGGACTCGACGGCGAGCATCACGATAGCAGTGAAGATCACCGCCACCCAGGCCAGCGCCTCAGGGTTGAATCTGCGGTCCGGTGGCAGGAATCTGTCGAACAGCTTACTGAGCAGCACGAATTCCGGTTCTCCTTCTGCGGCCGCGAGCCGACCCGATAGGTCGAATCACCTGGCACACTTTGTCAGTGCGACACTAGCAAACACGGCTATGCGTCCCGTGAGAGTTCCGAGCCGGTCCTATTTCTATTCGTCCAATGACACAGCAGAAGCCAGAGACCGCCGAGGTGGTCCCTCGCTTCTGCCAGCCAGTCAGTCCGAATCAGTGACGTTCAGAATGGTGGAGGGTCTTTCGCGAGGTCGTGTTCCCATTGCACGCGCGCAGCCTGCCACTCTCTGCTCATACGCATGTATTCGGCCTTCGAAGACCAGCCATCTAGTCTCTTCTTCGCCCTGGAGCTTGGGTAACCTCTGCGACGGCCCCGCGGAAGTCGCTTCATAGTTACAGAGTTCGACCCCGGTGGCAGGCAGGGTTGGAATGCTGCATTGTCCCAATCCAACATGCGATCGACCATCAGTTGTCGGCGTCTGACCTTCGTCAGATCATAGTCCTTCTGCAAACGTCGGCGGTGGTCGGCACGTTCTTGTTCACGCTGCCTCGCATCCTCACGTTTTCGAATCGTGGTCTCCCCGGGCATGAGCTCCAAAATATACGGCGGCGGAGGAACCATTTCCGTTGGGAGCCACCACTTTTTCAAACCGATCTCAGTCAGTGCATAGAACTCGAGGGCTTGAGCTGCGTCGACGGGCTGATCGGGTGCCGCAACTGTTGCCGTCACGCCGTGAGAGAACTCGTATTCGACCAGGCCAGATTGCGGCATCCGCACCGAGTAGCTTCGGGCAGTCTTCACCGCATGGTGTTTTTTGCACAGTGGATGCAAGTTGCTGAAGCGAGTGAGTCCGCCCTGGTCGGGATGGTCATGGTCGAACGGAATAATGTGATCGATCTCTGAGTTCTCTGCCCTTCGGTTGCACCCAGGTACCGTGCAGATCGCCCACTTGGCGACGAGTGTTTTCCGAACATCGCTTGGAATCCTGTAGGTGGTGGCTTTTGCGTCGATTGGTGTGCCTGTGGCTGGATCGGTCAGTATTCTCGTCAGCGTTTTCGAACGGGCCCCAATGCGTCGTGCGGTCTCCGCCGGCACTGGCGAACCATCGGCCATTGTTCCAGGCAGTTCCGATACACCGGTCAGCGTCAGATACGGAACCGTGACCACGACTGCGGCTTGATTCGCCATCCACCACTGGTCGGTGGGCATGCCGACGGTTATGTCATATTCTGTGACTTCTTCTTGCCGAGGCAAACCCGGGGCGAAGGCTCTTCCACTCGCAGGTGGTGTTGCCGCGTCTTTGACACAGTCAGTTAGCCCGCTAACTCCTTGGCCGTCGTAGTCAAACAACGGACTCCCGCTGTCGTCAAGAAGTGATGATTCGGAAGTGCCCTGAATGCCCGTCACCGGGTCGATCCGTTTCACCTTGATGCTGAGTTTCGGCTGTGGGCGGGTGACAATGTCGAACATGAGGTTGCTGATGGTGCGCTCGTCGATGACTTCGACACCAGGTGCCAGGTTGAAAGTGTTGGCCTGTCCTGCATGGATCGCTCGTGCCATGGCTTGGATGCGCTGAAAGCTGGCATGAACCTCAGCTGCAGGGCCCGTTATCGACATGCATGCGGTTCCATCCTTGAAAGTGTCGACATCTACTCGGCGACGACGCGCGACTGTTTCGGCACGGTCTTCTGCTGGTTCGAGAAGCTGGATCTTCTTGCGCAGTGCGGTGCGGAAGTACTCGCTCGTCACATCGGCCCTCCTGACTGCGAGATGCTCATCCAACCTGGGCAGAAACCGCATGGCAACCGTTTGGCATAGATCGGCGGCCGCATCCACGTGAGCTTGGGTGAATTCGCCGTCTCGGACGCGGTCGGCGAATCGTGGGAGTCCGTGAATGACCGTCATGGCCGCGGTCAGGCGACGGTAGGTGCGCGGCGTGGAAGTTCCGAAGACCGCGGAGATCTCGACAATGTCCTCGGTGAACACATTGTCGTGAACCCACCTGGAGAAATCGGTGTCAGGTTTGAAGCCGGGAAAGTCTGGAGATTCGACGATTTCGGGCTCAGGTTCAACCTCGGGTGATCGGACACTCCGCGCAAATTCGGCGTCGTAGTGCATCACCGTCGTCGGTGTGTCGCCGACCATCACGAGATCAGTACAGCCTCGGTAGCTTTCGAATTCGTCCGGCGGTGCCGAAGTCCACGCAAGATCGCTCACGGTCGTTCGCCGATCGGCATCCCGAACGTGCTCTTCGTTGGAGGACTTTTTGCAGCGATCGACCGAACCGGCGATCGTGGTGAACGTGTACGGGTCGTCCCCCGCGGGAACATCGGTGCCGTAGTGCTGAATGACCTGTTCGAGAATGACTCCAGAGCTGACCTTATAAACCTTCAGCTGAGCTTGGTCGTACTCTGCAGATGCGCTCCCGAGATCGGTGACGCTGGATTCGTATCGAACGCTGTAGCGAGGAGACACACTGTCGTCTTTACCCGTGCCGACGTCTGCGCCAGCGGGGTCGGCCTTTCCGTTGCCTTCGCGATGCTTCTCATTGTGGGTTGCGGATGTGTTTTTCATTGTGTGTCACCTGCCTCGTACGTCATCGTCGGGAGGAGTGAGTAGAACATAGATTGAGTCAACTGCTAATTACATTCTAGGTTATTCGAATGTTAATTGTATATACCTTTTCAAAAAAAACTTCTGATTCACTCTATGACGCTTTAATCACGCCCAGATCAGTTCGTTGATTCATGCTCTCAGACGGCACTGACACGCGATCCTTCACACGGCGGCTGGGGCCCGGACAACTCACTTGCGGAATTCGGACAGATGCCCGCCGGCAACCTCGGCGAATCGGTGGCGCGAACGCCAGGAGAGCCCCAGATACAACAGGAACGAGGCGAGGAACGATGGAATAGTCGCTCCAATCGGACTCAGGAAAGCATAGGTGAACAGGTAGGACACAAGCGCACCAATAACCCACACAGCAACTGCGGCCCAGTTGACGCCACGTGTATAAGCGTAGATTCCGCCGGCGTCACTCAAGATATCCCTCGTATAGGTCCGACTCTTGATGATGTAGTAGTCGACGATGAGGATCGCGAACACGGGAACGAAGAAGGCCCCGATCATTGTGAGGAAGTCGGTGTACTGGTCGAGCAGGGCCAGCCAGGTCGACCCGAGAATCGAGACGATCCCGAGCACCAATGCCACTGGCAGGAACTTCAGCTTCGTCCGCCGCTGCGCGCCGACGACTGAGTTGACCATCCCATAGACAACCATCGTGTTCGTCGCCATCACGGACAGGAAGATGACGATCGCCAACGCCCACCCGAATTCCGCGGCCAGCGCAGTCGGGTCGAAGAGAGCCGCGCCTGCGCCGTCGAGGAGGATATAGCTGAAGGCGGTGAGACCGAGGACCATAGCAAGCACCGTGGAGGCGATATAGCCGAGGCCGGAACCGATGATCCCTGACTTCTGACTCTTGGCCAGGCGGTTGAGGTCACCAGAGAGCACAGTCCACGAGATCGCAGTCGAGATGACGATGTCGAGAGCGAGCACCGGGGTGAATTCCAGACTGGGATCGGCCTGAACCGCAGTGTATTCGCTCGGTGAGTGCCCGCTGAAGGCGATGACGAAGACATAGGCCATGACCGCCAGGATAAGGAGCGCGAACCAAGGTTCGGCCTTCTCAATGCCCTCATGCCCGAGGATGGCAAGCCCGACGACCAGAGCCTGGCACAGAACGGAGAAGAGGATCGGGTTGGAGAATCCGGTCGTCTGCGCGACGACGAAGTTGACGCTGATGCCGGCGAGCATGGCTTGGACCCAGCTCCAGCCCATGAGGATGACGACGTTGGCTGCGACGGGCAGATAGCTGCCCTTGGGGCCGAATGCTCCCCTGGTGATCGCCATGGTGGCCAGCCCGGTGCGGGTGCCGATGTTCCCGATCAGAGTGAGCACGATTGTGCCGATGATCGTACCCGCGACGATGACGATGACGGCGGTGACGTAGTCGATGCCCGGGACGAAGAGTGTGCCGGTGAGCATGGTTGTCACGACGAGGTTGGCGGCCAACCAGATCATGAACATTCGTCTGGTGCCCAAGTGCCCGCGGATGACTCCGGAATCGTCGCTTCCGGATTCCAAGCGCGACTCGAGGCTGCGGTACCAGTTCACTGGGCGACCACCTCGGCGACGTTGGGTTCTGCATCAGCAGACTCATCCGCAGGCACAGCGTCGGGGACGGTCGACAGGTGTTCGTGTATCGCCAGGAGATTTCCGTCGCCGAGGTGGCGGAAGATGATGCTCTCACGTTCCCGATACGATTCTGCGCCCTCCCTCGTCGTCACCGTCGTATCGACGGTATGAGAGAAGACCGCTCCGCCCGGGAAGGTCTGCACGAGCCTGGCTGAGGAGACGCAGTCGGCTACGGACCATCCGTCGGCTATCCATGAGTCCCAGGTCCCCTCGTACTCCGCACGTGAGTCCAAGCGGTTGTCCTCGGGGTGGAAGATGAATGTGGCGTCTGGGGCAAATGCTGCGAAGTAGGCCTTCGCATCGGTCGTCGCAAAGGCGGCGACGATGGCGTCGGCGGCGCGAAGCACCTCGGCGTGGCTGGGTTCATTCACATCGTTGGGCATGACGATCGTCAACTTTCTTTGTCGCAGGTTCTCGCAGGTTCTCGCAGGCGGTCGCAGGTTCTCACAGCCAGCCGCAGGCAGAGCTGATGGGCCGAGTGAAACTCTAGTAATTTGGTGACCCAACACACTGTACGCAGTGGAGTGATTTTGGAATTGACCATCCACTGCGGACAGCGCCACCGACCACCCGCAGCGGCGCACTCCACGCCCAAGCCACTGCCTGCATTGCGAGATAGCGCTGTCAGCAATTGAGATTTCGCTTAGGTTGAAGAGCGTGTGACGTGCGGCTGCATCCGCAGCTCCCGCCGCAACCGTGCGTCGATGATCGTCATAGTGAAGATGAAGGAGACACTGCTTCCATGAGTGCGGAACTGATCTGCGTGATCGTCCTCGGCCTGATGTTCGTCATCGGCACTTGGCGTGACATCAACATGGGATTGCTGGGCTTCGTCGCAGCGGCAGGAGTCGGCGGTCTCGTCCTCCACCAGGCCCCAGAGGAGTTCCTCGCCGGCTTCCCCGTCGACCTCTTCCTCACGCTTGTGGGTCTGACCTATCTGTTCGGCTTCGCCCAGAACAACGGGGTCATTGAGGTCATCGTCAACTGGTGCGTCAAGCTCGTCGGCGGTCGGACTGCGCTCATGCCGTGGATCTTCTTCGCGCTCACCGCGATCCTCATCTCCCTGGGTGCGCTCTTCGCCGTCGCCATCATCGCGCCGCTGGCGTTGTCATTCGCACGCAAGCATCGGATCAACCAGTTCATGGTCGGTCTCCTCGTCGTCCACGGCGCGCTGGCGGGGGCCTTCTCCCCCATCAGCGTCTACGGCATCTTCATCAACGACTACCTCGCCAGGAACGGCCTGGCTCCGACTCCAGTGTCACTGTTCTTGGCGCCGCTGATCTTCAACGTGGTCTTCGCTCTCGTCGTCTACGTTGTCCTCCGTCGTCGACCCGGATTGCGCGCCGAGGTGGACGACGCCCCGCCCGCCAGAAATGCGAGTTCCGATATCGAGAGTTCTGAAACAGGAAGTTCGGGGACCGGAAACTCCGCCGTCGCAACAAGCACCATAAGGTTGACGCTGAGCCAGGTTCCGACCCTGATCGGACTCATCGCCATGGCACTGTCCGTACTGATCTTCGGCTGGGACGTCGGGATCGTGACGATTACGATCGCCGTCGTCCTCACCTTCATCAACCCAGCCGCGGGTAAGGCTGCGATGACGAAAGTGTCATGGTCAGTCGTCATTCTCATCACTGGTGTCCTCACCTATATCGCTGTGCTCCAGGAAGCAGGCACAGTTGAGTGGGTTTCCACGGGGATCTCGGCGATCGGAATTCCTCTGCTGGCTGCCCTCCTGCTCTTCTACATGTCGGGCCTCATCTCTGCGCTGGCCTCATCGCTGGCGATCATCGGCGTCGTGATCACCTTGGCCGTGCCATTCCTCGAATCGGGGGACGTGCATGTGGGCGGTTTCGTCGCAGCTTTGGCGATTGCGGCAACCATCGTCGACATCAGCCCCTTCTCGACCAACGGAGCAATGCTGCTGGCCAATGTTGACTCGACGATCCGTGATCGCTACTACAAACAGATGATCGGCTACGCGGGCCTCATGTGCCTGATCGGTCCCGGACTGGCCTGGGTGGTGGCCGCTGTGCCGACAATGCTGATGAAATGAGAAGTCTCTCTCGAGCGTGTCCGTCTTGCCAGCCTCCTCAACCCACCTCGCTGACGCCCCACGGTGCAACAATGCAGTATGACCGATCCGCTTTGGCATGAGCTCCTCGAGCGAGTGCGACAAGACACTCCGCAGCTTCTCGAGGACTTCTTTGGCGAACTCACTGAACATGAGGGCTACACCCACGGTCGCGTGCCCAAGTCCGACCTCAACGGAACCGCTGAGCAGGTCTTCGACCTCTTCCTCCGTCGGCTCTCGGCTGCGGAACACGTAGCCGAAGATTCGGCACTTCCGGATGCTTTGGGACGACGACGAGCCCGGCAAGGTCTGCGAGTCGACCACTTCACAGAGGCTGTGCGCATCAATTTTCGGGTCCTGTGGCAAGCACTCCATCGGGCAGCGCAACCAGATCTCACCAGTGTGCTCATGGACAATGGAGAACGCGTCCTCGATGTGGTGGAACGCTATGCGACCGAGGTGCAGCGGTCGTTCCTCAACGAGACAGAGGAGATGGCACGCTCGCGCAGGACCGCCCGCGAACGTGCCCTGACGAAACTGTTCTCCGGCTATGCCGACGAGAACGAGATAACTGCCATCGCCACAGTGCTTGGGATGAGGCACACCGGTGAATTCGAACTCATTGCAGTGCCCACCAAAGTCGTGACCGATGAGTTGGGGCAGAGATTCTCGACGCTCGAAGTGCACTCCTACGGAGACGAACAGATGACCTATCTGTTCCGTCACCGGCGCAAGCTGATCACCTTAGTCGATGAACTGCCCGGTCTCCCAGGCGGTTACATAGCAAAGATCGACGGAATAGGTCAGGTGCCGCGCGCAGCGGCACTGGCCAAACACCTCGGCGAGCTTCATCCGGGCAGGTCTGCGGTCAACGTGAGGGAAGGATTCGCCGCCATTGCACGTACCGCAGTTCAATCGCGCATCAGCGGCTTCGAGCATGAACTGCTCGGTGACTTTGCGACCCCGGCCGGTGAGAAGCGCACTGAGAGACTGAGCCGTCTGGCCACAACCATCGCCGCATACCTGGAACACGGCTCCGTTCAAGAGGCAGCCGACTCGCTCTTTGTCCATAGGAACACTGTGTTCAAACGTCTGCAGTCCTTCCACGACATCACCGGTTTGGACGTGACCATCCCCCGGGATGCAGCGATCGCCCTGATCCTGACGCAGGACGACTGATCGGCCGAGGGGTTGAAATGCACACCGAGGTGCTCGAAGTCGAGACATCCATCCACTGCCTATTGGCCTGCACTCCCCTAATCTCGAAACAGCGCCCGAAACCAAAACGAGCTGCGCTCGAAGGAGAACCCATGATCACCAACGACGCCAAGCAACGAATCCTTGCAGCGGTCGATTCCGCGTTCGATGACCAGCTGACGGCCACCGCCGAACTGGTGAGCTCCCCCTCACGTCGTGAGCATGAGGAACCTGCGCAGGATCTCATCGAAACCCACCTTAAGCACCTGGGCCTCGATATCGACCGGTGGGTCATCGACTCGCCCGAGCTGGAGGCCCACCCTGGCTTCGGCCCCTCCACCGTCGACTACACGGGGATGACCGATATCGTCGGCACCTATACGCCTGCCCGAGACAGCGGAAAGTCCCTGATCCTCAACGGCCACATCGATGTCGTGCCGCAGGGACCGGAGGACAAATGGTCGCGCTCACCCTGGGACGCCGAGGTGCGAGATGGATGGATGTATGGCCGCGGTGCCGGTGACATGAAGGCCGGACTGATCGCCAATCTGTTCGCATTCGACGCGGTCCGCCGGGCCGGATTCGACCTCACCGGTCGGGTCCACCTGCAATCCGTCGTCGAGGAGGAATGCACCGGAAACGGGTCCTTGGCCGCCTGGCTGCGCGGCTACACCGCAGACGCGGTCATCATCTCGGAACCCGAAGAAGATGCGCTGGTCAGAGCCAACGTCGGCGTCCTCTGGTTCACGGTACGAGTCAGCGGAAATCCCACGCACCCACGCGAGATGGCCAACGGCTTCAACGCCATCGATGCCGCCTTCGAAGTGATGCAGGCTCTGCGCGTCCTCGAACAGACATGGAACGATAGGAAAAGCGAGCACCCGTACTTCGAAGACCTCGACCACCCGATCAACTTCAATTTCGGTGAGATCCGCGGGGGCGACTGGCCATCAAGCGTGCCGGCCTGGTGTGAACTCCAGGTCCGCGTCGCCACCTACCCGGGTACGAGAGCCGACGACGCCTGGGCCGAGGTCGAGAAGTGCGTGAGAGATGCTGGAGCCGGACGGTCGACGGTCGTCGGTTCCCCATCACGCCCGACCTTCGACACGGTACTGACACCGAACGGCTTCTACGCCGACGGCTATGTCCTCGAACCCGGCAGCGCCGCAGAAGAGCTGCTTGAACGCACCCACCGAGAGGCGTTCGGTGCGGAGCTCACGAGCTTCACCACTCCTGGCTATCTCGATGGTCGCGTCTTCGTCAACTACGGCGATATGCCGACTCTGGTCTACGGCCCTGTCTCGGAGAACATCCACGGCTTCGACGAACGAGTGAGCATCGAATCAGTGCGTAGATGCACGAAATCCATGGCGCTCTTCATCGCCGAATGGTGCGGCATCGACGAATAGTTCGGCACATTGGATCTGCAACCCTCACAGGCAGGCTTCACATGCTCCCGTTGGCCTGGAAGTTCCCGTGCCAGGACAAAGCCTCGCCCAGCAGGTGCGGGGTATGACGTCCGTTCGGGTTCTCTGCGATCGCCCGATCCAGATAGTCGCCGAGGCGGTCGCGGTAACTCGGGTGCGCACAGTTGGCGATGATCTTGCGTGCTCGCGCGACCGGGGACAGACCGCGCAGATCGGCCAGCCCCTGCTCGGTGACGAGGATCTGGGTGTCGTGTTCGGTGTGGTCGATATGGCTGGCGAAGGGCACGATGGAGGAGATCGCTCCGTCCTTGGCCATCGAGTTCGACACGAAGAAGTTGAGGTAGGCGTTGCGAGCGAAGTCGCCGGACCCGCCGATGCCGTTGATGATGGATGAGCCCATCACGTGGGTGGAGTTCACATTGCCGTAGATGTCGGCCTCGACCATCCCATTGATCGCAATGACGCCGAGGCGGCGGATGGCTTCCGGATGATTCGACATCTCCTGTGTGCGCATGAGGATACGCCCCTTGTAGGACTCGATGTTCTCGTTGAAGTCGGCGGCGCGCTCGGCCGAGAGTGAGAAGGCCGTCGCCGAGACAGAGGCGAGCTTGCCGTTGTCGATGAGGTCGAGCATCCCGTCCTGGATGACCTCTGTGTACGCGGTCAGGCCTTCGAATTCGCTGTCGGCCAGATTGCCCATGACGGCATTGGCGACGTTGCCGACACCCGACTGCAGCGGCAGCAGCTCGGGAGGCAGCCTGTCGGCTTGGATCTCATGGCGCAGGAAGTCCACGAGGTGGGAGGCAATGGCTTTCGAGTCCTCGTCGGCGGGTTTGAACGGCAGATTCCTGTCTGGCGCCTTGGTCTCGACGATGGCAACTACTTTGGAAGGATCGACACGCAGGTAGGGGTCGCCGATGCGCTGCATGGGTTCCAGGAGCTGGATGGGCAGACGCTCGGGTGGCCGGCGAGTGCCGTAGTAGACGTCGTGGAATCCCTCGTAGGCGCGTGGGTGCCAGGAGTTGACCTCGAGGATGACCTTGTCGGCCAGGTCTAGCCAGGTCTTCGAATTGCCCACTGAGCTGCCGGGGACCAGCAGACCATTGGGCAGAATCGCTGCGACTTCGACAACAGCGACATCGAGGTTGCCATAGAAGCCGAACCAGGCCTGCTGGGCGGAGTGACTGAGGTGGGTATCAACGTACTCGGTGTCGCCCGCGTTGATGGACTTCCGCATTGCCGGGTCCGACTGGAAGGGCAGTCGCTTACTCACAGCTCCCGCCTCGGCGAGGATACCGTCGAGTTCCGGTGCGGTCGAGGCACCGGTCCACAGCTCGATGCCGAAGTCACGACCCTGATCATGCTCGGTGCGAGCCTGCGCGGCGATGGCACCGGGCACAGCCTTCGGATACCCCGAACCGGTGAACCCGCTCATGGCGACGCGATCGCCGTGGCCGATGTGAACAGCCGCTGCATCCGCGGTGACGACCTTCGAACTCAGGGCTGAGCAGGTAATTCTCGACATTCACATGAGTTTATCCGATGCCGTTTCCGCTGTTACGACCGCCCGTGCTCTGGTCACTTCAGCCCAGCCAGGAACTCCCCCGCACCAATCGCAATAGCGGCCTCAGCTTCCACTCCGACACCGAGCATGTCCTCGTCGACGTCGAAGCGTTCGGTGTGGTGGCCCCACGAGGTATCCATACCGATCTGGACGTAGGTGGCCAGGCCGCCGCGCTCCTTGACCCGCTTCATCATCGCGGTCGCGTCCTCGGATCCGCCCAGACCACCGGCATCTCTGATCTCGGCGACTCCGTCGACGCCTTCGAAGCACGTGCGGATATAGGGCAAGAGCTCCGGGCTCGGCGACTCCTGGTCGGCCTTCCCGACCACCGTGACCGAAGCATCGACGTCATACATCCGGGCAGCACCGGCAATGACCTCCTGCGCTCTGTCATACATAAACGAGTTGATCGCGCTCGATTCGCCCCGAGTCTCGACGCGCAGCGTCGCCGTCCGCGGCACGACGTTACGCCCTTCACCAGCTTGGAAAGTGCCGACGTTGATGCGGCTGGCGCCCTCGGAGTGCCGGGGAATCGCATGCAGGTTCAACGTCGCCGAGGCGGCCGCGAGCAGCGCGTTCTTACCCTTCTCCGGGTCTCCTCCTGCATGAGAGCCAACACCCGTGAAGGTCACGTCGAGTTTCGTGCTGGCAAGGTATCCATCGGACCCGGTGAGCACATTGCCCTTCCCATCATCGGATTTCAGGTGGGTGGCGACGAACAGGTCCACGTCGTCGAACCAGCCCGCGGCCACAATCGAATGAGCGCCACGCACACCCTCCTCGGCGGGTTGGAAGATGATCTTCACTGTCCCGCTCAGCTCGTTCTGAAGCTTCGTCAGCGTCGTGGCCAAACCCAATCCGATGGCGGCATGGCCGTCGTGGCCACAGCCGTGCATGGCACCGTCATTGACGGAGGCGAATCCTTCGGAGAAGGGCCGATGCGTCTCATCGGCCAGTTCCACCAAGTCGTTCGAGTCGATGTCGAAGCGGAAGCACACGACCGGTCCGGGGCGCCCGGTCTCCAGAACGCCCAGAACACCGGTGAACCCGTCACCCATCACCTCGACCAATTCTGAGTCGGCTCCCTGCGACACAGCCCGCTCGCGTTCGACAGCGAGCACCTCTGCACTGGGGACGCCCAACCGGGCATCTGCCTCATGGAGCTCAGGTCCGTAGACCGTGTCCCAGCCCAGATCACGCAGGACTGTGATGATCGCCGAGGTGGTCCGGAATTCCGTCCATCCCGGCTCTGCGAACCGGTGGAAGTCCCGTCGCCAAGCGACGAGCTGGTCATGGAGTTGGAATGGCACACTCACGTGCACAGCCTCGATTCGATCGGCAGAAGGGTACCTTCGCATCCTATTCCTCCATGGCGGTGATCGTCATAGATTTGATCGTGATAGCCACAGGCTGGGCTGTCGCCCGCTGACAGCCTCCTCAACTCTGGTAGAACGGAAGCATGCGCTCTTCCCACTCCTCCGGAACGTCTCCCGGCCTCCGTCTCCTCTCGCCGGTGGCCATGCTCAGCGCTGCGACCCTGATCTCTGCGGCGCTCCATCCGCAGTGGTCAACGATTCTCATCGTGCTCGCACTCTTCGGCCTCGGCTCCGGACGGAGTCTGCTCCGCGCTGAGACGTGGCGGCCAGCCGACGACGTCACGACCGTGCGGCTCGGACTCATCATGGTCTTCACCGCCCTCGTCATCCGCGATGATGGCTTCTCGTGGACGGCGATCGTCGTCGGTGGGCTGGCGCTCATCCTCGACGCCTGCGACGGCTACGTGGCACGGCGAACCGGAGCCACCTCGGCGGGGGCCGACTTCGACGAATCCGTCGATGCTCTCGTTGTGCTCGTCCTCTCCGTCGCGCTCGTCCCTATCTGGGGATGGTGGGTTGTTCTGCCAGGCACCTTCTACTATCTCTTCCGCGGGGCAGCTCTGCTGCGGCCCGCCTGGAGACAGCAGCAGCTGCCGCCCTCGGTCCTGCGCAAAACGATCGCGGCAAGCCAAGGAATCCTCCTCCTCACCGCTGGATCACCAGTGGCTCTGGCGAATCCGAGTCTCGGCATCATGAGTGCAGTGATCGCCCTCACTGCACTCGTGTTCTCCTTCGGCCGCGACATCGTATGGCTCGAGCGACATGCCGGAACCTTGACACCAGGCACCACCCACAGACATGCAGAATACTCCATCCGGCTCCAGCCTGCTTCGCAGAAGGCAGAAGCTGTTTCGGGGAATGCAGAAGACTCAGAACGCCTGCCTGTACGTAGACTTGGACCATGACTGCCTTGCACAGAAGCACGGACTCAACCGTCCTGGTCGGCGGGCCGCCGAGCAAGCTGCCCACCGTCCACGGGCTCTTCACGCTCCGCACCTACACTCACGATGGAACGTCCCACGCAGTGATGTCGATCGGTGACCCGGCCGCGGTGGATGCTCCCCTCGTGCGAGTCCACAGCGAATGCCTCACCGGCGATGCCCTCGGCTCGCATCGCTGTGACTGCGGTGACCAGCTCTCGGCTTCGCTCGCCGCCATTGCTCACGCCGGCACCGGTATTCTGATCTATCTGCGCGGGCATGAGGGCCGCGGGATCGGGCTTGAGAACAAGCTGCGCGCCTACGCCCTCCAGGACGCCGGTCTCGACACCGTCGCCGCGAACCGTGCTCTCAACCTGCCTGATGATGCAAGGGACTACACGGCGGCGGCAGCGATCCTTCACGATCTCGACTGCCCGCAGATCACCCTGCTGTCCTCGAACCCGAGCAAGGTCACCGCCCTTGAGGGCATGTCCATCACGGTGGCCGACCGCCTCAGCCTCCAGGTGCCGGACCGGCCGGAGAGCGCCGGATACCTCGAAGCCAAACGCCGCCTTATGGACCATATCGCCCCTGCCGAGCACCCCCACGTCGACACAACGGAGGCGAACACCGAGGACACCGAGGACACCGCGAGCACAGTCGGCACAATCAGCACAGTCGTCGAAGAGGACACGCTGGCCGTCTACGACACGATCGCCGGTGGTGACGAGGTCGTCGCACAGCTGGCCCAGAGCGAGGACGGCTTCATCGCGACGTCCAATGGTGACGCACAGTTCGTCTCCGGGCAGATCGACCGCGCCCATCTCCATCGGGTCCGAGCATCTGTCGGTGCCGTCCTCGTCGGCTGCGGCACGGTCGTGGCCGACGATCCCCAGCTGACGGTGCGTGCCGTCCCCGGGAAGAACCCCGTCCGCGTCATCCTCGACCCCCACGGTCGGATCCCGGCCACAGCGACCGTCCTCACCTCGCCCGAGGCTCTCACGCTGTGGCTCACCGGCGCCGAGGTTGTCCCCCCAAAGGACATCGGCGACCACGTCCGTATGGTTCGCCTGCCGGCGACGGCGGACAGTGAGATCTCTCCCGCCACCATCATCTCGCTCATTCGCGAGCATGCCTCGGGATCGATCCTTGTCGAGGGCGGCGGACGGACGGTGTCATCGTTCCTCTCGGCCGGCGTGCTCGACCGACTGTTCCTCACCTCGGCGCCCGTACTCATCGGCAATGGTGTCCCAGGCATCCGCTTCGAGGGCACTGAGGTCATGGCTGAAGCGCTGCGCCGCCCGTTCCGCCGCTACCGGTTCGGTGAGGACATGTGCACCGAATACCTGCTCAGCAAGTCGGCGAGCGGCGGGTCGACGGAGAATGCTGATCGCTCTCCTGGTGACGCCTCCACAGCCTGACCATGAGGGTGATCGCGCCCGGCAGCGTTGAGATAGCGGCCAGGAGACCGTAGCCCGCCGATGAGGTGACCGCCCATTCGACCGAGCTCGCGAGACTGCCGGCAAGGATGCTCACGCTGACCTCGCGCACTCCCCAGCCGCCGACGCCAAGTGGGATGCTCATCGCTGCCAAGCCGACGACGGCGAGCGCCGGGATCACGGGACCTCCGAGGGCAAACATCGCGATGAGGTAGAGGGCGAGGAAGGACCCGATGGTCACCGCCGCCATCAGCCACACGAGCCCGATGGTTGCTGCTGTCATCCCCCGCATGCCCACTATTGAGAGAACCCCGGTGACCACGGCGACAGCTGCGGCGATCCAAGCGAAGGCCGGGGCCACGGGGATAAGAGCGAGCGTGGCCGTGATGAAGAGCAGAGTGGTTGCGCTCAGCCGTTCGGCACCGACGACGGTCAGTGGAGACAGCCACCGGCGTGGCCCGGTATTGCGGTAGGCTGCGACACGAGCCAGGTCTCCGCTCAGTCCACCGGGCAGGAGGGTGTTGAGCAGACCGGCCGAGTAGCAGTCGGCAAGGGCTCGGCGCCGAGTCACCTGTGTTCCGGTCTGCTTCAGCAGCAGAGAGAACCGCATGGCCTGGGCGGTCGTGGCGAGCAGTCCGAGGACCAGCGCCGCGAGGACCGTCATCGGCGTGACCACCTCTCCGCCTTCAAGCAGGGCCTGGACCCCGACGATGCGAGCGGTGAGAACGAGCAGGACGACGGTGATGAGCAGCATGAGCCCCCGCCGCGCCCACATCTTCCTCATCGCTTCGGCTCACCTTTCCTAGGGTTGAACTGAGCTCTCCTCGGGCCACGCTGGTCCGTGGCGTCGATGAGCACATCGGTGTGGTCGATGACGACGCGGAGCCCAGACTGTGCCCACCGGTCTTCCAGCCATGCCCGGCCCCTCGCACGCAGACGGGGTTCCTCCTCGACGGCGGCATCGACGCGTTCGGTGAGCAATCGGGTGAGGAACTCCGCGTCCCCTGGTGCTTCGAGTTGCCAGGGGCTGGCCGATGTCTCCACTCGTGCACCTGTGCTGCGCGCCATGGTCTCCAGCACCGTCGCTGCGTGGGTGCCGAGGCGTGATTCGCGGCGCTGGTGGCGACCGAATGCCTCGTCGAGGGTATCGTCATCTGGGTGTGATGGCCTCAGACGCCACTGCCCGGAGATGCTGAGCAGGAAGAGCCCGGCCCCGGAGAAGCGATGCAGCGTCTCGACGATGGTCGCCAAGTCCTCGCGTGTGAGCACGTCGAGCAGAGCGCTGCCGGTGATGAGGAGATCACACGAATCTGGCGACGCGGCGGCTGCTGTTCGCCGCTCGCCCCTTGGCTTGACTGTGCCCACCTCCGTCAGGCTGGCTGTGCCCACCTTCGTCGCCACCTCATCCAGCACTTCGGCAGCGATGGCCGGCAGGGAGGAGATTGGGGCCGCGACCGTGCGCACTGTTGCACCAAATCTGCCGGCCGCGATCTCGAGTGCGGACTCATCGGCATCGACGAGCACCCAGTGCAGAGGACGCTCCGGCAGTCGTTGAGCGAGGTGGCGGTCGAAGAAGCGCATGGAGTTGCCGGTTCCGGCTCCGAGGTCGATGACGACCAGTGGTCGTTCTGTGCCGACTTGTCGTTCTGCGTCGAGGCTCAGCGCGCGGGCCGCCATGTCCAGGAGCGGAAGTGCATACTGTCGTGCAGCATCATCGAAGGGCACCCGCAGATCCAGCCAGTCCGGTTCTGCGGCGTTCATGAGACGCTCTCCAGGACGGAGAGCATGGTGCGCGCTGTCTCGCCCCACCCGTACACAGAGGATTCCCTGGCTTCGAGCGCCGTGGCTGCAAGTTCGGTTCGGTAGGTCGCGTCTCTCATCCACCGTTCCAGGGCATCTGCCCATGTGAGGACGTCCAGTTCCAGTGCGTGCCCGGCAACCAGAGCCTCCTGTGCCCCGGTGCCCGCGCTCACGAGTGAAGGAATAGCAGCGGCGGCACCCTCGCGCACGACCATCCCGAAGGTCTCGGCCTTCGAAGGCAGGAGAAGCAGGTCCGCGTGCCGGTAGAGCTCATCGACGGCGGCACCGTCGAGTTCGCCCACACAATCCACCGAGCTCAGTCCACTCAGTGCATCAAGCACGTCCGCGGCATAGTCGGTGTCGGTGATGGGCCCGGCGAAGGTGCAACGCCAATCGGTGATGCCGCGTCGTCTCAGCTCCTGAAAGACGTGTGCGAGGAACAGCTGGTTCTTGTTGTCCTCCATCGCTGCGAGGCAGATGAGGTGGGCTGGCGAACCGGGCTGCGTCACGGAACGCGGATGCGTTCCGGGCAGGGCCACCTCGGCGGTGATGCCGTACTTCCGGGCCACCTCGGCGGCGGCGAATGCACTCGTCGTCACCACAGCGGATGCGGACCGCAGGCAGACGGCTTCACGACGGGCAGCGGCAGGTGTCTGTGCCAGCGAATGCTGGAGGATCACGATCGGACCCTGCAGAGGTGTAGGGAGGCTGCATCCGATGAGCCCGTCGATGAGGACCGGGCGGTCCCGCCCAGCCGCAGCATCGCCAGCTTCCTGACATCGTGCAACCAGCTGGCGCAACCTGGCCACATCCTCGCCCGCGGGTTCTGCCCAGGTTCCAGGCGCGGTGATGCGCTCGATCCGCCCCTCGGCCGCGGCGGCGAGTTCGGAGTTGAAGCGCAGTCCCCCGCTGGTGCGGCCGAGGTCCGGTTCGATGAGGGTGTAGGTCACGGCCGATTCGCAACGGTAAAGGACACCGCAGCGCGCGGGTTCTCGCGCAGGTGGACCGTGATCCCGATCTCGGGACGGTCTGCGAGGGAAGTGGAGAGGCCGGTGCCGATGTATTCGGCGATCGCCTCGCTCGTCGACAGACGGCCTGCGAAATCGGGATGCTCATCGAGGTTCGTGTACCGCAGCGGTGTCAGGGCCTCGTCGAGCAGCGCCAGAGCCTCACCGATGTCAAGGACGACACGATGTTCGTCGAGCTCCTCCCGGGTGAACGTCACCTCGACTGCGAGGGTGGCACCGTGGAGAGCCTGCGCTGGCCCGAAGAATTCGTGCGGCAGACTGTGGGCGATCATGACGTGGTCGTTGACGCTGAGGGTGAACATTCAGGATCCTTCTTCGTAGTCGAGCACATGGCACAGGGTGGCTGTCGCGAGCGCAGTGTCGCTGCCGAGTTCGTCCATCAGCCATGGCAGGTCCTGCCACCCCGAAGTTCCGGTGATGAGGGCGTCGAAGCGGTCGTCGTGGAGTGCGCTCAGTGCGGCACCCAGTCTCTCGCTGCGGGTCCTCCGCGCGCGGTGTCCGGCCGGGATCTGGCCCACTTGGCTGGCGACGATCGCCAGTCGCCTCGCGTGGAAATCAGAGCCGAGTGCCACTTGGGGCTCTGTGTCCCCGTACCACGAGGCTTCGACGATAGTCCCGTCATCGCCGGCGATCTCGAGGGCGCGCCCCAGACCTCCTTCGCTCCCTGAGGTGTGAATGACGATATCGCAGTCATCTCCGGCATCTTCGGGTGCGAGAGCAGTCAGTCCCAGACGGGTCAGGAAGGTGCGCCGTACGGGGTTGGTTTCGATGATTTCGAGGCGCTCGAGCGGAAGATGTGAAGCCAGCAGCGCGGTGGCGGTTCCGATCATGCCCGCACCGATGATCGCCACTCGGTCCCCGTAGTACGGGGGTGACTGCCACAGGATGTTGAGTCCGGTTTCTGCGGCTCCGGCCAGCAGCGCCCGATGGTCGGAGATGCCCTCGGGGATCGGATGAACATCGTTCGGGGTCACCAGGTGATGGCTGTGGTGGGGCAGCAGCCCGAATACGCGCCTTCCGATCCATGCGGCCGGGCCCTCATCGACGACGCCGACAGTGAGATATCCGTAGGAGACAGGATAGGGGAAATCACCCAGTTGGTGTGGGGCGGCCATGAGCTCTGCGACTCGTGGTGGCACTCGGCCGGCATGGACCAGTGTTTCGGTCCCCTTCGACACGGCCGAGGCAGTTGTGCGGACCCGCATCATCTGTTGTCCGTCGGCCCCGGTCTCAGCACCTGTATGAGGGGTCGTCACCTCCCTCCAACATCCCTGTCGGTGGGCTTCGGTCCAGTACTGCCAAGCCATATGAGCATCCTAACAGCGCAGGTGAGCTCGGGTGAGGGCGTTCGACAGCGCCCACGGGTCACCGATTCGTCCGAGCTTCCGTAAACTGGGACACGTGGACCCCCGGCTGAAACTTCTGAACACCGTCTCCTGGTGTTCGCGCCCCATCCCGGGCGAGCGCCTGCGGGCACTGCTGCTCGCCCTCGCCGAGGCCGGGCCCCGGGGTCTGTCCGCCGACGCCCTCATCGCCGCCATCTGGGCCGATGATCCACCCGACCACCCGAGCAAAGCGCTGCAGATCCTCGTCTCCCGAACCCGGACCCAAACCACAGCCGAGGCGATCGAACGCACCGCGACCGGCTATCGGTTGGCTTTGCCGACCGATGACATCGACCTCTGGGCGCTCGACATTCTGACCACGGACGCCGAGGTTGCACTGACCTCCGGTGACATCACCCGAGCGCTCGAGCTGGCTCGCACTGCCATCGACCTCGACGTCGATTCCCGTGCCGTTCGCGTCATCGCTCTCGCCACGTCGAAGCAGGGCCGCCACCGTGAGGCCCTGCCCGAGCTCACCCGACTCCACGAGTCCGCCCCCTTCGACGAAGAGCTCACCGCCGAATACCTCCGTGCCCTCGCCGGTGCGGAGGGAACGCCCGCCGCTCTCCACGCCTACGCCGATATCCAGACCCGCTTGGCCGACGACCTCGGTTCACGACCGGGGCCCGCATTGCAGGCCGTCCACGAGGAACTCCTCGCTCTGGACCGCCCGGTCCGCTCCGGCGTGCGTTATCCGGCAACGAGCCTGCTCGGCCGCGACGACGACCTCGACCGGGTCACCGGTCTTCTCTCGTCTGCCAGGCTCGTCACGATCGTCGGCCCCGGCGGCCTGGGCAAGACCCGCCTGGCCCAAGAGCTGGCGCGGCTGAGTCCCCTGCCGCATGTGCGCGTCGTCGAGCTCGCCACCGTCCGCCAACCCGATGAGGTCATGGGGGCCGTGGCTGAAGCCCTGCAGGTGCGGGAGACGATTTCGCGCATCGACCGCCAGACTCCTCTACCCGACCTGCAGTCTCGCATCGTCGCCCAGCTGAGCATGGGGCCCAATC
The DNA here is from genome assembly GCF_014897515.1 of Brevibacterium sp. FME17. Taxonomy (NCBI): domain Bacteria; kingdom Bacillati; phylum Actinomycetota; class Actinomycetes; order Micrococcales; family Brevibacteriaceae; genus Brevibacterium; species Brevibacterium sp. FME17. The sequence continues at coordinate 208,499 of NZ_JABUYD010000002.1, forward strand.
TGCTCGTCCTCGACAACTGTGAGCACCTCGTCGGCGCAGTCTCGGACCTCGTCAGCGACCTGCTCTCGGCGGTGTCCGATCTGCGCATCCTCACCACGAGCCGCACTCCGCTGCGCCTGACCGCCGAGCATACCTACTACCTCGATCAGCTCCCGGGTACCGAAGCCATCGAGCTCTTCACCCAGCGGGCGTGTGCCGTGCGCCCGAGCGTCACGCTCAACCGGCCGGTCGTCGCCGAACTCGTCGAGCACCTCGACGGCCTACCGCTGGCGATCGAGCTCGCGGCTGCACGCACGCGCACGCACTCCCCTGAAACAATCCTCGACAATGTGGCCCGCCGATTCGAACTGCTGCGCGGTGGTGATCGAAGCGCACCGGCGCGCCACCAGACGCTCTCGGCTGTCATCGATTGGTCGTGGCAGCTGCTCGGCGAGGATTCCCGCCGGGCCCTGGCCCATCTTGCGCTCCTGCCCGATGCGTTCAGTGCCGACTGTGCCGAGGTGGTGCTCGGCTCCCGTACGACACAACCAGCAGTCACCAGCCCCCTCCGTGGTGTCAACCCCCTCGACTCCGTCACCGACCTCGTCGACCAATCGCTCATCACGGTCATCGAGCGCGGTGACGAGGTCCGCGTCCGCATGCTCGAGACGATCCGCGAATACGGTCTGCTCAAACTCGACGAGTCAGGCGGGCGCGCGCAGGCTGAGGCCGCCGTCGACAACTGGGCGATCAGCCTCTGCGCCGAAGCGGTCCCCGACATCATGGGATCTGCTCAGCTGCGTGCGGTCGGAGTTCTGCGCTCCGAGGAGCACAACCTCGTGCACGTCCTGCGCCGCCTCCTCGATCGTCGGGACGATGACACGGTCACCATGCTCGCGGCCCTGTTGCCGTGTTGGATGGTCACCGGCGAGCACATCCACATCGTCACGCACTTCGACCTCATCGAACGGTTCCTCTCGACTTGGACGATGCCCGATCACCTCGCGGAGATGACTCGTCAGGTTCTCGCAGTCGAGACGACCACGTGGGGCATGCTCCCGCGTTGGCATGAGCTTCCCGAGACACGGCGTGTGCTCAAGCAGCTGGGTCCGGACTCGGACGAGCCCTTCATCCGCGCCCTGGCCCGCCTGGGCATCGCGATCATCGAAGCAGAAGAGCCAGGACAGTCAGCGGAGGACTTTGCCCGCTTTCACGCGCTCAGCGAATCAGACGATCGCTTCACACGGCTTTTGGCGGCACCGTTCCTCGCCGGGATCAAGGAGAACGCGGGTGAGGTCGGCACCTCGATCACGCTGCTCGAAGATGCCATGGCCGATATCCGTGCCGACGATCCGCCATGGCTGTCCACGCGCTACCGGGAGTCTCTGTCTCAGCTGCATCTGCAGCTCGGGAACTTCGCTGAGGCGCTCGAGCACGCCCGGATCGCGCTCCCGACGCTGAATGATCTGGGTGACACCGTCGAATGCCGGTCGGTGCTCGCATTCGCCCACCTCAACCTCGGCGAGATGGCTGCGGCCGAAGCCGAACTCGATGCGCTCGCGATGTCGAATGACCATGACGAGCCTTACCGTCATCGGTACATGCTCATGTTAGGTCGGGCCGAGCTCGCATTCATGCGCGGTCGGGTCGACGAAGGACTCACTCTGCTCGATCGTGCGCTGGAGGCCGGAAGTGACCATGCGTCCCTGCCTGGTGTTCCCACCAGCGATGGCCTCGACCCGTGGATTCTCGTCAGTGCCGCGGTGAGCACGGCTGTCCGTGCCCGCTGCTCCCCCGCCGAGGTGGACGAGCAGAAGAGGGAGAATGCGTTACGGGACGCGGAGCAGAAGTATCTGGTCCTGCTCGACAAGGCAGAACGCGCAACGGCCCAGCACCGGGGTCACTATGACTTCCCGGTGCTGGGTACCGTCGCGTTTGCGCTTGCTGCGTGGGGACACCACCGCGGGGGTGTCGATGAGGATCAGATTGCCACGCTGATGGCTTTGGCGGACAGGCTCAGCTACAACCGAGGCTTCCCCTCCTTGAACTGGCGGACCCTGGCCGATGGCCTGACAACGGACCAGATAGCTCTGCTGGAATCCGAGACCCGCACGCTCGCAGACCTCGCCTCTGCCGAGGTGATCGTCAGGCTCCACGACTGCGCCCAGACCATGAACGATCGCCTGTGCACACCGTGAACGGTCTCCACTCACGCAGGTCCTGAAATCGCGCACACCCTTAATGATCACTTGCGCTGGTAGGACCGCAGCGCCAGCGGAGCGAAGATCGCGATGACGACGGCGCATCCGACGAGCGCCCATCCCACCTCGGCGGTCACGGCACCGGTGTTCGCAAGGTCGCGGACCCCGGACACGACGTGTGAGATCGGGTTGATGGTGACGAACCACTGGAGCCAGTTCGGCAGAGACTCGACAGGGACGAAGGCGTTGGACAGGAATGTCAGCGGGAAGAGGATCATCATCGAGATGCCCTGGGCGCCTTGGGCGGAGCGGACCACGGTGCCGATGTAGGCGAATGCCCAGGACAGCGACCAACCGGTGACGACGACGAGGAGGATCGCTGCGATCACGCCGAGGGCACCGCCTTCGGGTCGGTAGCCCATGGCGATCCCGGTCAGGAACGTCAATGATGCGGCGATCGCGTAGCGGACCAGGTCGGCGACCATCGGCCCCGCCAGGGGCGCGATGCGGGCGACGGGCAAGGTGCGGAAGCGGTCGAAGATGCCGGTGTCCATGTCTTCGCGCAGCTGCACGCCGGTGGCCATGCTCGCGGTCAGGCAGGTCATCGCGAGGATTCCCGGAACCATGAGCGGCAGGTAATTCGCGATGTCGCCGCTGATGGCGCCGCCGAAGATGAAGCCGAACATGACAGTGAAGAGGATCGGCTGGATGGCGACGTCGGAGAACTGCTCGGGTTCGCGGCGCATGCGCTTGAGCGCACGGGAAGCGAAACCCATGGTCTGATTCCAGGTATCGACGGGTCCTGGGCGGGCCGAGAGCTGGCTCGTGTCGGTGCTGACCGGGCCGATGGGTGCACGGCGTGCGGCGTGGGTGGTCGGCGCGGTCTGTGTGGTGCTCATGCTGAGATCTCTTCTCTGTCTGCTTCAGTGGCGGTTTCGCCGGTGATGGTGAGGAACACATCGTCGAGGCTGGGCTCTTGGACATTGATCGATACGACGTCGATCGAATGCTCACGCAGGGCCATCAGCACGGTGGCAGCATCGCTGGCGTCATGCAGGGCGACCGTGATCGCTCCAGCGTTCGGGACGTGGACGACGTCGCCGGCGAAGAGCTCACTGATGACACCACGGGCCTGCTCTTCCTCGCCGGCCTCGCTGAGTATCAGCTGCAGGCTGGAGCCGCCGATGGAGGCTTTGAGCTCGTTGGGCGTGCCCTGTGCCACGATCTGTCCACGATCGATGACGGCGATGCGATCGGCCAGTTGGTCGGCTTCTTCGAGGTACTGCGTGGTCAGCAGCACGGTGACACCACCGGCGACGAGGTTGCTGATCGTCTCCCACATCTGGTTGCGGGTGCGGGGGTCGAGTCCGGTGGTGGGTTCGTCGAGGAAGATGAGAGGAGGCCGGGTGATGAGGCTGGCGGCAAGGTCAAGGCGTCGGCGCATGCCGCCGGAGAACGTCGACAGCGGTTTGTCGGCGGCAGCGCCGAGCCCGAATTCCTCGAGGAGTTCGACGGCGATGGAGCGTGCCGCGGTCCTGCTCAATCCCTGTAGTCGGGCGATCAGCTGGAGGTTCTCGCGTCCGGTCAGTTTCTCGTCCACCGAGGCGTATTGTCCTGTCACTCCGATGAGCTGCCTGATCTTATGGGGTTCGCGGGCGACGTCGACACCAAAGATCTCCGCGCTCCCGTCATCGATGGGCAGCAGCGTGGCCAGCATGTTGATCATCGTCGTCTTGCCGGCCCCATTGGGGCCCAGGACGCCGAAGATCTCTCCCCTGCGGATGTCGAGGTCGATGTGGTTGACAGCGGTGTAGTCGCCGAAGGTCTTGACGAGTCCGCGAATGCGTACCGCCGAGGTGGCGGTGTCGTTGGTTTGGACCGCTGGGAAAGTTCGTGTGTTCTGCATGCCCTCAGTGTTCACGCCACCGGTTTCATCGTGGTTTCACCGCGGGCTCGCCCTGGTTTCATCCGGTCACCGGTGAGACGATGACGGCAGGTGCTGACCACCTCGGCGGGTGTCACGAATCGAACTCGTCGGATGCCACGAATCGAAGGAGCCTCATATGTCGAAGTTCACCGTTGCCGCTATTCAGGCCGGCAGCACACTGTTCGATACCGAAGCCACACTCCAACAGGCACTTGCCTATATCGGTGAGGCCGCGGAGCAGTCAGCTTCACTTGTCGTGCTTCCTGAGGCCTACCTCGGCGGGTATCCGAAGGGTCTGGACTTCGGTATCACGGTCGGTTCCCGCTCGTCCCAGGGCCGGGAGGAGTTCCAACGCTACTTCGACTCCGCGATTGCCGTACCCGGTCCTTAGACCGATGCCCTGGCCGAGGCTGCGAACACGCATGGGCTCACCATCGTCATCGGGGTCATCGAACGTGACGGCGGCACTCTCTACTGCACCTCACTGTTCTTCACCCCCGAGGACGGTTTAGCGGCCAAGCACCGCAAGCTCCTCCCCACGGCCGCAGAGCGCTACCTCTGGGGCCGCGGTGACGGATCGACACTGGAGACGATCGAGACGCAGCTGGGCACCGTCGGTTCGGCGATCTGCTGGGAGAACTACATGCCGCTGCTGCGTCAGACCATGTATTCCAAGGGTGTCGACATCTGGTGCGCGCCCACCGTCGACGAGCGGGAGGTGTGGGGCTCGACCATGCGCCATATCGCGCTCGAGGGACGGTGCTTCGTCATCAGTGCGAACCAGTACCTGCAACGCCGCGACCTGCCCGACGATGTCCATCCCGTTCAGGGCGAAGATCGTGACACAACGCTGATCTCCGGTGGCAGCATGATCGTCTCGCCTTTAGGTCATGTGCTCGCCGGGCCGAAACGCGATGGTGCCGGACTCCTTCTCGCCGAGATCGACCTCGACGAGCTGGCCCAGGCGAAGTTCGACTTCGATGCCGATGGTCACTATGCCCGCCCCGATGTCTTCACCCTCCTCGTCGACGAGGAGGAGAAGCACACCACCTACGGCTTGTGAACAGCCGGCTTGTGAACAGGTGGATCGTGATGGGGCGGGCTGTGACCGGCTAGCTGTGACCGTCGGTGCAGCAGTCAGGCGGCCTTCACCTTCCGTGAACGGTCGAAGGCAAGCGCGGCCAGGGCCAGAGCAGCGACGAGCAGACCGAAGTCACGCAGGGCGATGTCGAAGAACTGTCCCATGGATACGAGGTCGATGATGATCCCGGCCAACCAGGCCACGACCAGCAGCGAGCCGAACTTCGGAACCACGGCGACGACTATGCCGGCGACGATCTCAATGATGCCCACGGCGAACATGGCCTGATGGGCGGTTCCCGGCAGGATCGCATCAATCCACGGTGCCAGGTAGCTGTCCCAATTGGTGAGCAGGCCGAAGAACTTGTCGAGGCCGAACAGGATCGGGGCGACAGTGAAGATCGTGCGCAGCAGGAAGAAGGCACGATCACTTCCCAGATGCGACCTGAGACCAATGGCTCCGGAAGTGGCCCCAGAATTTGGCCCAGCACCTGATCCGGTGCCTGCGGGGGTGGCGATTTTGTGTGACATGAGCGTTTCCCTTCACGAATGAGCGGAGAATGCCTGATGGCCTTCTGTACTCAATTGGTGTCTTCGCCTCCTGTACGTCTTACTCGTGTGAGAGAAATTGTTTTGCCGAAAACTATTTCGCCGATGCCGGTAAGATCTCCTCCCCTACCTGACACCAAAGAACTATGACCCTTCTTTGCTTCGCCAGGTGGTGGCACAATGACGATCGTGAGTGATGTACCCATCTCTGTCCCTGACTGTGTGCACGATGACAACTGGCACCTCCACCTCGGCGAGCCCCATTCTCTGGACCCTGCACGAAGTGAAGGTCAATCTGGGCCAGAGACGCCGCAGCGGCTCGCGGCTCAGCGCAGACTGCACGAGCTGCTGCTCAAGGCCACCCGACTGCAGGTATGGCGGCTGCGGCATCAACTCCCCGGTGCCGGGCCGACCGACCTGGAGGATCTGGCTCAGCAGGCCGCCGACGATGCTCATCTCGCGGTGCTGCGCAGACTTCGCGAGTTCGAAGGGCGCAGCAGATTCAGCACCTGGGTGTTCAAATTCGGCATCCTGCAGGCAGGTGTCGCCGTGCGCCGGCAGGCGTGGCGTCACCGCGAGGTCACCCTGTCGGAGACACTGCCGCTCGTCGATCCTGACCATGGGCCGGCCAGCCGCGCCGAGGGCGCCGACCTCGCGCGCGCGGTCCGCACTGCCCTGTCCACGGCACTGACGACTCGGCAACGGCAGATCATGATCGCCCTGCTCATCGACGACGTGCCCATCGATGTTCTGGCCCAGAGGCTGGGCACCACTCGCAATGCGCTGTACAAGAATGTCCACGATGCCAGGAAACGGCTGCGCGAGGCGCTCACCGCCTCCGGTCATCTCGAGGCACTCCCCGATAGGAGGACGTCATGACCGACCCGCACCAGCCCTTGACCTCAGACGCGATCGCTCGGCTGCTCACAGACACGGACCCGTACCTGTCATGTGATGAGTGCTTCGCCCGCATCGACGAATACGTCGAGCACACGCTGGCAGATCCGAATTATCGAGACGTGCCCATGGACGTGCACCTGGCGGGGTGCGCCGTGTGTGCCGAGGAAGCAGAGACGCTCACCGAGCTCCTGACCTGAATCCAATCAAGCACCTGAATCCAGTTAGCACTCACGAGTCGCCCTATCCGCGAACGATGCTTCAGTGCCTCAAATGAAGTTTCAGTGCCTCACAGGAACGGGCGCATGGGCTTCAGCACCCACTCGGCGGCTTGGGTCAGAGCATGACGATCCAACCAGTCCGGGCCAAGGATTTCGCAATGTTCGGCATCCTTGAGGAAGACCTTCTCCATCTCAGCGGCGAAGTTGTCGTCGATGACCTCGACGTTGGTCTCATAGTTGAAGGTCAGTGAGAGCCGGTCGATGTTCGCCGTGCCCACCGTCGACCAGATTCCGTCGACCGTCGCGATCTTCGCGTGGATCATCGACGCCGCGTACAGCAGAACGGTCACCTTGGAGCGCACCATCTGTTCGAAGAATCCCTGTGAAAGATAGTCGCCGAGGATGTGGTTAGATTCCTGAGGAACCATGACCCTGACATCGACTCCGCGTTCAGCGGCAGCGATCAGTGCGCTGAGCAGCTGCTGATCCGGGATGAAATACGGGGTCGTGAGCCAGATGCGCTCCTGTGCACGTTCGAAGGCGTTGATGTACATCGACCGAATCGGATAGATCAGCTGGACTGGCTGGTTGGCCGAGACCCGCAGCTTGGATTCCCAGGCGGTCGGCGCGACCCAGGGAATCTGCTCATCGGAGTCGTGGTACTGGTTCCACACCTGAGAGATGGCCTGGCGCAGCCCCCAAGTGCCGGGGCCAGCCGCCTTGAGGTGAGTGTCTCTCCAGTGGCGAGCGTAGAGCGAACCGATGTTGAAACCACCGACATAGGCAACTCGATTGTCGATGACGAGGATCTTCGAATGGTTGAGACCCGAGTAGCGCAGCGGCCCCTTCCAGAACTTCCTCGCCACGGTGGGCAGTCGCAGAACCTTGATGCGCGGAGACAGCTGCTCATAGAAGGAACGTGGGATGGAGAGGTTGGCGAATCCATCGTAGATGAGGTGGATGGTGACACCGCGTTCGGCTGCGGCGTTGAACGAGTCGATGAACTTCTGACCCATCTCATCGTTCTTCCAGATGAACGTCTCCATCTGAATCGTATCCGCGGCCGAATCGATCTCATCGAGCATGTCCTCATACAGCGTTTCGCCGTCGGTGAAGATGCCCAGCTGGGAGTCTTCCACGTCCGCGTGAAAGGTCCCGGGCCGAGGCGCTTCCCGCTGTTCCCGATCACGTTTCTGCAGCAGGTCGATTGCCATAGATGCGCCCACCGTGAGCGGCACGGCACAGGCCGCACCGGCAACAGCCCATGGCGCGATGGAACGGAGACGATCGATGCCGTGACGAAGACTGCGCGAAGCGGATCCCATAACGGTTCAGTATATCCGTTGCCGATTCTGGGAAACGTTAACCTCATACCCAAGAATCGGGTCTATGGTCGGCACCAGGTGCCCGGATACGGCACATCGTTGCACTGCTCAAGGAGGAACGAATCATGGCTCAATCAGTCAAGGTACCCCAGCCAGCCGGAACGAAGACCACCACGGCCGAAAATGCGGAGCACGGTTTCACCGCCTCCCCAGCTCTGGCCAAGAACATGCAGTCCGTCCTCGTCGACTTCATTGCCCTGCAGCTGGTCGCCAAACAGGCACACTGGAACATCGTCGGCCCCAACTTCCGCGACCTGCACCTCAACCTCGACGAGGTTGTGGACATCGCCCGCACCGGCTCTGACAGCATCGCCGAACGCATGAGGGCACTGCATGCCACCGCTGACGGTCGACCCAGCGTCGTCGCCGAGCAGTCCTCGCTGCCGGAGTTCCCTGCCGGCGAGGTCACGACTCATGACGCCATCGACCTCAGCGTACGAGCCGTGGAAGCCACGGTCGCCACGATGCGCACGGTTCATGACGAAGTCGACGAGGCCGACCCGACGACGGCCGACATCTTCCATGAGTTCATCGCTTCGCTCGAGCAGCAAGCATGGTTCCTCAGCGCGGAGACCCGCTCCCCCTCGAACTGACCTGCACGACCATCGTCGTGTGATGGTGCTCGAACTGAAAACCACCGGTGAGCACGACTTTCACAGTCGTGATCACCGGTGGTTTTTCTGTACCCCGAGGACTGCTCGGGGACTAGGTCGAGATTGTGCCGAGACCGCACCCTCGCCGAGGTGGCCCGCCGTCAGCGCAGATCGATGTCCGCTCCCTGTTCTCCGCTGGGACGGGGGCCGAGTATGCGGCGTTCCTCCGCGGTGATTGATACATCATTGATGCTCGCCTCCCGCCGAGACATGAGGCCAGCGGTGGTGAACTCCCACAGCTCGTTGCCGTAGCTGCGCCACCACTGGCCCGCAGCGTCATGGAATTCGTACTGGAAGCGCACCGCGATGCGGTTATCGCTGTAGGACCACAGGCTCTTGCGCAGCGCATAGTCGAGTTCACGTTCCCACTTCCGGGTCAGGAAGGCCACGATCTCCTCCCGACCGGTCATAAACTCATCGCGATTGCGCCACACCGAATCCCGGGTATAGGCCAGCGACACCTTGTGCGGATCGCGGGTGTTCCACGCATCCTCGGCACCTTGTACCTTCTGTGCCGCGGTCTCGGCAGTGAATGGTGGGAAGGGTGGGCGTGACTCCGACATGACAGTTCCTCTCTGAGCCGATAGCAGCTTGGTACATAACAACGGCAATCACCCGTCAGCCTAGAGGGAATGCCATTCGGCGGGAAGAGGAGCAGTGTCCAACCTCACTTCAAATTTGTAGTTTAATGTTCAATGATTAGATATACTATTTCTGTACTTGCAACCTCGCTCACACACTGGAAGTGATAATGACACAGCAGCAGATGCCCGAGACCACTTATATGGGTACGTGGATTCCGCCCCAGCAAAACGCCGGACAGAAATCTTTCATTGCAACATGGCTTTTCTCTTGGCTTTTAGGCGGGCTCGGAGTCGATCGTTTCTACCTGGGAAAGATCGGCACCGGAATCCTCAAGCTCATCACCTTCGGCGGTTTCGGCATCTGGATCCTGGTGGACCTCATCCTCGCCCTGTCCGGAGCGCAGAAGGACAAACGTGGAATGCCACTCCACGGCTACCAGCAGCATAAGAAGCTCGCGTGGATCGTCACCGGCGTCGTCATCGCCTTGGGCATCTTCATCGGCACGCTGTCAGTGAAATCATCGCCATCGACTCAGATTGCGGATCCTGCGTCGAGCGCAGAGGCCGAGCCGGCAGCGATCGAGGAACCAGCGAAGAAGACTGTCGCAGAGGAAGATCCGGACGAAGCTGCGGAAGAAGCGCCTGCCGCGGACCAACCGGCAGAAGAAGAGGCTGCCGAAGAGTCCGCGAGCGATGCTCCTGTCGAAGATGAGCCTGTCGAGGCCCCCGTTGAAGCGGACGAGCCGGTCGTCGAAGAAGAGGAAGACTCCAGTGTTCCTGCCGAGTACAGCTCGGCACTGACCAAAGCGCAGTCATACTCGGACATGATGCACATGAGCAAGGCAGGCTTGTACGATCAGCTGACGAGCGAGTACGGAGAACAGTTCTCTGCTGATGCAGCACAATACGGAATCGACAATGTCGACGCGGATTGGAACCAGAATGCTCTGGAGAAGGCCAAGTCATACCAAGACAACATGGCAATGTCTCCCGACGCTATCCACGATCAGCTGACGAGCGAGCATGGCGAGCAGTTCACTTCCTCACAGGCCGACTACGCGATCGAGCACCTCAACGGCTGATCGCCCTCGACTGGGTCGAAGCTAGAATTCCTAGTCAGCACATAGCGGCGCCCCAACCCACGAAGGGTTGGGGCGCCGCTATGTTCACCTGCCCCGAAGTGAGATCGGAGCAGGCACCTCAGCCGAAGATGCTCACTCCACCTGGGCCGACGAGGCAGCCGACGACGATGAGGACGATGCCCCATACAAGCTGTTTCCGCAAGATTGCGAAGATGCCTGAAATGACGAGCAGTGCTGCGATGATCCACAGAATAGTTGCCATTGTCCTGACCCTTCTTTACATGTTTCTCGGTGGGTATTCACCGACGGGACATTGAGCCTGTCGGAGAGTGGGGATTTTTCAGTGCCGCTGGGGTTATCAGTGTCGCGGCGAGTCCGGGTCCTCGAACGTTCTCTGTTCGGTGGCTCTGGGATCGTAGCTGCGATCGGTCAGACGGGAGTCGTTCTCAGGCGCACGAGGATATCGTACTCCGTCGACGCCTTCACGCTGTCCCTGACCCTCAGCGAATCGAGGGTCACCTTCCGGTTCACGTGGTGCACCACGGTCATCGACAACGGGCCGGCCATCGTCAACAGGGCGTCCGTCGTCGACAGGAGGCTGGTCGGCGACACGAGGGTCGTGTCCCGCATGACGCTCGTCCGCAACCGGACGACCGTCAGATACCGGAGGGTCATCGTGGGGACGGTCGTGTCCGGCCCGGTCATCACCGGCAACTGCTCCGGCGCCTGCGCCTGCGGCAGCTCCCGCACCGGCATCTGCGGCTGTACCGGGTGCGGCCTTGCGGTTACCGTGGGCGTCCACGTCGGGATCGAGTTCATCGGCGTGCTTGAGTTTACGTTCCTGTTCGAGGCGCGTCTCCTGGGCCAGACGATCGCGTTCAGCGGCGTCTGCGTCCATCTTCTCCGCCTCGGCGGCCTTGCGCTTTGCTTCCGCGGCCTGAACCTCTGCGTCGGCGTCAGCCTTCTTCGCTTCGGCCTTGCGGTGCTCGGCATCCGCTTCGCGGGCATGGACTTCATGCTCGGACTCGGCGGTCTCTTGACGGATCCGTGCTGCTTCCTTGCGCTGGTGTTCGCGCTTCTTAGCTGCGGCCTTACGACTGACCGCAATGATGATGCCGACGACAATCAAAATAACGACGATCGCTACGACTATCCAGATGATGGTAGTTGTATTCATGCGTTCTCTCCTTGCTGCCTATTCGGTTCTCATTGATCATGTGGATCCGATCAACAGGATGTTTTCATATTTGCACGGCAATACTCACCTGACAAGCGCTTGAACAGTAGCGACTTCGGCGTGTCGAACATATGTTCGCCCGAATTGTGCTTTCTATTGCCTATTTCGGACCTCTATTATTGGCCGCATGCGTGAGACTCAATCTGATGCTTCCGCGACACCCAGCTCGACCGTCATAGCGGCGATCTGCTGGATCCTCGCCGGGACTATCTATCTCCTCGCCGAGGCTCTCGCCGCATCTGCATTTCCCCATTATTCGTATGAAATGAATTACATCAGCGATCTCGGTGTGCCCGATGTCGAGATGTTGGGTGATCGTGTCATCGATTCGCCCCTGCACCTGGTTATGAACATCGCCTTTGTCGCTCAGGGGCTCCTATTCGCTGCTGCGGCCATATATATGGCGCGCGGATCGCGTTTTCCGCTGCGAGTCCCGGTGATCGCCTGCGCGATCCTCCATGCCCTCGGAATGGTCATCATCGCAGCGGTCAATGCAGGTCAGCACAACAACGAACTCGGTCTCGCCTGGGTTCACCTCCTCGGCGCGTTCTTCGCCTTCTTCGGCGGACATGTGAGCGCGATATGCATCGGCATCTCCCTATTGTTGGGCCGACGCAACAGCATCGTCGGCCTCCTGACCATCGCCATCGGTCTCATCGGGATCCTCGGCATCGTCATGCTCCAGGTCGACGTCAGGGCCGTACCCGGAATTCTTCTTCCCGACGGAGTGTGGGAGCGCATCGGCATGTACGCGATCATCGTGTGGGAGATGCTCTTCGGAATCGTTCTGCTCAGTTCGCGGCGCCCTCAGATTCCGCTGTCGCAAGATCGCGCTGCCGCCTTAGACTGATCACAGATCCCTACGAAGCGACTCCTTCGCCGAAAGGTGGCCACATGTCGGCCGACAGTGCAGAGTTCACCACCATCCTGAAGCTGGCATCGGATCATGGTCTCGATATCGTTCCTGAGACTGTCACCGTCAATGAGCTTGGCCTCGATTTTCAAGTCGCCATCGCCGAGGTGGTTGATGGTCAGTCCTGGGTGCTGAGAATCCCCCGCCGCCCGGACGTCACCGACCGGGCCGCTGTCGAGGGCCGTTTTCTGCAGGCGATCGCACCTCATCTCAGTGTCGCGGTCCCCGACTGGCGCATCCACACGAAGGACCTCATTGCCTATCCGCTGCTGCCCGATGATCCTGGACTCACGATCGATGGGCAGGGTCAGCCGCAGTGGCATTTTGATGTCGAGGCCAAGGAATATGTGTACTCGCTCGGCGATTTCCTCGCCGAGCTCCACCTCGTCGATCCTTCAATCGCTCGCGCCTCCGGCATTGAGGAGCGCTCCCCTGCCGAGGTGAGGCAGCGTAAGCGTGATGACATCGCTCGCGTCGTGGCCGAGTTCGATGTGGCCCCGAGTCTCCAGGATCGGTGGGGCGCGTGGCTCGATGATGATTCCTTCTGGCCCACGTTCACGGTCGTGACTCATGGAGAGGTGTATCCGGCGCATCAGCTCATGGATGGGGCGAGGAATCTCAGCATCCTCGATTGGACGACGGCCACCATCGGCGATCCCGCGCGTGACTTCATGTTCCACCACGCGAGTGTCTCGGCTGAAGCGTTCGACGCGACGGTAAAGCGGTATGTGGAGAAGGGTGGACGTGTGTGGCCGAGGCTGGCCGAGCACTGCGGCGAACTGTTCTCGACCTCTCCGGTCGAGCTGGGACTCTACGCACTGGAGACCGCCGATGCCGATCATATGGACGCCGCACAGGCGCAGCTGAATCCCGAGTGACTAGCCTGTTACCATGGCTGATTTCATCAAAGAACATGTCGGTGCTCCGCGAGGATTCTTCGCCGCAGAGGCTGCGGGGCTCGAATGGCTGGCCGAACCGGACGTTGTACCGGTTGTGGGCGTCATCGAACATGACGCGAAGAGTCTGCGGCTAGACCGAGTCGAGGAGACAGCTCCCGATGCCAACTCTGCCTTCGCCTTCGGCCGTCAGCTTGCTCTGCTCCATGACTCCGGTGCCCCGTCGTTCGGGTGGGCACCGGCGGAACCTGCCTGGTTCGGGCCATTGGAGTCTCCATTCGAGGTAGAGGTCGCCTTGTGCAAGTCGTTCACGGAGTTCTGGGTGGAGACACGACTGGAACCGCTGGCCGACGAGATCAGCAACCAGCTGTCGCAAGACCAGCAGGAGACGATCGCCACCGCGATCGAGGTGATCGCCAGTGGGGCGTTCGAGGGTATCTCCGGCACCGGGCGGGAAAAGCCTGCCCGAGTCCATGGTGATCTTTGGGCTGGGAACCTCATCTGGGCACCAGACGGCTGCACACTGATCGATCCCGCCGCTCATGGCGGGCACCGTCTCGAGGACATGGCCATGTTGGCACTCTTCGGCACACCATTCCTCGACGAGATCTTCGCTGGCTACGAGGCGGTTCATCCGATGCCCGCCGGCTGGGCAAAGGATCTGCCGGCCCACAATTTCTTCGCGTTGCTGGCACACGTGAAATTATTCGGCTCGGGGTTCTTGGGCCAGACCCTCTCTGCTGCGACCGCGATCATCGACAGAGGCAGAGAACTCCACGCTTGAACACATACAAGAAGCGGCCCGGGCCTCCACCATCGGATAGCCCGGGCCGCTCACTGGCCAGTGCCTACTTCAGTGAGATCTCCACCGGGTCGGAGAAGATCCCGCCCTCGAAGGTGAGACGATCGGGGCTGACGTCCTTGGGAACGTCGAAGACCAGCACGCCTTTGGCCGTGTTGCCCGGGTTGATCTCTTCGAGGAAGAGAATCGAGTTTTCGTCGACGTAGATCCCGGCTTCGGAATCGGCTGAGTAGGTGTTGCCCGCGTCATCGCCGAGCTTGATGTTGTCCTCAAAGAAGTAGTCCGGGTCCGACTTCGTGTTCTTCACCGACAAGTCTACCGTGACGAACTGTCCCTGAGCCTCGGCGCCGAGATACTCATCTCCGACCTTAGCAACACTGTCGTCGACCTTATTGACTGTGATTTCCCACTTATCGGCGGTGACTGCGTCCCCTATTCCGTAAGAGGTCTTCTCTGCCTTCTCCTCGTCCTTCTTATCCGTGCCGGCGTCCTTCTTGTCGGCCGTTGCCGCCTTGTCTTCCTGAGCAGACGGTGCGCCTGCGGTATCTGTGACATCGTCACCTTCACCGCTGATGGCATTGATCAAAGCGATGACCACGATGGCGACGATGATCCAGAACCACCAGCGCTTGAGCAGCGGCTTCTTCCGCTTCGGCGGCTTCTGTCCAGGGTGAGCGCCCAGGTATCCCTGCTGCCTCTGATGCTCCTCCGGGTAACCGGGATAGCCGGGTGCCGAGCTGGCGGGTGGGAAAGACCCCGAGTTGAGGTACCCGGCTTCAGCGCCGTTCGGTCCTCCTGTAGCGGGTCCCGAGTGTGCATACTGCGGTGACCACTGCTGCGGTTCTGGTTGCTGCGGCTGGGCTGGATTCTGAGGTTCCTGTGGCTTGGACATGATGCTCCTTCGACGGCTGTGACGTGCTGACTCGTCAAGCCTCGCGGGTTGCCTGAATTCGCACGTCCACCCATCGGATCGAACCAGTTAGCCGATCGGTTGAGCCTCTCCATCCATTCGGTGGACTACGCGTGTCAGGCCCCGCGGCTACTATTCACATGTGTCTCGTCAACCTTTTCCTCAGCAGCGCCACCAGGAGCTCCCCGGCAACCGCCGGCGACAGCTTCCCCGCAATGTGCGCATCGCCGTGAGCATCCTCGTAGGCGCGGCCCTCTTCTTCTCCGGCCTGATCACCTCGGCGATGGCGCTGACAGCGAATCAGTGGGCGTTCGCTGACGAAGTCATCAGCAACACGGGGATGGTCGCGTTCCTGCTTATCGTCCCCATGTGGGCGACGGTGTTCCTCCGGCAGAAGTGGCCATGGGTTCCGTTCATCGTCGGAGCTCTGCTCACCGCAGGGTGGGGCGATGCGTTCCTCTTGCTCATCGGTCTCTTCCATCTCCTCATCCGCGCACCCAAGCGGCAGGCCATCATCGCTTCGGCCCTGGGATCTGTGCTGGTCGTCGCGGCCACGGTGCGCATGTGCCTGGCACCTGCCGTGCTCAATCCATTCGCACTGTTCTTCCTCCCCGATCCGGCTCAGATGACGGACCTCGATGCGCCCGCTCCCCCGGCAGATTCACTGTTGGCCATCACCCTCATGACTATCGTGGCAGCGGTCATCGGACTCGGCATCAGCCTCGGAGTCGGAGTGCTGCTGCGTCGGACTCGGCGGATGAAGACCGTCGAGACGATCGCTGCCAAGCAGACTCAGCGAAATGAGTCGCTGACTGCCGAGCTGGCCCGCCAGTCCGAACGCGAGCTCCTCGCCAGGGAGCTGCATGACACTCTCTCCCACCGGCTCTCAGTCATCTCTTTGCACAGCGGTGCTCTCGAGGTAGGGAGCAAAGATGATGACGATGTCGCCTCGACCGCCTCGGCGCTGCGGCAGGAAGCACACGCATCTTTGGAAGATCTGCGGCATCTGGTCGGCGGGGTGCGTGACGGGACGCTGGCGCAGTCGAGTCCTCAGCAGGAAGTGTCAGCTCCTCCCAGCAAAGCTTCGCTGCGCTCGTTGCCGCAGCTGGTGGCGTCAGTGCAGGCCACCGGCACATTGATTCGTCCCTCCATCATCATCCAGGATGCCGAGACCGCGCCCAAGGTCCTGGACCGCGGGGTGTATCGGATCGTTCAGGAGTCGCTGACGAATGCGATGAAGCATGCGCCGAGTGCCCCTGTGACGCTTGAGATCACCATCTCGGCTGACAGCGGCGCCCGAGTCGTCATCTCGAATCCAGTGCCTCCCGCGAGCAACCGTTTCCAACCGCCAAAGAATTCTGCCGCCGAGGCGACAGCTGGCCTTCCGCCCTACCCGCAGTCAGCACCCCGAGTGGGTTCTTCACCCTCAGACGGTCAGTGGTCGCTGTCGACTTCGGGATCTGGTGCGGGCCTGACGGGAATTCGAGAGAGAGTGACAATGCTCGGAGGCGAGGTATTCATCGGTGTTCGTGATGGATCGTTCGTCGTTGATGTGACACTTCCGCCGTTCGCCGGTCGGAGCTGACACAGTCCGACTATTGGTGTCATTGCCCTCGGGTAGTGTGTCGATCATGACTCAGACTGCTGCCCCGATTCGTGTGATCGTCGTCGATGACGATCCGATGGTTGTCACAGGAATCAAGGGGATCCTCCACGCGGCTGAGGACATCGAGGTTGTGGGAACCGCATCGAGAGGCGAAGAGGCCCTCGAGCGGGTCGCTCTCCACTTCCCCGACGTCGTGCTCACGGACATCCGGATGCCCGGCATCGGCGGGATCGAGGCGATTGAGCGACTTGTCAACAGTGTGCGCCCACCGAAGGTAGTTGCGCTGACGAGTTTCGACACCGATGACTATCTCTTCCGCGCCCTCGAGGCCGGTGCTGCCGGATACCTGCTCAAGGACATCGGACCGGTGGCTCTTGCCGAGTCAATACGCAAAGTCCACAACGGAGAACCGATCCTTTCACCACGGTCGATGCAACAGCTGATTTCAAAAGTGTCGACCGGCCGGGACCAGCTCCAGCAACGAGAAGCGCAGGAGCTTTTGTCCGATCTCACTCAACGCGAGCTCGAAATCGCGGTCTTTGTGGCCCAGGGCCTCTCGAATCAGGAGATCGCCGACGCCACCTTCATGAGTCAGGCGACAGTGAAGACGCATCTCAATCGCATCAACATCAAGCTGGACACTAGTAATCGTGTTCATATTGCAGTGCTTGTGGAGCGGGCGCGAGTGGGTAGTTGAGATGTGACAGAGTACGAGTGTTAGGCCCGAACCGGATGGCGCCAGAGGATTGGGCACAATCAACCACTGTTGTCATAGTAAGCTCGACAAGAGATCTTGCAGTCAACGTGGAGATAAATTGAATAGAACGACACTCGGACTCGCTGCCATTACAGTCACAACGATGATTTTGGCCGGATGCGGATCGGACACCAGTTCAAAACAGGACGATCCGACTAGAGGCGAAGAAGCCGCGAATACCAATGCCGATCCAGAAACCACCGAGGAACAAAAGGTCGCCAAGAGCCATGAGGCTCTAGCTCCCAGAGACTATAGCGGCCGCCTCCTGTCTCTCGCAGACATGCCAGACACCCTCAGCATGGACGAAGAAGGTGAGTTCGGCGAGACCATGGAAGGTCTATCGTCAGACAATGACGGCACAGAAGCAGACCCTACTTTGGCCGCGTGTGCGATGAATCAATATGGCACCGTCATTCGAGAATCTCCAGAAACTACCGCTTACCGAACATTTTCCGAATCAAGTCAGTCCAGGACTGTCGGGGTAGTCACTTCACTGTCGAAACCGGCCGAAAACCCCGATGCGGTCAAAACCTCTATCGACAATGCCATCAACGAATGTCTGCTCATTGACCCAAGAACTGAAGCCGGCGCCCCAATCGAATCAGCTGACACTTTTGAACCCAATGGGACAAAGGGCGAAGGCATCTGCACGACTGCATTCGACGGCAATTTCAACGACCAAGATAGCACTCTTGTGGGCACTACGTGTTTCGTCTCTTGGGCAGACGAAATCCTGTCCGTCACCTACTCCGCCGAAATGTCTGCTGCCAGCTCATCCGTTGACCAGGAAGCTGTCGAAGGAGTCCAAAAATTAGTGGAAACTGAGGTTTTGCCACCCGCCTTTGAAAGAGCCGGATTCGCGAAGTAGTTATCCACCTCGCGACCGGCCACGTCTCAACAGTATGCTCAGCCAGATCTGCGACACCTCCAGATCACCACGGAACGGATCAGACTGCTTTACCGAACTCGCCGGAGAAGAATGAGGTAATGGCAGAGCACTCGGTCTGAGCCAACCGCTCGCTGAGTTGGCGGAATCGATCCCCTTGCAATGCGCCCGACCACTCGATCGGCAACAAATCCGCCGGCAACTGAGGGTCAGTTCGCGCAAGCAGAAGCCAATCAAAGTGCAACTCCACGCGCTTGACGAGCGCCTCTATCGGCGACAGCGACTCAGGATCGACAGCCCGCCACTTCTCGCCGAACGCCTCATAGTCCGCTCCTAACTCTCCCAGGTCGAACGCACCAACGAGAGTCTCCTCTGTCGTCGGCGGCTGCGGCATGCCATAAACAACAATCGGCGAGAGCTCGGATGCTTCCGAGCCCAAGATCGTGGCGACATCATGTTGCCCTGGCGCCACCCACGGCCCACCATCGACCTGGGCAAAACCGGCCCACGAGAGTCGCGACGATAATCGGTGCCGCAGAGTCCGCTTCGACTCCGGCACCTGGATGCGCACAAAGGTCCACTGACCATCCCAGTCCTGCGGCTGCCAGCCGGCAAACATCTTCTCTTGGCCCTCACGAAGGACTGACCGACCTCGATCGGACAGGATGTAGTAGGTCTTCCGCCCCTCTTTATGTCTGACGATGAACTTCTTTGCGCTCATCCGCTGCAGCACGGACCTCGCCGCTGACTCCCCCACTCCGAGCTGGCCCATGACGAACACGATCGAGGCGCCGCTGAGCGGCCTGAGGTCATCGAGCATGTGGACGCCGGCGAGTGCAAAGAAGAGTGACTGAGGTTGAACCGTCATGCCTCCACTTTACGGTCTCCACACCACCGCGGAACCTTATTACATCGCATTTGATTGACGCAACAGCACTGAGTTGCATAGTATCGATACGAGCCCGATCAGCGTTGATCGGGCTTCTCCCCCACCGCAACCGACCATCACTCAAGCCACACAATCAGCGAGGATCACATGGCTTCCGCGAACTCCACGCCAACGAAATCGACACCGATGCTCAAGCGAGCAGCCGCCTCGGCGTACCTGGGCAGCGTCATCGAGTACTACGACTTCTTCGTCTACTCCGTCTGCGCCGCCCTTGTCTTCAAGGACGTCTTCTTCTCCAACCTCACCCCGGCCGTCGGCACATTGGCCAGCTTGGCCACATTCGCCACCGGCTATCTGGCTCGTCCTCTGGGCGGCATCGTCTTCGGCCACTTCGGCGACAAACTCGGCCGCAAACGCATGCTCGTCGTCAGCATGTTCACCATCGGCATCGCCTCCACAGCGATCGGCCTGCTGCCCACCTATGACCAGGCCGGGCTCATCGCACCGGTCCTCCTTATCCTCATCCGCGTCATCCAGGGAGTTGCGATCGGCGGCGAATGGGGCGGCGCCATGCTCATGTCCGCAGAGCACGCCACCAAGAACCGCGGCTTCTGGGCCAGCTTCACCAGCGCCGGCGCGCCCACCGGTCAGCTCGTCTCCGCGCTCGTCATCGCCGGCACCCTGGCAGCCATGGGCCCGGATACCTTCATCGCCTGGGGCTGGCGCCTGCCGTTCCTCGCCTCGGTCCTCCTGCTCATCATCGGCGTCATCGTCCGCTCCGCCGTCGACGAATCCCCCGAGTTCCTCGCAGCGAAGAAGCGCACACCCAAGCGCGGCATCCCGATCATCGCCACCCTGCGCAAGCAACCCCTCACCCTCGTGCTCGCTGTGGGCGTCGGACTCTCCGCCTTCATGTTCCAGGGGCTGCTCACCACCTACTCCATCGCCTACGGCGTCCAAATCGGCATCGAACGACAGACGATCCTCAATGCTCTGTCCTTCTCCTCCTTCTTCGCCATCTTCGGCATCATCGGCTGGTCCCGCCTCTCCGACACCGTCGGCCGCCGCCCACTCGTCATCGCCGGAGCCGTGTTCATCGCCATCTGGGGCTTCGCACTCTTCCCCATGTTGGAGACGAAGAACGGACTCGTCATCACCATCGGCATGATTGTGGGACAGGGCATCATCCACCCGATGATCTACGGCCCCCTTGCCGGCCTGTATTCGGAGCTCTTCGACACCGAGCACCGCTACACCGGAGCTTCTCTGGGCTACCAAATCGCCGGCATCGGAGCGGGCATCTCCCCCGTCCTCTTCGCCGCGATCATGAGTTCTACCGGTTCGCCCTCGACCATCCCGCTCTCGATCATCATCACGATCGTCGCCGCCATCAGTATCCTCTGCATCTGGCGATTGGGCGAGACGAAGACACGTAATCTCGCCGAACAGCGCTTCGCCGAGACAGCAGCAACCACCAACACAACATCGACGAACACCACCCCACCGACAGCCATGGAAGGACCGACTCTGTGACCTTCGTCCACCCCAGCTTGGCCAGGCTTTCCGAACGCCAGGCCACCGACTACGGCGAGCAGACCGCCATCACCTTCGCTGGCACCACCTACTCCTACACCCGGATGCACGAACGCACCCTGGTATGCGCCGCTGACCTCCACAGCCAGGGTGTTCGCCGAGGTGACCGGGTCGCCTATCTTGGTCCCAACCACCCAGCGACGATCGTCGTCCTCCTCGCCTGCCTGCGTCTAGGAGCGATCTTCATCCCGCTGAACTGGCGACTGGCTCCCGCCGAACTCGACTATCAGCTCACCCTCGCCGAGGTGGCCCACCTGTACATCGCACCCGACATGGCCGACATGGCTGCCGGTCTCGCGGTCGACGTCCCCCAGGAAACGGTGCGCTGGGAGGACACGGCCACCTCGGCGAGGGTGCCGGTTGTGCCTGCTGCCGAGGTCACCGGTGACGAACCGGCATTCCTGCTCTTCACCTCCGGGACGACCGGGCGGCCCAAGGGGGCGGTGCTCTCACACGCGAATCT
The DNA here is from genome assembly GCF_014897515.1 of Brevibacterium sp. FME17. Classification (NCBI taxonomy): domain Bacteria; kingdom Bacillati; phylum Actinomycetota; class Actinomycetes; order Micrococcales; family Brevibacteriaceae; genus Brevibacterium; species Brevibacterium sp. FME17. Next base: position 230,009 of record NZ_JABUYD010000002.1, read on the forward strand.
GCTGTGGAACTCCTTCAACCTCCTCCTCAACACGGACCTCACCGCCGATGACGTCACCCTAGTCACCGCTCCGCTCTTCCACGTCATCGGCCTCGACCAACAGGTGATGACCAGCTATCTGCGCGGTGCCCGCATGCTCATCGAATCCAAGTGGGACGTTGACCGTGCCTTCGACGCCATCGAACACGAGGGACTGACCTGGATGGCCGGCGTGACGACCATGTTCTCCGACCTGCTCCAGTCACCGAGGTGGAACACCGCTGACCTCACTTCGCTGCGCTTCGTCAATTCCGGTGGTGCCCCGATCCCGGTCTCCCTCATCGAGGCCTTCCAGGCCAAAGACATCATGTTCTGTCAGGGCTACGGACTCACAGAAACCTCCCCAGGTTGCACGTTCCTCCCCGCCGCGAGCGCCTTGGACAAGCCGGGATCGGCGGGACGGGCGGTGCCCTTCACCGAGGTGGAGGTCCGCGACGCTTCAGGGAACGTATGTTCGTCCGGAGTCAAAGGTGAGATCGTCGTTCGCGGACCCAATGTCACCAGCGGCTACTGGAACAACCAGGCCGCAACCGATGCGGCGTTCTCTCCCGGAGGCTGGTTCCACACCGGCGACATCGGCTACCTCGACGACGATGGGTTCCTATTCATCGTCGACCGGCTCAAGGACATGTTCATCTCCGGAGGCGAGAACGTCTACCCCGCCGAGGTGGAATCCGCCCTCTTCGACCACCCGGGCGTGGCTGAGGCCGCGGTCGTCGCGGCCCCAGATGAACGGTGGGGCGAAGTCGGCCACGCCTTCGTCATCGTGTCTGTTCCTGAGACCGAGTCTGGCTCTGATGCCGGAGTCGAGTCTGCGGCGTCAGCCCCAACTTGCGAAGAACTGCGCCAATTCTTACTCAACCGCCTGGCCAAATACAAGGTGCCGAAGTACTTCGACCTCGTCGACGAACTGCCACGCACCGGCTCTGGGAAAGTCCACAAGATCTCCCTGCGCACAACCGGCGGACTCGGCGCCCACGCCACCACCGGCCCCTCAGCCCCCAGCACTGACAATTCTGCACCAGCACCGAAGGACAACGCATGACCGACCTCCCCACCTCCCACCTCACCGACGTCTCGGCACAGCCGACCACGGTCGACATCTCCGACACGCTGCACTTCACCGCTGAGGGCAACATCGGAATCCTCACCCTCGACCGCCCCGCCAAACGCAACGCACTCGATGACGCGACGGTGGCCAGCCTCGGCGAGTTCTTCCGCACCCCACCCGAGGTCTCCGCGATCGTCCTCCACTCCACCGGTGATCACTTCTGCGCCGGCCTCGACCTTTCAGAAATGGCCGAACGCGACGCCGTGGCCGGCCTCCACCACTCGCGCGGCTGGCACACGACGATGAACCGGATCACCGAATCGCAGATCCCCGTCGTCGCCGTCCTCCAGGGCGGAGTCATCGGCGGCGGCCTCGAACTCGCCTCCGCCGCGCACCTGCGGGTGGCCGAAGAGACCGCGTACTTCGCTCTGCCCGAAGGCAAGCGCGGACTCTTCGTCGGTGGGGGCGCTTCGGTGCGTGTGCCCAGGTTGATTGGTCTCAGTCGCGTCCAGGACATGATGCTCACCGGTCGCCGCTTCACCGCTGCCGAAGCTGAGGCCATCGGCCTCGTCAACTACCGTGTCGACGGCGGTGAAGGACTAGCCAAGGCACGCGAACTCGCCGCTTCGATCGCCTCGAACTCTCCGGTGACGAACTATGCGATCACCCAGGCGCTGCCCCGCATCGTCGAATCCGGCCGCGACGAGGGCTACATGATGGAGTCCCTCATGGCCACCGTGGCCCAGTCGAGCACCGAGGCCAAGGACCTCATGCGAGCCTTCCTCGACGGTTCCGGCCCCAAAGTCACGAAGTGAGAGGACCCTATATGTCGACAATCATCCGCGAGGTTCCCTCCGATGCCCTCGAGACCAGCCGCATCGGTGACTTCCTCAGCTGGGTCAACCAAAAGTTCGGCTACTCGTTCACCGGCTGGGACGGGCTCTACACCTGGTCGATCACCGACGTCGAGGACTTCTGGGAATCCGTCTGGGAGTACTTCAACATCCAGTCGCACACCCCGTACTCCTCGGTGCTCGGCGAACGGGTCATGCCGCACGCTCGCTGGTTCACTGGAGCAACGCTCAACTACGCCGAGCACTCCTTCGGCGCTCCCGATCAGGCCGACGACGTGGCCGTGACCGCGGTGTCCCAGACCCGTGACAACTTCACACTGACATTTGCCGAGCTGCGCACCGAGGTGGCCAGAGTCCGTGCGGGACTCGAGTCATTGGGTGTGAAGAAGGGTGACCGGGTGGTCGGGTATCTGCCCAACCAGCCCGAGGCTCTCGTCGCGTTCCTCGCCTCGGCCAGTCTTGGCGCGATCTGGGCCAGCTGCGCCCCCGAGTTCGGCACGCAGTCCGTCATCGACCGCTTCAGCCAGGTCGAACCCACCGTGCTCTTCGCCGTCCCCGGATACATGTATGGCAACAAGGCCGTCGATCGCAGCGCCGAACTCACCGAGGTCCTCGCAGCACTCCCCTCACTGACCCACCTCGTGTCCCTCGACTACGGTGACTTCGCCCTCGATGACGGCACATGTGAACGGTTCAGCACCGGATCGGGGCTCAATCACGCAATCGACGTCGTTGACTACGCGGGACTCGGAGCCGCCTCGGCGGGCAGGGACGGTGGAGCCGCCTCGGCGGAGTTGGAATTCGAACCGGTCCCCTTCGACCATCCGCTGTTCATCCTCTTCTCTTCGGGCACGACGGGCAAGCCGAAGGCCATCGTGCATAGCCATGGCGGCATCCTGCTCGAGACCGTGAAGAATCACGGGCTGCACTTCGATCTGGGCCCGGGCAGCCAGTTCTGCTGGTTCTCCACGACCGCGTGGATGATGTGGAATGCCCTCGTCGGTGGGTTGGTCGTGGGATCCGCAATCGTCATGATCGACGGCAATCCGAACTACCCCGATCCCAAGGAACTCTGGCGCATCGCCGCGAACACGAAGGCCACTCTCATGGGTGTGGCGCCCGGGGCGATCATGTCCGCACGCAAGGCGGGGTTCAACCCCACTGAGGAGTTCGACCTGTCCACCGTCTCGCAGTTCGGAGCTGCCGGCGCACCTCTGCCAGCTGAGGGCTACGAATGGGTCATGGACCAATTCGGCCAGTCGGTGCTGCTCAACGTCGGCTGCGGCGGCACCGATGTGTGCACCGGCATCCTCCAAGCCTCTCCGCTGACTCCCGTGTACTCCGGTGAGATGTCGGGAATCTCGCTGGGATTCGCCGCCACGGCCTTCGACGCATCCGGCAATGAGGTCATCGATGATCTGGGCGAACTCGTCATCACCGCGCCGACACCGTCCATGCCCGTGACCTTCTGGGGACCCGACGGTGACGCCCGATACGAGGCCGCGTACTTCGACAAATACCCTGGCGTCTGGCGCCACGGCGACTGGGCGAAGTTCACCACCGGCGATGGGGTCGTCGTCACCGGCCGTTCCGACGCCACCCTCAACCGGGGCGGGGTGCGGCTGGGCACCGCGGACTTCTATTCCGTCCTCGACACCCTCCCCGAGGTGGCCGATGCCCTCGTCATCCACCTCGAAGACCCCGATGGTGGGATGGGCGAACTCGTCCTCTTCGTCCAGCTCGAAGACGACGTCCCGTTCTCTGCCGAGTTGTCGACGCGGATCTCGCGTGAACTCAAGACACGACTGTCACCACGTCACACCCCCGACGAGGTGGTGCCGGTTACTCGGATTCCGCTGGGTCGGACGGGCAAGAAGCTCGAGGTCCCAGTCAAACGCATCGTCCAAGGTGCCACCGCCGACTCGGTGGCGAGCGCAGGAGCTCTGCAGGACCCGAAGTCACTTGATGAGTATGTCGACTATGCGCAGACACGCAAGACGGCGGTGAACGCATGAGCGCCATTACTTCAGCAGACGCTGTCCCTGTTTCATCGAAAGCCGCCCTCAATGTGGCGATCATCGGCACCGGAGTCATCGGTGCCGCCTGGGCCACCGGGTTCCTCGCCGCCGGGCACACTGTGACGGCGTTCGATCCGGCCGACGGCGCCGATGAACGCTTGCGCAAACAGGTGTCGAACTTCGGTGCTGAAGCGGATGCGTGCACCACCACGGTGCTGGACAACCTGACTTTCGCGCCCAGCCTCGCCGAGGCGGTCGCCAACGCTGACTTCGTGCAGGAGAACGGTCCCGAGCGCCTTGAGGTCAAGCAGTCGATGCTCGCCGAGATTGATGCCGCAGCGCCCGAGGCTGCGGTCATCGCTTCCTCGACCTCCGGGTTCTCCCCCAGCCAGCTCAACGCGCTGGCGAGCAAGGCACCGGGACGCATCGTCGTCGGTCACCCGTTCAATCCCGCGCACCTGGTCCCTCTTGTTGAGGTCGTGCCCTCAACGGGCACCTCGGCGGAGGTCATCGAGCGTGCGATGGAGACCTATCGGGCAATCGGGAAGAAGCCGATCCTGGTCCGCGCCGAACTGCCCGGGCATGTGGCCAACCGCCTCCAGGCTGCCATGTGGCAGGAAGCGTATTCCCTCGTCGATCGTGGAGTCGTGTCCGTGGCCGACATCGACACCGCAATCTCCTACGGGCCGGGACTGCGCTGGGCGATCCTCGGGCCGCTGGCACAGCAGTCCCTGTCCGGTGGCGCCGGTGGCATGCGGCACGTGCTCGACCATCTGGGACCACCACAGGAAGTGTGGATGCATGACCTCAAACAGGTCCACCTCGACGAGGACCTCAAGGAGAAGCTCATCTCCGGCGTTGATGAGGAACTCGAAGATCGTGACCCGACGGTGCTCACGAAGCAACGCGATGACATGCTTTTGGAAGTCATCGCCCTCAAACGCAAATACGGCGAACTACCGTGACCCCGACGCGCTCCCCTCACCCGGGCACTCTGCCTCCCCGCATCACTCTCATCAGCATCGAGGAAGGACACTCATGATCTACCAGCCCAACATCGACCTTACAAAGATCACGGCCATCGACGTGCACACCCACGTCGAGGCCGACAACCACCAGCACACGTCACTCGACACCGAACTCCTCGACGCCTCGGCGGGGTATTTCAAGGCTCCGGTGCCGCGGACGCCCACGGTCGATGACCTCGCCGCCTACTACCGGGAGCGGAACATGGCCGCGGTGATCTTCACCGTCGACGCCAGGACCGCGCTGGGCGGGCATCCGCCGGTGTCGTCGGAGATGATTGCTCAGAAGGCTGCCGAGCACAACGACGTCCTCATCCCCTTCGGGTCCGTGGATCCTCACAATGTCGCCGAGGCGGTCGCCCGCGTCGAGGACCTCGCGGTGAACTACGGGGTGCGGGGAATGAAGTTCCACCCCAGCTTGCAGGACTTCGACCCCAGCGAACGCAAGTACTACCCGATCTACGAGGCGTGCGCACAGCACGGATTGGTTGCGCTGTTCCACACAGGCCAAACGGGAATCGGCGCCGGGCTACCCGGCGGTCGCGGCATCAAGCTGCGGTACTCGGACCCTATGCTCCTCGACGATGTGGCCGCGGATATGCCGGAACTGACGATGATCTTCGCCCACCCCTCGGTTCCCTGGGCCGATGCCTCGATCTCGATCGCCACGCATAAATCCAACGTCTTCATCGACCTCTCCGGATGGTCACCGAAGTACTTCCCGCCACAGCTGACCCGGGCCATCGGATCGATGCTGAAGACGAAGACTCTCTTCGGATCAGACTTCCCGCTCATCACCCCCGAACGCTGGATCAACGATTTCGAAACTCTGGGCATCAAAGAAGAAGCTGTGCCGCTGATCATGAAAGAAAACGCAGTGCGGGTGTTGGGGTTGTGAAGGACAAGAATGCGTGTTTTGTCGGCAGGTGACGCGAAAAAACCCGCGGCCAGCCCCCATCAATTCGGATGCGCACCGACTGCTCATGCAATAGCGTGAGAGCATGCCTTCACAGCCACCGGAGCCACCGATCGATAAGGCCGGTTTTCTCACCGAACTCTCCGACCTCCTTGCCGACCCGAGTCCCGTCCCTCTGCTGATGGCCGCAAGTGCCATGGGGTACACGGCCAATGCCGAAGAGAACGAAGGGTCGTCACCGGTCTCGATGCCACCCAAAGTCGAGTCGGAGCCGGTCTCGGAGGCGTTCCTTGCACTGACCTCGGCGATGATGGACTCTGCCGCTCCGGAGACGGACGCGCTCCTGCTCATCTGGGCCGCCATGTTCGACGACTCCCTGCTGCGACGACGTATCCACCATGCCGTCGATCCTCGATCGGCGTCGTTGCCCGATTGGGTGCGCAACCTTGACTCTGCCTCGCCCGTCGCAGCGATCTCACTGCGCCACGAGCTCGGTCACGAAGAGACTCTGTTCGTCGAATTTTCGCTCTCGGGAATGCCGGTGACGATGGCTGTCGCTGTGACTCGTCTGGGTATTCCCTACCTCGAGGACTGCTATCCGACGGAAGATACTGCCGAAGAGATCCAGCGGTTCACCGCCGACGATCCGCAGATGCCGACGCATCAAATCACGCTTACAACAGCGGATGCCCGCGCTCGAATCGAAGAGTACGTCGAGCATGGCGACCACATGATGCCGCCAACGGATACCGACACCTGGCCCTCCGTCCGGCTGCTCCTATCCTGGATGCTGCGGCTCCTGCCTGACGGCGGTGACGTCGAACAGCCACACGAGTGGACCGCGGAAGAGGTCGGCGCACTTGTCACTGATTTCCTGGTTTCTCCCTGGGCTCAAGACATCAGAAGCGATGCCGCGATGCACGCAGAGCGACTCTTCAACTTCCAGCTCACACACGGATCCGGCGAACCTCTAAAATGGGGCGCGACTGCCGCACTGATGATGATGGGCGATCTCTATCCGCGCAAGGTCCTCGCCGATGACGAGCATATGCTCAGCATGCCGACAGTCCTTGCCGCAGTGATTCAATTCGCCAATGAACGCTCTGGCACCTCACCCGAGTTCTCGAGGTCAGCACTCGAAGCGATCGATGACGCGCTCCCCGAGTACCAGCGCCGAGTGACCCACGATTCAAGCACATCTGGGTCATCTGCCGCTGGACTCGCGGAGGTTTTGGGCTTGCCACCGGATATCGAAATTCCACAGGAGCTCATCGATCAGTTCGACGCCATGGGGCTGGGTCTTGACTCCGCCGAATCATTTGATCCGCTGGCGATCAGCCCGGAGGGCGCCGAGCTCTGGCGCGAGGAGCTTCGCCGACGGGTCGGCGGCGAAGATAATCTCGCTTCTCTCGATGAGAAGCCGCTGCCCGCCGAAGACTTCAACACCGATGGCATCAGCCCGAAGGTTCTCCCCCAGGTGCAGGCGTTGGCTGCCGACCTCTCCGCCTTCGCCGACGCCCAGTTCCGCGACCCGGAGATGACCACCGCTGTGCTGCGGACCCTGAATCTCACGGCCCAAACCAACCCTGGGGCATTTCGCCGAGGTTTCGCCCACCCGCCAGCGATCGCCGCACTGTGTTGGATCGCAGGTAAGAACAACCGATGGTACATCGCCGAGGTTCGCCAGCGCACGATTCAGTCGATGACGCTTGCCGCTGGGGCGACGACACAGCCGACTGCGCGTGCGAAGTCGATGCTCAAAAATGTCTCCTATACGCTGCAGGAGCAGGAGCTCGACCTAGGTGACCCTGCTTTGCTGACCTCACTGGAGCGGGGTGAGATCGTTGCGATGCGTGATGCCATCGCCGATTGAGTCGGGTCCCTGCATCACACCAAACGATGTCGCACCAACCTTTAGCTGTCCCAGCGCCCCTGTTCCCTCGAATGGGTATCCAAGTAAGCACCAGGACCGTCGACGGCGGATCCTCTGAAAACTCTGTATTCCGGCGCGCACACCACTCCCGACTCTATGCCGCGGCCTCAGGCGGCGCGTAGACTCGGTCCTACTTCCCACTCCATCGAGAAGGGTGATGATCGTGCCGATCGAAGACGGAATCCAAAAAGCCACCAAGAACCTCGACGACGCCGCCGAAGCGGCGCCGACTTCCCACGTCGTTCATGCCACCGACCGCGAAGAGAAGAACGACGACACCGAAGCCAACACCCCCGATGAGGATCAAACTCCCGCCGTCGCGGCCGACGAAGAAAAGTCTGACGACTGAACGACTGCAGTGACCTCAAAACTGGATACCGCGAGTCAACGCACCGTCGATCAATAGGTTCGCCCCAGACGTCCGGCTCGACAGAGGACTGGACAGGAAGACGACGCTCGCAGCTGTCTCCTCTGGTGTTCCCATCCGGCCTGTGGGGTTCAGGCCCAGCGCGAACGAGAACAGCTCAGGGTCGCTCGTCTCGATTCCCGGCCACACTCCGTCCTCGTGATACGTGTTGCCCGGCGACACCGTGTTCACCCTGACGCCCTTGTCGGCAAGGCTGAGCGCCAGTCCGGCCATGTAGCCGATGATCGCGGTCTTCATCGTGCCATAGGGCCCGGAGGCGAAGTCAGCTTCTCGACCAGAGACACTCGAGATGGATAGCAGCGATGCCACATCGCTCTTCTCCAAATATGGGATCACGAGCTTGGACAGGTTCACCGTGCCCATCATGTCGACGTTGAACGACTCGTACCAGTTCTCTTCGGTATCCGGTATCGCCAAGGCGCTGACGCTGTTGACGACCATGTCGATTCCGCCGAACTCTGCGGCCGTGGCTTCGACCCATTCGGACAGAGACGTGGCGTCTTGAACATCAAGGACCGTGCCGATGGCTCTGCCCCTCGAAGCCAAGGATTCTTCCGCCTCGGCGACCTCTGAGGCCTTTCTTGCACAGAAGGCCACGTTGGTACCCTCGGCGATAAATGCCTCGACGATGGCACGCCCGATACCCCGTGTGCCCCCGGTGACCATTGCTGTCTTCCCGCTGATCTTCAGGTCCATGACGGAACTCTTTCTCCTCGATGCTCTCTGGAACTAGGACAAGGAACATGCACGATCACGCAGGTCCGCGTGGATCCCGTCGAAGGCACTGCGCGTGGGCAGGAGGGACTTCGCAATCTTCGTCACGACGCTGTAGTTGGTGTCGACCACATTGGCGACGGGGACTAGGGAGATCTGGGTGAGCAGCTGATAGGCGTCCATGGTCTCCAGTCCGTACAGCTCGCCGAGCCAGCGGATCATTTCGACTTGGGAGATCCTCCACGAGTCCTCCATCGGCCTCGAAGACCCGACCACCATCCAATGGCCGTCGTTTTCCAGCCGCGGCCACGCCGGACCGCCGCCTTTGATGAGGTCGACGATGATCGTCGAGTTCATCGCCCCCTCGACCGCTGTGCCGCACGCTTCGCCCTCGCCCTGCCGGTAGTGACCGTCTCCGATGGAGAACATGGCTCCGTCGACGTTGACTCCGAAATAGGCTGTCGTACCGACCTTCATCTCGGGGGTGTCCATGTTTCCGCCGTAGCGTTCGGGAGTCAGTGAGGAATGCACCTCGCCTCCGGCAGGCGCCACGCCCACGGTGCCGAGCATGGGTTCGAGAGGCAGCGCCAGTTCGAAGTCGCCCTTGTGCGTCTGAAAACCCACCGTCTGTGCGGCGGAGTCGATCTCGTATATCCAGACTCCTTCCGGCAGCGGGTCGTGCAGGAGGCTGGTTCTGTCCGTTGCCGTCAGTCCGCCGAAGAACGGGATCATCGCCGATGCTCCCCAACTGCGTGCAGGAGTGAGTTCGACAATGTGGATGACCAGGGTGTCCCCCGGTTGGGCTCCTTCGACGTAGAAGGGTCCCGTCTGCGGGTTGAGATACCGTGCGTCGAGCATTTCGCTCGGAATGTCAGCGACAGAAGTGATCGCATTGTTGAATGCGTCCTCGGACCACAGGCGCAGGGCTGTGCCGGGTGTGATCGTGGCTGCCGGTTGGGATCCGCCAAAGGTGTAGACGAATTGATTGCGCTCTGGAACAAAGTCAACGACGTCCATACTTGATGCTACGTGAGTCATGTCATAACACCAATAGTATTCAGCGCCAAGATGCGCTGGTGGTTCAACTCCCATTATTCAGCTGTTTCCACGTCGGCACCTCGAACCGACTAAACTCGCCCTTGATGGTTGTCGATTCTCGCATGGCGCCTGATGGTCAGACCGGCTTTCCCTCCGATCATGACCGAGTACAGGCGAAGAGTAAGGGATGGCTTACTCAGGCAACCTCAATTTGGGTGCTGGCACTCGGATTCGTCGTGTTGACTATCTTCGCCGCGGGGCCGTTGCGAGTCTGGGACTACCAGCTCAATCGTCGCTGGCTCTACCTTTTCAACCCTGATCTGGTGTGGTTCACACAGAATATTCTGGACAGCATTGCCGGGCAGGCAGTCTGTATGCCCGTGCTGGCGATTGTTGCGATTGTGCTCGCGCGCAGGAGGCAGTCCTGGCGCCCGATCGGGTTCGCGCTGGCGGCCGAGGCGGCCTTCTTCATCGGCATCGGGGGGCTGAAGATTCTGCTGGCCCGGCCGGCGACAACTTTGCATGATCCGAGATTCTTCCAAGGCGGTCTGCTCGAGTTCGGTGATCGTGGGATCAGTTTCCCCTCCGGACACTCCGCCGAAGCGGTGCTCATCTATGGCGCCGCCGTCTACCTCATCGCCCACTACAGTGGCACCTCCCGACGGCTCGTCCATATTCTGTGCTGGGTCGTGGTCGCGATCAGCGTGAACTCCGTGGCGGTCTCATTCCTCCTCGGTTGGCACTGGGCCACAGATCTCCTCGGTGGCCTCATTGCGGGCGGCCTGTTCCTGCGCATCCTGGTGCAGTGCGACAGACAGACGCGCTACCGGTGGGCTCGTATGGACAATTTCACCGCAACATCTTCGTGAATCTTCGCAGCTCGGCTTGATTCCGCCACGGTGGCGAACTCAAATTATTGTGCGGTCTGCGCGCTTTTTCGTTCAAGCCTCTTGCTGAGCTTCAGGCCCCGCTGGGCCCATTCGATCTCGCTGCGGGCTCGGGCGGCCAGACCCTCGTAGGCGAACTTCTTATACTCAATGGTGACTTCACGGTCTTCATCGGCCGTGACTGCCAGACGACGATTGAGCATCGGAGATTCGAGAGCTTCAATGGTGGCGATCTCGTCCTCCCAGACTTTGAGTTCGCTCGTCCAGTGAGCTATGTGCTCGTTGAGGAACGTAAAGACGGCGTCCTGGTCAGCCGACTCGAGGTATGCGGCCCTCAAGTGAGCGGCGTCGCGTGTGCGCTGGTACTTCAATGGACTGTGCATCCAGTCGATGAAGGCCTGCTCCCCCGCCTCGGTGACATGATAGACACGGCGCATTCCAGCAGATCCGCGAGTCTGCTCCTCAGCGATGATGAGCTCTTCTTTCGCCATCTTCCGCAACTCGGGATAGATCTGCGAATCCGGGGCATGCCACACGTGACCAACGGATTGGGAGAACTGCTTCTGCAGCTCGTAGCCGGACATCGGGCCGATGCGGAGCAACGCCAGGAGAGCGCTTCGGAGACTCATCGTGGTTCCTATTCTGTGAATCAGCGAGGGGGTCCGGGCCCGCTGCCCGAACCCCCTCAGACTACAACTCTCAGGCGCCTTGGCCCGTGCGCCACCCACCGCGATAGGTCTGACGCGCAACCGTCGAATACGGAACGGGGCTGACGACGACACCCACCTCGGTCTGCTCGTGCTTCTCCACCGATGCCTTCGATGTGCCGCCATCGGGCTCGCCCCAGACGACCTTGAGCTCAGCTCCCTCGGGAACGTCGGGATTGACCGTGGCCAAGGACAGACCTCGGCGCTCATTGGCCGAGTACCCGGTGAACATCGAGATGCCGACAACATTGCCATCGGCATCGACGACCGAGTCATAGTTCGCCGAACCGTAGTTGGCCAAGGGCAAGTCGAAGTACTTGTAATTCGGTCCATCGACATTGAGCGGGGAGGACAGCACTTCACCCAGATCATCGGCATCCCAGGCCAAAGTCACCTTCTTACGCTGGGTTGCCGGATCCATGGCTTCCAAGGCACTGCGGCCGATGAAGTCGTGGTCGAACTTCACGAACGACCCGTAGCCGAGCTCCCATGGGGTCAGGTAATAGTCCTCGATGTTGTCGGAGACGAACGATCCAGCCAGTGTGCCTGTGGCTTCGTAGCTGTCGGCGCCGAGCCATTCGCGGTAGCCGCGCTCGGCCTCTCCAGAGTAGATGGCCGGCAGCGGCGAGGGAATCCAACCCGACTCCAGCGTGTTTGACGGGTAGGCCCGCGCGCCGACGGGCAGCAGACCGAACTCAGCACCCGCCTCGACGATGGCATCTCGGATCGCGTCGTGGTCCTCGTAGGGGCCCCAGATCTCGAGGCCGGGGGCACCTGCCATGCCGTGGCGCAGGGTGCGAACCTGCTTGCCGACGATGGTCATGGTCGACATGTTGAAGAATTTCAGCTTCTCCAGCTCGCCGCCGTTGAGCTTTTCGATGATCGCCCAGGCGTTGGGGCCCTGGATCTGGAAGCGGTAGTAGCGGCGGCTGACAGCGTGACCGTATGGCCGTGATGGGGACCTGCGGTCGACCTCGATGTCGAGGTTCGAGTAGCCGCCGGTCTCACCGTGGTAGAGCAGCCAGTTCGACGCGGGTGAGCGTCCCACGTACACGTACTCGTCTTCGGCTTCGTGGAAGAGGATGCCGTCGCCGACAACGTGGCCGGATTCGGTGGTGGGCACGTACTGCTTGGCCTTGTTCACAGCAAACTTGGCGACCGAGTTGATCGCGGTGTCGGAGATCAGCTTGATGGCATCGGGACCCTTGAGGAATACGTTGTCCATGTGGTGCGACTGATCGTAGAGGACAGCGGTCTCACGCCATGCCTTCTGTTCCTTGATCCAGTTGGTGAAGTCAGCGGGGACGACCGGATAGATGTACGAGCCGATCTGCGAATTGCGCAGATGATCGACGGCATTGGTCGAATCGAGGATCTGCTGGAGATTGTCTGTCATGGTCGATGAACCTCTCTGTTCTTATCTCTGTGTGTGACTGGCGTTCAGGCCTGTGCAGTGAAGTCTTGGACCCATTCGGCTGTGGACGCGAGTCCGCCGAAGGTGTAGAAGTGGGTCTTGACCCCTGAGGACGCCGAGGTGATGGATTCGTATGAGGTCAGATCCTTGAGGAATCGCTCCGGTCCGGCAGTGCCGATCAGATTCGTCAGCGAGAACCCGTACTTCTTCGCGATTCCCGCGCTGGCGCCCACACCGAAGCGGCGGGCATAGCCCAGGAGTCGTTTGATGCCTGCGGGACCGGGGGTGCCGATGCGAAGGTCAGCCTCGATGCGGCAGCCGCGCACTTCATGGACCCACGCCACGACCGCCGCAGCGTCGAAGGCGAACTGGGTGAGGACGACTTGGCCCAGCCCCTGCTCCGTCAGAGACTCGGTCTTCGCAGACATGTGCTCCCAGAGAGTCTCCGTGCTGATGTCGGGGTGGCCTTCGGGGTAACCAGCGATGCCCACCTCCCTCACCCCATAGTCCTGCAGGATTCCGGAGCGGATGACCGAGAGCGAATCAGGGTAGGGGCCTTCGGGCGTTGCCGGGTCTCCCCCGACTACGAAGACATGGTCACTGGCCCCAGCTTGCTGCAGAGCATCGAGGAACTCGCGCAGCTCGGTCTCTGACTTCAGCCTGCGGGCCGAGATATGAGGAACGGGAACGAATCCGAGTTCGAGGACTTCCTTGGCGGCCTCGACACGCATCTGAAGATTCTCGTTGCCGAGGAACGTGACGTTGACGCGCGTTCCCTGCGGAATCGCATGAGCAGCCTGCTGCAGGCTGGGAATGTCTTTGCCGGTCATCTCCAAAGAGAAGTCGTCCAGCACCTTGGTAGCGGTCGTTGCCTCCACGTGGCGATTCCTTTCGCGAACACTGCGGTGGGTTCTTGAAATCACTATACGCATAGGTATTTACCTATGTCCATAGGTAAACTGCTTTTCGCTGATGACACCGGGGTGCCATCGACCCGCTCGCCACCGCGCGGCCATTGCCCGAGTCCGACGCCGCTGATAATGTGCTGAGCGTCACGCTTTCCCTATCATCATAGGTATCCCGCAATGGTGCGGGTGCTTATCTCACCTCAGAATCGGAGTATGCGGTGGACCTGCGCGAACGACTCAACACCTCTCGAATGTCGGCCTATCAATGGCTGATCGTCGGCATCTGCACCCTTCTCAACGCCCTTGACGGCTATGACGTCCTTGCCATCTCCTTCTCCTCGAACCAGGTCAGCGAGGAGTTCTCCCTCTCGGGGACGGCGCTCGGACTGGTGATGAGTGCGGCGCTGCTCGGCATGGCAATCGGCGCCCTGGTCCTAGGCCCGGTTGCGGACCGGATCGGGCGACGGAACATGACGATTGTGGCTCTCATCGTCAATATCTGCGGTCTCTTCCTCTCCGCCACCGCCACCTCGGCGGCTCAGCTGGGCATCTGGCGCGTCGTCACAGGACTGGGCGTGGGCGGCATTCTGGTGGGCACCAATGTCATCTGCGCGGAGTACGCCTCCCGCAAGCGCCGCGGCCTGGTCATCAGCATCTACACCGCCGGCTACGGCATCGGTGCAGCACTCGGCGGATCGGTGATGGTCTCGCTCATCGCCACCTCAGGCTGGCGCTCGGTCTTCGTCCTCGGCGGTTGCCTCGCCACGGCGTCCCTCGTTCTCGTCCTGCTGCTGGTCCCCGAGTCGCCGTCCTATCTCTACAACCGGAAACCGGCGACCGCGCAGAAGAAGCTCGATGTCATTGCTCGGAAGCTGGGCTTCACCGACACGGTCGATCTCTTTGCCACGACCATCGCCGAGGAGAACGCGACGAGCGACTCAGGTGTCCTGGCTCTGTTCAACCGTCGCAACCGCCGGGTCACATTCGTCGTCTGGGCAACGTTCTTCATCGTGATGTTCGGCTTCTACTTCGTCAACTCTTGGACCCCGCGACTCATACACGAAACCGGGCTCACCGACACCTTGTCAATGATCGTCACTGTCGGTCTGACCTTGGGCGGGGCGATCGGCTCTGTCGCCTTCGGGCTGTTCACCTCCCGCTGGTCGACCCGGTCAGTTCTGGCATGCTTCTCAGTGCTGGCTGCGATCCTGATGGCAGTGTTCATCTTCACCGCGCAGTGGATCGTTCTGGTCGTCATCGTCGGCGTCCTGGTCGGCATGTTCAGCAACGGCTGCATTGCCGGCCTCTACGTTCTCACCCCGCAGTCCTACTCCTCTTCACTGCGTTCGACCGGTGTGGGTTGGGGAATCGGGATCGGTCGCTTCGGCGCGATCATCGCCCCGACAGCCACCGGTGCGATGCTCGACGGCGGATGGACTCCGCAGGCGATCTACGTCTTCGTCGGCGTGGTGCTTCTGCTGGCGGCAATCGTGCTTCTGGGCATGCGCGGAGTCGATGTTGAGGCCAACCGTCGCCCGGACGTCAGAGAAGCTGCAGGAGTGTGACGGTCAGGCCATAAGCCCGAGGTCTGTGGCACTGGATGGCGCGAGCGGAATTGGCAAATTTCAGCGGACCTGGAAGATGTAGATGCGCACGCCGTTGGGGCTGCGCACTCCGGAGCCGATGAACAGGACGTCGCTGAGCCAGGCGTATGGGCCGGACTGGTCGGCGCTCAAACGAGGTGCGCAGCGGAAATAGATTCGCTCAGGGTCAACCTGTTCGCCGTTCATCAGCTTGTTCAGGTCGCTGCTGCTGCCGGTGCGCAATGCCCGATTCTCGACGAGGATGTGGTGCCCGTCGTCGGTTTTCAGTACATAGTCGGCGGCCAGGTAGGCCACGGTCTCGCTGGGGTATTGCTGGAAGTCGGCACCGGCGTCGAGCACCTCGCCGCTGAGTCCCGGGCCTGAGACCTTGCCGCCGCGGATCGGGATGACCTTGCGCAGCCCGTCGACTGTGGTGCCGATGGCGATCGGCGCGTCCACTTCAACGTCAATGGTGGCTAAGTAGGACAACCCGGGAGGTGTGGCGTCGCCGGAGACTGCGAGGTCTGGGCCCTCTGGAATGCCTGGGTTCTCTGGACTTTGGGTCATTGAGGCCTCACGATCAGTGACGGAATAAGCGTCGGCCAGCGGGTTTGCTCGGCCAGAGAAGATTGTTTGCTTGCGGAGATGATTTCCTCTTACGACAGCCGATGACATTTATTGCAGCTTCTCTCGCCTAGTGTGAGCGAAAGCAGGTCAAGATGCCAACGTAAAAGGGTACGTCGGTAACCATCGGAGAAGTCCTTGAAGCCGCCGCACCGATTCGGCCAGACAGCACCGTCGCCCTGACCTGTACCTCGAGTCCACATGCCGGTCACAGACCTTTGGCCGCCTACCTTCATTACCCAAGCTCATTACAGAAGTGACATTGTGTTTTAGGCTCGTCTTATGCAGAGTCGACGATCTTCGAACACGTCCGAACCAGAGCGAGTGCTCTCCACCTGGCAGATGCTTGAACAGTTCAACCCCCAACAGCTTCCGGCACTGACAATGCGCGCAGCGTCGTCGACGAAGCAAGTCATCGATTGGCGCCCCGGAGACGAGCTTCCGTGGAATGCTCTGCCAGAACACCCCGCGCAGAGTGCCAATCAGTCTAAGAAGAGGACTGAGAAGAAGCCTCATGAATGGCGCCATACCCTGTACCTGGGTGTCTATCAGATTCCTGATATCTACGAGGCTTTGCACAAGGTCTTCGTTGACGACGATGAGGCATACGATCCGCGTCGTGGTGGTGTAAGCGCCGCTGCCAAAATCGTTGTGGACTCTGCAGGAGAGGTTTCGACCGGCAGTCAGATCCTGTCGGGCGCGCTGTGGGGCGTGGGTCGAGCTCACAACCCGGGCCCGCAGAGCCCCGACTGGCTCGATGGGTTCGATCTGGCATCGGAAGAGTTGGCCGATGCCATTGACAAGCTGCAAGCCGAGCGACGGGACGAAGCGCGCACGTCCGAACCGCCGCCGATTGATGAGGTTGCTCTCCAGCAGTTGGTCAAGGTGGCTCATAGAACTGCCGGAATCGGCAAATTAAAGTCGTTCGCCTCAGCAATTGTGAGGGTCAACAGTCTCTATCTTCCGAAGGACTCGAGTCCCGATGACTCTGATTTCCTCAACAGCTTCGTCCTAGATGATCTGGTACAGATCCGTCGAGCCTCAAGATCTTCGAAACCTTTCGGCAATGCGCTCAGAGACTATCTCACACCCGAAGGTTCGGAACCTCGAGACCGCATCGACATGATCGAGGAGCCTGAGAAAGTAGACAGGTTGCTCGGTCCCGAACGACTGCCCGCGGGACGTTGGCCATCAGATCCCAATCATCCGCTGGCGCTCAGTCAGCAATTTGCCGTGAATCAGGCAGTCACAGATTTACACGGAGACAGCGGAATACTTGCTGTGAACGGTCCACCTGGCACGGGCAAGACCACGATGCTGCGTGATGTCCTCGCGGGTCTCGTCGTTGAACGCGCAAGGAGCATCGCCAAGCTCCAACGCGCCGCTGATGCTTTCACCGGAGAAGCACTGAGATGGAAGGACCGAGACGAATGGCCCAGAATCGTGCACGTCCTGCGCCCTGAGCTCACCGGGTTCGAAATGGTCGTTGCCTCTTCGAACAATTCGGCAGTGGAGAATGTCAGCAGCGAGATTCCAGCTCGAGCGGCTCTTGGCGGCAGGTGGAACGACGATGCTGACTATTTCGCCGACCTCGCGAGTCATCTTGCGTTCGACCAACTGCCAAAGACGGCGAAGGGCGCTGAAGGGATCAATACTGAATCGGCTACTGAGGCCTGGGGGTTAGTCGCCGCCAAGCTCGGAAAGTCTTCCAATCGCAGAGAAGCCGGCCAAAAACTCTGGTGGGGAGACAAAGAATCCGGGCTTGAAGGGTTGGGCACCTTTCTCAACGACCTCAGATCCAATCGCACGTCCCCACGTCGGAGCTGGGAGTCAGCAAAGGAGCGATTCCGCAAAGCCGACAACAAAGTCCGAGAAACAGTTGACGAGCGACGTGCAGTTGAATCTCGTTTGATCGAGCTGAACAATGCACCATCGTCGCTTGCCTCGGCGACACACAGGACGGAAGCCACAGAACAGCAAAGGCGGGAGCTGGAGGGCCAGTTCGCTCAAGCGTCCGCGGATGAACGAGACGCACATCGGTTATCTGATTCTTCACAAGCAGAAGCTGACCGTCATCTGCAGTTACGGCCGGGTTTCTGGGAGAACTTGTTTTCGGGATTTTCCAAGCTTCCCACCTGGCGGGCAGATCACGAGAAGAAGATTCACCTCGCGGATGCGGCGCACTCGTCCGCGAGTCATGCCTCGCAGTTGCGCGCCGATATCGAACAGACACTGCGCCATATGCACCGGGCACATGACAACGCCATCAGAATTCTCGATTCGACCAGGAAACGGATTGCATGGCTCGAAAAGCAATGCGCCAAGGATCGCGCCGATCTCAAAGGAAGTCTTCCGCGAGAGACTGACGATATCGAGCGCGAGAAGCAGGCACCGTGGCTCGACGAGAAACTCAATGAGGCACGATCCGACCTTTTCCTCGCTGGTTTGGACCTCCACCGTGATCTCATCGAAAACGCGGCCAAGCAGTTCTACCAAAGCCTGATGGCCGCCGTCGACGTCATGCAGGGTTCCATTCCGTACCAGTTGGAGGCAGACAAGCGACGAGCCGCCTGGCAGACACTGTTTCTGCTGATTCCTTTGATATCAACGACTTTCGCCTCGGTTCCACGAATGTTCGGACCCCTGGGGCAGGAATCACTGGGGTGGCTCTTCATCGATGAGGCCGGGCAAGCCACTCCTCAGCTCGCTGCCGGTGCAATCTGGCGCTTCTCCCGTGTACTCGCCGTCGGTGACCCTATGCAGCTGGAGCCCGTGATGACTGTTCCGGCAAAGGCGTCACTTGATATCGCCTCACATTACAATGTTTCCGACATCTGGCTGGCTCCTCGTGCCTCGGTGCAGACTCTTGCTGACCGGGTCAATCGGTACGGAACAAGGATCGGCTCGGGCGACAATGGAATCTGGGTCGGTTCTCCGCTGAGGATTCATCGTCGATGTGATGACCCGATGTTCTCGATCTCCAATGCAATCGCCTACGACGGGCTCATGATCAGCGATGTGAAGCGAGGCAACAATCCGCAGTCTGATGTCTTTTCGACTCTGCGGCGTGAAGAAGACATTGTTGCGGAGAGCTATTGGGCGGATCGGCCCGCCACTCTCGACGGGAATCACCTTCAACCTGACGAAATCACCGCGTTCAACGATGCACTCGACTACCTCAAGAAGAGAGAGATTCCGGATTCGGAGATCCTCGCGATTTCGCCGTTCAAGAGTGTGGCCGAAGCCTTGGAGACGGTAACCAAACACCGACCAGAGCTGAAGGCAGGTACTATTCATGTGGCTCAGGGGCGGCAAGCTGACGTCGTAATCCTCGTTCTTGGTGGAGCAAGAGATCGCCCGGGGGCCAAAGGATGGGCCTCTCACAGTCCCAATCTGCTCAACGTCGCAGTCAGCCGCGCGAGACGACGGCTCTATGTCATCGGAGACCAACGCCTGTGGAAGGGAATGAGTCATTTCGACCGTGTGGCCCGCGATCTCCCCCGTCGCTCCGCTCCGTCTGCTCGGACGGTGAGCTCCTGATTCGACCGCACTGACAGTAAAGCGCGCTGCCCCATCGAACCGCAATTGCAGTCCGAAGGGGCTGCGCGCTAGTCATCTCGCCTCAGGCTTGGTCAGTAGTGACCTGGTGGGTCACTGGCGGGGAATGATTCGTCTTCCCATTCGTCGACCATCTCGTCCTCGTGGTCATGACGGATCTGCTCTGACTCTGACCTTCCTTCGGAACTGTCGCTCGCCTCGGCGGGGGTGGTTGAAGATTCGTCCCTGCCCTTCTCCGGCTGAGGATTCTCAGACATGGCTACACCTCCCCTCGGCTGTCGGTGCGCAAACCTGATAACTCCATCATGCACCTCCGTGCGCCTCTAGCGATACTGTTTTCGGAATACCTCACAGGCTCCGGTTCGATCCTCTCACCAGCAACGGCGTGATCTCCAAATAGGTGCCGCAGCGCCAGACCCACTCCAGAGGCCCGAAACGGAACCAACGCAGCCACAGCATCGAGAACACGCATTGGACCACAATGACACCGAGACAGAAACTCAATGCGGAGACGGCAGACAGCTGACCAGCAGCAACGAACAGCGGAAGCACCGTCACACAGATGACGGTCTGACCAAGATAGTTGTTGAACGCCATCCGGCCGTAGAAGCGCAGGAACGACAGCCAACCCCGCGCGACCGGCAGACGAAGGAGCAGGATCAGCCCGGCGATGTACATGAGGCCGGGGATCATCGCCGTGCGGAACGCGATCTCATGAGCCGCGTCCGTCCCTGTCCCGGCAGCGATGGTCCAGACCCAGACAGGTACCGACACCACCAGGGCGATCATAAAGATCCGGGTAACCGGAACCCGAGTTCCTGCGGCGAACAGGCCGCGTTCGGCCAACCAGAATCCGAGGGCCATATGACCCAGTGTGCGACCGAACTCCAAGATCAGCAGCAGTGCTCCCGGAACCTCAGGACCCGCGGCAGTAAGAGTGGAGACCAGGTGCAGAGAGTCCGGGATGATCGCCGCAGCGATGGCGACCATGAACAGAATCGATCGCGGCAGGAGGGTGAGCAGCAGAAGCACCAAGCCGAGGCATCCGTACGAGGTCAGCACATCGATGCCTCCCAGTGCGGAGTTCACCACACCGGCGAGTATCAGGATGAGCATACGTCGGATGTAAACCCAGGTGGAACGGCCCTTCGCCCGCAGTCGGGAGAGGAAGATGAAGACCCCAGTGCCGAAGAGGAAGGCGAAGACGAAGTGGAACTTTCCCAATGCAAGGATGTCGACGACCTGCCACACCACGGCATCGACGCCTCGCGGTTCCGCGGTTTGACCGGCGCTGTTGAGGAAATAGGTGATGTTGACGAGCAGGATGCCGGCGATCGCGATGCCGCGGATGACATCGATCGAGACGATGCGATCGTTCGGGCGGGAGGCAGTGGGACGAGTGGTGGAGGCTGATGCATCTTTCACGGTCAGCGACCGTATCAGGAACGCAGCCCTAAACGACAAACTATCTTGTGATCAGTCTGTCGGTGCCAAGCGGCCCGCTCCTGGCCCCCTCCGACCTGCCTCGGAGTAGAATGGAGGCTCAGACCGATCTGGACGAAGTGGGGTGTTGAGACATGACTGACGATCAGGATCAGCGGAAGAAGATCGACAAGATCAACGACAAACTCGACGAGGTGGCTTCGAAGGCGAGCGGACCGGACGTCTCATACGGATCAACTCCCGGATACGTTCAGGAACACGTCGAAGAGGAAGCCCAAACTGCTGCCGACGGCGAGGGCGTGAAGCTCTACCGCAACCCGGATGGCTCGCATGAGGCCGTCGACGAGTCGAAGGCGCCCCAGCGAAGCGACTCAAACGACTGACACGCGGACACGCTGACAGACGAAGAGTCCCTGACAGGCTGAAAGAGGGTCCGGCACCTGGTCATCCAGGTGCCGGACCCTCTCCATCAGATTGGGGCCTCTGTGTCTGGCCGTCCGTACTGCCTCAGGTCGTCCGCGTCAGGAACCGGCGGGAGTGAAGTCCGTGCTGCAGGCGAATTCCGGCCGCGGCTTCGGTGCGGCGAAAGGTTCGACACATGTGTTCTCCACCGAGTTGTAGACGATGAAGATGTTCGACCTCGAATACGGCGTGACGTTTCCGTTCGAGGCGTGCATGCAGTTGGAATCGAACATGACCGCACCACCGGCAGGTCCCTCGAGAACATCGATGCCGTATTCATCGGCGAAGTCAGTCAGCGTCTGCGGATCGGGAGTGCCCGCGCCCTGCATGACCAGTGACTTCTTGTAATTGTCCTCCGGGGTGCCTCCGACACAGCTGATGTAGCGCTGATGCGAACCGGGCATGATCATCAGCGGCCCGTTGAACGAGTAGTTGTCAGTCAGCGACAACGACAGGCTCACTGCACGTGGCTCGGGCATGCCGTCCTCGGCGTGCCAGGTTTCGAAGTCGGAGTGCCAGGAAAACTCCTTGCCCACGAACCCCGGCTTGTAGTTGATGCGGCTCTGGTGGATGTAGACCTCGGACCCCAGCAGCTGCTCCGCGCGGGCGATGACCCGGGGATCATTGGCGATCTTGCGAAAGATCTCATTGCTGCGGTGAATGTCGAAGATCGATCTGACTTCGTTGGACTTCGCCTCGACGATGGTGGCGTCATCGTCCTTGACCTTCGGGTCATTGGCCAAACGGGCAAGCTCGGCTCGGAACGTCTGAAGCTCATCGGGGGTGATGAGTTCATCGATGGTGAGAAACCCCTTGTCATCGTAATGCTGCAGCGACTTCGCATCGAGAGGCCCCTGTTCGGCAGAGCCGAAGGCGATCGGTCCCCTGCGGTCGAGGACTTCGGTGGTCTCACCGGTGCGGGTGGGGTAGAGATCCGTGGTTGTCGACGGTGAAATTACTGTCATCGTGCTTCCCTCCTCGGATAGTGCGGACGCCTCATCGCAACCGGTACTGATTCTTAAGGGGAACGACGAGAACATTCCGCTTGAGCCGCCACCGTAACAAGGGGATGCTCTCGGTGAAAGCCCACCACCAGGGCTCACACCCTCACAAGCACGTGTCATCCAGTTCGGTGAACGTTGACGGGCCACCCTCAACAAGATCGAACCAGGGCCCGGTCTGCGGCAGTTCATGAACGAAGAAGTAGCGGGCGGCAGTGATCTTGCCCCGCAGCAGTCTCGAGTCACCACGCGACGCCACGGCTGCCTCGGCGGCCATACCCTGCTGCAGCCACAGCCAGGCGATGACCGTGTGCCCCACCGCTTCGAAGTAGGTCCACGCGTTCTCCAGCGCATGAACAGGTTCACCCGACTTCCACACAGCGGCGGTGACGGTTTCGACGCGGTCGATGGCCGCTGCCAAAGCAGCAGCTTCTGCGTTCCACGAGGTCGAAGCGGTCGCCTCCGCGAGGGTGGAGCGCATCTCCTCCACGAGAACCTTCAGCCCTTCTCCCCCACTCATGACGACCTTGCGGCCGAGGAGATCCTTGGCCTGGATGCCGTGTGTGCCTTCGTGGATCGGGTTGAGTCGATTGTCGCGGAACAGCTGCTCGACGGCATGGTCGCGGGTGTAGCCGGCTCCGCCGAGGACCTGAATCGCGTGGTCATTGGCCTTCAGCCCCCACACGCTTGGCCAGGTCTTCACGATCGGGGTGAGCACGTCGAGAAGAAGCGCCGCGCGTGCACGCTCGGCCTCGTCCTCTGCAGTTTCGGATTCGTCGAGGAGCGTGGCGGCGTAGAGGATGAGACCGAGTCCGCCTTCGACGTAGCTCTTCGAGGCCAGGAGCATGCGGCGGACATCGGCGTGTTCGATGATCGGGACCTGCGGGGAATCCTTGCCGCGGCCGTCGTCGGAGCGGCCCTGGCGGCGTTCACGGGCATAGCGCAGTGCGTCGAGGTAACCGTGGTAGCCGAGCGCGACGGCCCCAGCACCGACGCCGATGCGCGCCGAGTTCATCATGTGGAACATGTAGGACAGGCCCTTGCCGCGCTCCCCCACGAGGTAGCCGATAGCACCGGATGAACCGTGTGGTGTGTGCGTTCCCTCCCCGAAGTTGAGCAGCGTGTTCGTGGTCCCGCGCCAGCCCATCTTGTGGTTGAGGCCCGAGAGCACGACATCGTTGCGTTCACCGAGGCTGCCGTCGCTGTTGACGAGGTGCTTGGGCACGATGAAGAGACTGAGCCCTTTGGTTCCCGGTCCATCGCCGTCGGCCCGGGCGAGGACGAGATGGACGATGTTCTCGGACAGTTCGTGGTCGCCGCCGGAGATCCACATCTTCGTGCCGTGTACCCGAAAGATGCCCTCGGGCCCGTCTGGATCGGGGACGGCTCGCGTGGTGACGTCACCAAGTGAGGATCCGACTTCGGGTTCCGAGAGGCACATGGTGCCGAAGAACCGGCCTTCGATCTCGGGGAGGACGAAGGTCTCAATCTGCTCCTGTGTCCCGTATTCCAACAGCAGGCCGGCGTTTGCCATGGTCAGCATCGGATAACTCGAGGTCGCGATGTTCGCCGATTGGAACCAGGTGAAGCAGGCGGTGGCCACGGTCTGGGGCAGCTGGATGCCTCCGACCTCCTCGTCCATGGTCGCTGACAGCAGCCCGACATCGGCGAATCGTTCGAGTGCAGTCTTGATCTCGGGGATGAGGGTGACTCTCTCCCCGTCGAAGGTTGGTTCGTTGAGATCGGATTTTCTAGCGTGCGGGGCGAAGTGCTCCTTTGCCAGCTCCTCACTGGCGGACAGCACCGAGTCGAAGGTTTCGCGGGAGTGTCCGGCGAATCGTTCGCGCTCACAGAGCTCGTCGACGCGCAGCCAATCGTAGAGGAGGAACTCGATGTCTGCTGATGAGAGCAGGGAGTCGGTGGAAGACGGAGGGACAACATTGTCCAGGTTCTGATCGTTCACGAAACCCAGTCTAAACTAATTGATCGTTAAGCACAGGGTGTTTCGCCTGCCGCTCGCCTGCCGCTCCGGAAGTCCGCTTTCACCGGGCGGACGACTCAGCTTGAATTCGCTCAATCCCTTAGGATCGCCTGAACAGTTCTCCTTGCTCTCCGAGCACCCCGATACCCCGGAAAGGTCGTCGCTCATGGCATCCACTGCAGGCCCAGCAGCTGCCGGCAACCCGCAGCAGTCCCCGTCGAAGCTCGGCCAAATCCTGCGCAACTATCGCTTCCCGCTGTTCATCCTCACCGGCGTCGTCATCGGTGCGATCATCGGCCTGATCTTCGGCGAGAAGGCCGCAGTCATCAAACCTTTCGGCACGCTGTTCATCAACATGATGTTCACCCTCGTTGTGCCGCTGGTCTTCTTCTCCATCTCTTCGGCGGTGGCGGGTATGTCCTCAGCCACGCGGCTGGGCAAGATCCTCGGCAGCATGCTCGGCATCTTCGCGGTCACCGGCATCATCGCTTCGATCGTGATGATCGCGGCCCTGTGGATCACCAAGGCCACCCAGGGCGTCCAGGTCGAGATGACTCAGCCCAAGGACGTCGAAGAGCTCGGATCGATCGGCGATCAGCTTGTTCAGACTTTCGTCGTCGACGACTTCTCGAAGATCCTCTCCGCCGAGCACATGCTCGCCCTCATCGTCTTCGCGGTCATCGTCGGCATCGCCACGTCCAAGATCGGCGAGGCGGGCCGCCCGTTCGCCGCATTCCTCCATTCGGGATCCGAGGTATTCCTCAAGTTCACCTCGATCATCATGTATTACGCCCCGATCGGCCTGGGCGCCTACTTCGCGGCTCTGATCGGTGAGCTCGGGGCACAGCTGGTCGGCGATTACGTCCGTGCCTTCCTCGTCTACTACCCCGTGGCGATCGTCTACTTCGTCGTCGCCTTCACGCTCTACTCCTTCCTTGCCGGCGGCCGGCGCGGAATCGTCGCGTTCTGGGCGAACATCATCGAGCCGACGGCGATCTCCTTGGGCACGTCCTCCTCGGTGGCCGCGATCCCGGCCAATCTCCGGGCCGGTGAGCGCATCGGTGTGCCCCGCGATATTCGGGAGACGATCATTCCGATCGGGGCGACGATCCACATGGAGGGTTCGAGTCTGTCTGCGATCCTCAAGATCGCCTTCCTCTTCGCCGTCTTCCAGCGCGACTTCTTCACCCCCGGAAATATCCTCATCGGCATCGCTGTGGCCCTGCTGGCCGGGATGGTCATGGCCGGCATCCCCTCGGGCGGATTCATCGGGGAGCTGATGATCATCACCCTCTACGGCTTCCCTGCCGCGGCACTGCCTGTCATCCAGATCATCGGCACCGTCATCGATCCCCCGGCCACCACCGTCAACGCGGTCGGCGATCAGGCCAGTTCTATGATGGTCGCCCGCGTCCTGGACGGGAAGGACTGGATGGACAAGTCCGAAGAATCTCAGGAGCTCGACCCCGATGTCACCGGCTCGGACACCACCGAATCGGCCGACGTTTAAGTCCGACGACACCCCCGAGACGACGACTGGTCCGAAATTTCTTGATCACGATCGCATTTCGGCTGCCCGCTTGAAACCGTCCTTATCGGTCCGTCAACTCGGCGTTTCCACAAGGGTTCATGCAAATATCTCGAAGTTGCGACGTCGTTGCAACGTGAAATTCGCAGAACTGCAACAGTCACTGAGAGCTTACTCAGGGACCGCTGTTCGTCGCTCACCTGCAGTGACGATAATCATTAGGATCGATGACATCTCACCGACGGTCACTCACTCTGACTGTCACAGCAGGAGGCAATGACGCTATGAACACCACCTTTCGCAATCACGCAGCAGCGCTGTCAGTCGCGACGCTCGTTGGCCTCGCGGGAGCAGCAATCACCGGCGGATCCGCGCTGGCCGCAACGAATTCCCCAGCAGATTCCGGCTCCGGCTCGGGCTCCGAGGTCAGTGTTGCCGTCGATGCGCACAGCGATGGCTATCCGACGAATGCGTCCGGCTACGCGGATGCCCTCGTGAAGGCGTGGGGTGTCGGCTCCGACACAGAAGTCCGGGAATACGCCACACCCGGCGTCGTCAAAGCCTTGTCCAAGCATGGTGACGAGCATGCGAGTCAGTGGGATCGCATCGCCGCCGACGGGGCCGGCAAGTCGTCGTCCGTGGTCTATAAGAACAAGGTCACCGGAGAACTGTTGATCTTCGGAGTCAACAATGAAGCCGCCACACATGGCCTGCACCCGGCGGTTCACCATATCCAGTTCAAGGACCGCACTGAGTCGTCCCACTGAGCCTGCCGAGAACAGTTGGCACGTAGACTCAGGAACCATGGTTGACCTGAACACACTGCCTCGCCGCCGCTACTCCAACGGACCCACCGCGCTTGAACACCTCGAGCATCTGAGCACGGAGTTGGGCGGCCCCCAGATCTGGATCAAACGCGATGACCAGCTGGGCCTGACACAAGGTGGGAACAAAACCCGCAAGCTCGAGTTCCTCATCGCCGATGCCCTGGCGCACGGCGCCGACACTCTCGTCACCGCAGGTGGGGTGCAGTCCAATCACTGCCGGCTCACGCTCTCGGCGGCCAGACGCGAAGGACTCGAGTGCCACCTGGTTCTCGAAGAGGACCTCGGTTCCGACGGGGTGCCGATCCCGGCGGATGCCGGGGGCAATCCACCTGAGCACACGGGCAATTTCCTGCTCTTCGACCTCCTCGGCGCGGATTCGGCTGAGGTTCATCCCAACGGCAGTGACCTGATCGCCCGTGCCGACGAGTTGGCCGCCGAGCTTGAAGCTCAGGGGCGCAAGCCCTATGTCATCCCTGTCGGCGGCTCGAACGTCACCGGCGCCCTGGGCTATGTCGACTGCGCGCAGGAGCTGCTCACCCAGTTCGCCGAGGTGGGCCTGAACGTATCGTCGATCGTGACCCCGAGTGGGTCTGCTGGGATGCAGGCAGGACTCGTCGCCGGTCTTCACGGTGCCGGCAGTCAGATTCCTGTGGTCGGCATCAACGTCAGCCGCTCGCAGGACGATCAAGAGCCTAAGATCGTAGGGCTCGTCGACGAGGTCGCCTCATTCCTCGAACTCCCACCGGTCCCCCGCGATCGCAGCCTCGGCCTGGGCAAGTACTTCGGCACCGGGTATGCGCTGCCGACACCGGGAATGATCGAAGCCGTACGACTCTTCGCTCAGACCGAGGGAATTCTCCTCGACCCGGTGTACACCGGGAAGGCCGCGGCCGGCCTCATCGATCTCATCAGACAGGGACGGTTCGGCCCCGACGAGCATGTGGTCTTCATCCACTCGGGTGGTGTGCCGGGGCTCTATGCTCGGGCCGGAGCCTTCGCATAGTCTGGTGCCGACGGCCAACATCTTCTCAACTGACCACTTTGTGTGACTCACCTACCTGGAGGAAAACACCATGACAGTCTCGACCGCTGATCTCTGGGACGAACGCGGACTAGAACTCAATTCGATTGCTCTGAACTTCGGTGACTTCGGTGCCAAGGACTCGTTCTCCGGGCCGGCTCGGACCGTGCGCTGCTTTCAGGACAACGCACTGGCGAAGTCGACCCTGTCCCAGCCCGGCGACGGGGCCGTGCTCATCATCGACGGTGGCGGTTCCATCGCCACTGCCCTCATGGGTGACATGATCGCAGAGCTGGCCGTGAACAACGGCTGGGCCGGCGTCGTCATCAATGGAGCTGTCCGCGATCGAGTGGCACTGTCGTCCATGGGCTTGGGCATCAAGGCCCTGGCCAGCAACCCGCGCAAGAGTGCAAAGACCGGTGATGGCGAGCTCGACGTCACGGTCGAGGTCGGCGGTGCCACGATCCGCCCTGGCGCAATGGTGTTTGCTGACCCTGATGGGGTTGTAGTGGAGAAGTAGGGATGGGCAGGAAACTGCGCGAGATCAGGTACTTTCCCGATTTCGGGAGGAAGTACCCGCTATGGAAAAGCGGCACCGAGAAGTATGCGATGGACCCCTGGGACTACGATCTGTCCAATGGACTTGCATCTGGGCTGAGGGAATTGATGGAGCTCTGGAGCTCACACTTCACGGACAGGCACGGCCCTGAATTTGAATGGGACTCGGTTGAAAATGAGGGGCGCTATTGGGACCAAGGCGATCAACTCCTAGAAAAGCTGCGCTCGGAGGTGGCAGACATAGCGATCGTTCTCGATCAGCGACGTTAATGGTGTCACTTTGTGTCCTTCTGGAGAAGTAGCAACCGCTCATCCTCCCTTCTCTGCGCCGGATTCAGCATCTCACTACTTACGCAGTATAATTCGATCATGGCTAACGATCTTCAGGCATTGGCAGCGTGGACCTTCACCTCTGAGTGTCCCATTCCAGACGACCTCAGTCCGATCCTGGTGGCAGGAGAGACTCCGGTCGCTGCGTATAGAACGATTCGTGACTCGGCGATCTTCACGAACAAGAGACTCATCATCCGTGACGCCCAGGGGCTGACGGGCAAAAAGATCGAGATGTACTCGATTCCCTATTCGTCCATCAACATGTGGTCGAGTGAGAACAGCGGAAAACTCGACTTCAACGCCGAACTGGAGCTGTGGACTCGGGCCGGTCATGTGAAGATCAAGATCGGCAAGGGCCTCGACGTCCGACGCTTGGATAATCTCGTTGCCCAGGCCGTCATCGGTTGAGACTGTCATCGGTTGAGGCCCGAGTTCGGGGCCAGTTGAAATCAGGCGCTCCAACTTCCTCCTCAGCGATGCACGGAGTCGAAGTCCTGATCGGCGGAGTCCCATACAGAGTCAGCTTCAACAGCTGAGCCACTGGCAGTGAGTTCGTCAACGGTGTCGGTGCTGTACATATACGACCAGGTGCCTGCATCGGTGGTGCCGGTGACCATGAGCATGTCATAGGCGAATTCGGCGCTGCCTGCAGCTTGAACCGCATCGGCGGTGGCCTTCTTATCGGTGTTCATCTCTCCGTTTGAAGGGAATTCGACGTGTAGGCGGTCGGCGTCTCTGTTGTGGTCGAAGTCCGGGTTGCTCTCGGACTCACGGTGTACATGGACCTCGGCGACAGTGTCACGAAGAAAATCACCAAGTTCATCGGTGCTGTCGAACTCACTGCTGGGAACCTCGGCAACCTGACCGGGCTCGATGTCACCGGCCTCGGTCTCACTGCCGCTGCAGCCGCTGAGTAAAAGGGCGAGTGCCACGGTCAATGCCGAGACAAATTGAGGGACAGACTTCATGACTCCACCCTATCCAAATCGGGTCAGCAACCGTGACTCCGGGTGCCATTCAGACTACGACGTCAGCCGAATCGTTCCGGGCAGATTCCTAGGAGCTTTCACAGCCGCCAGAGTTATAATCAATTCACTGAATCTGCGATGAAGTGGGGCGAATCATCATGACCGCAGAAATGAAGAGATCACACACATCCACTAACCCGATCATCCGCCTGGCCAGGCGATTCAAAAGTGTGAATATCGGGCAGGGAGAGAAAGTCGGATATACCGAAGACAGCTCGGAGACCCGGATGCAATCAACCGCATTGCACGAGGGAGTCACGCTGTATCGGAATCCAGACGGCTCGCATGAGGCAATCGATGAGTCTCATGCGGGCGACAATTTCGACTGACAACTAGGACAACTTTCGGCCCCAGCGGGGTTACACAAGCACTTCGATAAGTCGAGGCCCCGAGTCGGCCAAACCCGCCCGGAAGTCACGGTCAAGCTCTTCGATGGTCTCGACTCGTGTGGCTGGCACACCCATGCCGTGGGACAGCGAGACCCAGTCGATGGCGGGATTGCCGATGTCGAGCAGAGATTCGGCCTTCGGCCCGAAGTCGGGGACACCGACATTGGACATCTCATTGCGCAGAATCTGATATTTCCGATTGGCGAAGATGAGGACGACGATGTCGAGCTGCTCTCGCGCGTAGGTCCACAGAGACTGTGGGTTGTACATGCCCGAACCATCGGACTCTAAGACGATGACTTTCCGCTCGGGGCTCGAGATCGCAGCTCCAGCGCCGACGGGAAGCGCCCACCCGATGGACCCACCGGTTCCGCCGAGGTAGTCGTGGGGCTGCGATGTGGCTGTCTGTGCGTAGAAGTCCCGGCCCGTGGTGATGGATTCATCGAGGACGATCGCGTTCTCGGGGATGGAACCCGAGAGCCACGCGGCGAGTTTCGCCGCGGTGATTGTGCCACTGGGAACAGAAGCCGGAGCCAGCTCCGCACGCAAAGAAGGGTGACCAGCTGAACTGCTGGCCGCCTCGGCGAAGTGATTGCCTACCGGCCCTGCCCCGAGCGCCTCGCGAAGATCCTCAAGTGCCTGCAGCGAATCAGCACCGATGGGGCTGAGCGTGTAGAAGGTGGTGCCAGGTGCGGTGAGCACGCTCGGCTTGTCCGGGTAGGCGAAGAAGGCGACGGGTGGTTTCGCGTCAACGAAGATGAGCGCGTCGAAGTTCTTCAGCAGCTCGACAGACGGTTCGACCGGATACGGAATCTTCGTCACTGTGGGTCGCCCGGCACCTCGTTCGGTCCGTGCTGCGAAGGTCTCTGCCAGCAGAGTGGCACCGCTCGCCTCAGCAATTCTGGCGGCGACCTCGAGCTGAGATGAGCGCAGAGCACGTCCACCGAGGAGGATGGCAGTCCGGGGACCGGCCTCCCTCAGACGTGCCGCCGCCGCTTCCACCTCGGCCTGGTTGATCGACGGTGAAGTGGGTGCGACCGTATTCGGTGGCTGAGTGTACTCATCGGCGGTGTTCCACGCGGTATCGGCTGGAAGGATGAGCGAACTGATCTGCCCCGAGAGGCTGTAGCCGATGGCATCCGCTGCGTCCTTGGCGATGGAGTTCGCCGACGGTGAGGTGCGCACCCAGTTGCTGAAGGGCCGCAGCGCCCCCTCGATGTCAGAGGTCAGCGGTGCGTCGAGGCTCCGGTGGTAGCCGGCATGATCGCCGATGATGTTGACCATCGAGGTCCGAGCCCGTAGTGCGTTGTGGAGACTCGAGAGGCCATTGGCTGCACCCGGCCCCAGATGCAGCAGTGTGGCCGCGGGCTTGTCGAGCATTCGCGAGTAGCCGTCAGCGGCCCCGGTGACAACGCCCTCGAAAAGGCCGAGCACACCGCGGACGTGAGGCTGCCGATCCAGGGCCGCCACGAAATGCATCTCCGAGGTGCCGGGGTTGGCGAAGCAGACTTCGATTCCGTTGTGACCCAGTGTCTCCAGCAGGCTCTCCGCACCATTCATGCCATCATCTCCCTTGAAATCGGCCGTGGAAGCCTTCGGCGTCCACGGTCAGCAGTTCGTTCTGTCATATCACGCCGTGCTGTCATGCCGCTCGTTCGTCTGAATCGGTGAGCGGAAATATCAGTCTTGCACTCTCGACTGCACCCCTACACCAACCTAGTTGAGCATTCCACTACATGCTCACAAGATAGACTTCGCCGACGACGGCCGCTCGGTGCGGATCTCCGACCCCTAGGGCACCCAAGTCACGGTCGCTGCGGGCAGCAGCTCCGTGGACGAGGCGCTGGCGCGATAGCCTCAGAGCGGCAGCCACACGCGCGATACCTCGAGCATCACTGACCCCCAGAGACATGTCGGCGCGAGGATTTTGCGGGAATAGAACGTAGAAATCTGTCGCACCCGTCAACGTTCTTTTCCCGCAAAACCCACTGGCGCATGGGTCGCACCCCAAGCCTCCACGCCGCCACACCTCAAAACATTGCATAGATACGCATGTGTCGGCAATACTTGCTCATTATGTTCAACTTCGGGTTCGGTTCATGGCGAATCGACTCGGATCAACCCCGGCTCTCTGACCGAGTCGGCCTCACTGCGGAGGATCTTATGGATCTGCAACTCATCCTGGCGCTCATCGCCGGGATCGCCACGATCGTCGTCATCGTCCTGGCGACCCGCCTCGACGCCTTCATCGCACTTCTCACGGCAGCAGTCGTGACCGGCATCGTCGCCGGTCAGGACCTGCTCTCACTCGTTGACGCGATCACCACAGGATTCGGCAACACTCTGGCAAGCATCGGCATCGTCATCGGTCTGGGCGTGGGCATCGGCAAGATCCTCGAGGTTTCCGGGGCAGCAGACTCTCTGGCCCGTGCCTTCCTGAGCGCCTTCGGCAAGGGCCGTGAGCCCTGGGCCATGGGCACTGTCGGCTCGCTCGTGTCCATCCCGGTCTTCTGCGACTCCGGCTATGTCATCATGAACCCGCTGGCCCGCTCCATCGCCCGCGTCAAGCGCGGCGGCTACGTCACCCTCGCACTCGCGCTGGGCTGCGGCATGACCCTGACCCATCACATGGTTCCACCGACCCCGGGACCGCTGGCCGCGACAGGCATTCTCGGTGCCGACATCGGATCCGTGATCCTCACCGGCCTCATCTTCACCGTCATCCTCCTCCCGGTTGTCGTCATCTACGCCCGCTGGATCGGCCCGAAGCTCGAACCCGTGCTCAACTCTGCGGTTAAGCGTGATGTGTACGGCACTGTCCCACCGGCCTCGGCGCAATCACACGCCAGCGAAGGCAGCGAAGTCGCTGGTCACAGCGGCGCCGCCACCATGACCGGTGAAGACGCACCCACTGCCACCGCGACTGATGGCAACGCGGACACTGCAGACTCCGGCAACGTCGCTGACACCGTCAATGCCGAAACGGGCTCAACGAAGAAGCCTGGAGCCTTCCTCGGGTTCCTCCCGCTCATCGTGCCCCTGTTGCTCATCGTTGCCAATACCGTGTCGACGGCGATTGACAAGAACGCTCAGGGTGAGCTCTCCGGCGACGCCTACGAGCCCTCATCGTGGGTGGCCCCTCTGGCGTTCCTCGGCAACCCGGTCATCGCGCTCATGATCGGTCTCGTCCTCGCGGTCTACACCCTGCTGCCTCGTGTGACACCCCGCAATAAGGTGCAGAACTGGCTGGCCGACGCCGCAGCCTCGGCGGGTCTCATCCTGCTCATCACCGGCGCCGGTGGGGCCTTCGGCAATGTGCTCACCGAATCCGGTGTCGGTGATGCCCTGGCCGAGGGCATCGCCTCGATCAGCCTGCCGGCGTTCCTCGTGCCCTTCCTCATCGCTTCCCTGGTCCGCATCGCACAGGGTTCGGGCACGGTCGCCATGATCACCGCTGCTTCGGTCACCGCCCCGCTCATCGCACCACTGGGTCTCAGCCCACTGGTCGCGGTCATGGCCTGCACCGCCGGTTCGATGGTCTTCTCCTACTTCAACGACTCGTACTTCTGGGTCGTCACCCGCTTCGCCGGCCTCGACGGCATCAATGCCATCAAGGGCTGGTCGGGCATCACCACCGCTGTGTGGGCCGGTTCCATTCCGCTGCTGTTCGTGCTCGACTTGATCGCATGAGCGAGGACTCCACACCCCACACCCCCGACTCGGACCAGCCCAACCCCGTTGGCCCTGGATTCGGCGATGCAGCCAGCCCCCGCATTCTCATCGTCGCCGACGATCTCACCGGCGGCAACGCCTGCGGCGCCCTGTTCGCCGAGGCGGGTCTGCGGACCATCACCGTGACCGGGACGAACAGGAGCGAGAAGGTCAACCTCGATGACCTCCTCGACGACTACGACGCAGTCGTGCTCAATGCCGACTCCCGGCACCTGCCGCCGGAAGAAGCTGCCGAGCTCACCGAATCGCTCATCAGCATCACCAGTGACATCGACCTCGTCGCTTGCCGCATCGACACGACATTGCGAGGCAATGTCGGCTCCTCCGCCGAGGCGGCACTCAACGCTCGCAGAAAAGCAGCCGTCGAACACGGTGGACAGAAGAAGCGGGTCATGGGTCTCTGTGTTCCTGCGTTTCCCACGGCGGGTCGTATCACTGTCCAGGGCCAACAGCTCCTTGCGGGACGGCTGCTCGAACACACCGAACTCAAACACGATGTCCGCTCCCCCATGCACACCTCCGATGTCGACGCGATCCTATGCGAGGGCACCGATCTCGACTGCCGCCTCATCGAGATCTCGACGGTGCTATCGGGCCACTGGGCGATTCGCTCCGAAGTCCTCGATGCCATCTCCAATGGAGCCGACATCATCATCGCCGATGCTCTGACGGCCGACCACGTCAGGCTCGTCGGGTCCGTGGTCGCCTCAGTGACGAAGGAGCTTGCGGAGGACTTCACCGGGGAGGATCCCTTCGGCGCCCGAGCGAGGTCAGGCTTTCGCAATGGCGAGATCCTCGATTGGGTGACCATCGACCCGGGTCCCGGCAGTCTCGCTCTTGCACTGTCCCTGCTGCCGACTCGCCCCGGCGGTGCCATCCTCGGCATCTCCGGGTCGGCCACCGAGGTGACGCGCGCTCAGCTGGCCACGCTCGCCGACGACCCCATGATCACCCTGATCCGCACCGTCCTCGATGCGGAGAACCTCCCCGATGTCGAGGCCACACTCGAACTGGTGGAGGAGGTCACCTCAGCGCGAGCAATCATCATCGCCACCGTGCTCGAATCCGGTGACCTGCTTCAGCTGAGCAATGAACAGTCGGAGATGACGACGAAACGACTGGCCATGATCGCGGCCGCCGTCATGAGCTCCCCTGCCATCACGGGCCTCTATACGACCGGAGGCGATGTCACGGCGATGGTGATGAGAGCCGTCGGCGCCGTCGGGATGGAGATCGAGAAGGAGATCGTCCCCCTGGCCGTGGGCGGTCACCTTGTCGGCGGAAGCGCAGACGGACTGCCGATCGTGACGAAGGGCGGACTCATCGGGGACTCGGGCACAGCCGTTAAATGCCTCGACTACCTGATGGCGACCTCTCCCGTCGGACAGGGCTGAGAGACCTCACGATATGAACCACACAGAACCACACAAGGAGACTGACATGACCGCACCCGTACTCGCTATGACCGTGGGCGACCCGGTGGGAATCGGCCCCGAGATCACCGCGACGGTGCTCGCCGAATTCTCCGGCCGCGAGGATCAGCACGGTGTCGCCGTGGCTGACCTGGCCGTGATGAAACGCGCCGTGGACGTCCTGGGGCTCGACGTCGAACTGCGCCCGATCACCGACTGGTCGACACCCTCGGCTGGTGAGGGCGTCATCGACGTCTTCGACATCGGTGTGCTCGGCGAGGACCTGCCCGAGTGGGGCGTCGTCGATGCGCGTGCCGGTCAGGCCGCCGTGACCGCGATCGAGATCGCCACGAAAGCCGCAATGAACTGCGAGATCGCCGGCATCGTCACCGGCCCCATCAACAAGGAAGCCGTGTGGAAATCCGGCTCCAAGCACCTGGGCCACACGGAGATGCTGGGCGAGCTCACCGGTGTCACCAAACAGGACACGATGTTCGTCGTGGAGAACACGAAGACGCCGAACCACAAGCTCCAGGTCTTCTTCGCCACCCGCCACATTTCGCTGCGCAAGGCCATCGACGCGCTGACGATCGACACTCAGGTCGATTCGATCGAACGCGCCCACCGCGCCCTGCAGCTCTACGGTGTGGCCTCGCCGAGGTTGGCCGTCGCCGCGCTCAACCCGCATGGTGGCGAGAACGGTGCCTTCGGTGACGAAGAGATCGAGATCCTGCGTCCCGCGGTCGAGCGGGTCAACACGGCGGGCGCTTTCGAGGTCAACGGACCGATCCCTGCCGACTCGGTCTTCCACCAGGGACTGTCGGGCCGCTTCGATGGAATCCTCTCCCAGTTTCACGACCAGGGGCACATCGCGTCGAAGACCTACGACTTCGACGGCACCATCTCCGTGACCGTCGGGCTACCGATCCTGCGCACCTCCGTCGACCACGGCACCGCCTTCGACATCGCAGGCCAGGGCATCGCAGATGCTGGAACCATGCGCTCGGCCTACACCGCGGCCATCGGCTATGCACCCTTCGTCGACGGAATCCGCGCGGAATATCTGCCGCAGTAACCAGCTACCCGCCGAAGTAGGATTCTTATCATGGCAATTCGCACGGGCACGCAGAAGCGTCGCGAGGACATCCTGTCTCTGCTCACGACCGGCTCGTGGACCATCTCCCGGCTGGCTGAGGAGCTGGAGACCTCAGAGTCGACGATCCGCCGCGACCTGCGTGAGATGTCGGAATCCGGTGAGGTCATCCGCACGATCGGCGGGGCCACCGCCGCCGGCTATGTCGAACCTCCGCTGGGACAGCGGATGGAAGCCAACGCCGAGGCCAAGGATGTCATTGCCGCGGCCGCGATGGACTACCTCGGCGCCGGCGGCGTGCGAACGGTCTTCCTCGATGCGGGTTCGACCACGGTGCGTGTGGCCCAGCGCCTCCGTGAACGTCAGGATCTCACCGTCTACACGCGCGGAATCGAGATTGCTCAGACCCTGGCTCATCCGACCGGGCCTGAGGTGATCATGGTCGGCGGACGGGTCTCGGCCAAGTCGCATGGGACCACCGGTGCCTTCAGCGATCATGCCCTGAGCCGCATCCACGTCGATGTGGCTCTGCTGGGCGCCGATGCTGTGGATAAGGCGAAGGGCTTGGGCGAGCCGACTTTGGAGGAGGCTCGGACCAAGGAGCTCATCGCCGAACGCGCCCATACCGTCGTCGTCCTGGCCGACAGTTCGAAGGCCGGGCGGCAGGTGGCTGCCTGGGCTCCGATGCCGAAGGGGTGGGCCTGGATCGACGAGGATGGGGTTCACCTTCAGAAGTGAGTTCACCCGCAGAAGTCAACTCGCTCTCAGAAGTGAGAAAGACTGCGCACCACGAGGATCGTGGTGCGCAGTCCGCTTCGTCTCAGGCCAGGTTCTGTTCCTTGGCCATCTGTCTGACATAGATCGGTGCTGCGAACAGTGAGGGCAGCATGACGAAGCCCACCGGCACTGCGGTGATGACGATCGCCGATTGCAGCGCGTCGACTCCGCCGTCTCCCAAACTGATGAGCACGGCCGCAGTGACGCCGATGAGCAATGCCCATGTGGCCCGCAGCTTCGGCGAGGGTTCGCCGCTCGTCATGCATGACTGCGACATCGCGAACGACATGGAGTCCGTGGTCGTGGCCACGAACGTCATCGTCAGGATGAGGAAGCCGAGGCTGATGATCAGCGACAGCGGCAGATTATCGCTGATGGCCATGACGGCTGCGGGCAGTCCTCCGTCCAGCAGCGGTTCGGAGATGGATCCGGCTGACTTCTGTTCGAGGAAGATGCCCGTGCCGCCCAGGACAGTGAACCAGAACGTTGTGGCGATGGGAGGCAGAACCGTGGTGCTGATGAGCAAGTCCCGCACGGTGCGGCCCTTTGAGATGCGGGCGACGAAGATCGCCATCAACGGCGCGTAGCCGAGGAACCAGCCGAAGAAGAACACGGTCCACCCTGAGAGCCATTCGGTGTCGCCGCGGTAGAGCGTCATGCTGAAGAAGTCGGTCATGTACAGAGCGAAGCCGCTGAAGTAGCTCTTGATGACGAACCAGGCCGAGCCGAGTGCGAGCACTGCAGCCATGAGCGCCAGTGCCATCCAGACGTTGGCGCTGCTGAGGAATCGGATGCCTCGGCTGACGCCGGAGAAAACGCTGACACCGGCGACGGCGGTGAGCACGGCGATCACAACGAGCTGTACGGGATAGATATCGGGGATGCCGAACAGGGAGTTCAGGCCGTAGGAGACCTGCATGCCGAGGAATCCGACGGGTCCGATCGTTCCTGCAGCGACAGAGATGACACAGACGATGTCGACCACGGCTGCAATCGGTCCGGTCGCAGCTTTCTTGCCCAGAACAGGGTAGAGCAGGCTGCGAGGACGCAGGGGCATCCCCTTCTCTGCGGCGCGCATCATCACGATCGTTCCCAGGGACCCGAGGATCGCCCAGGCGAGGAAGCCCCAGTCGATGAAGCTCGTGGCAAGTGCGGCGGCCACTGCGTCGAAGCCGCTGTCTCCGCTGTCGGAGAAGTACGGCGGTGTCGTCGCGTAATGGTACATCGGCTCTGCGGCCGCCCAGAAGACTCCCCCGGCAGCGAGCAGTGTCGTCATGATCATGGCGACCCAGCTGAAGCGGTTGAAGTCTGGGCGGGCCTGGTTGCCCAACCGGGCCTTGGCCCATGGGGTGAAGATGAGGATGATGGCGATGAGTGCCGTGGCCAGCAGGAGGATCTGCCAGTACATGCCGAAGATATCGGCGCAGGCGGCGAATGCTGTGCCCACCCAGGCTGACATCTGGTCCGGAAGAATCAGGGCGAGGGCGACGAAGATCGCGAGGATTCCGACGCTGGCTCCCGCGACAGGGATATCGATGCGGCTGCGCTGGGCAGCTTCGGTGGGCCCATTTGGGGAATCATGATCGGCAGCGACGGTGTCTGTCTCTGCTGTAGGAAGAGGGTCTGCGTCCTTCTCGGATGATTCCGAATGGTTCCTGGTGTTGTCCACGTGTCGTACTGCCTTCCGAGCCCCGCTGGCCGAAGTTCCGGCAACAGGACAGTGCGTTGTGTTGAGCATTCTGTCAGGATTCGCAGCGCTCAACTCTAGGACATCAGGCGAGTGAACAGGCAGTCCCTGCCGGCAAAACCACCTGAATGTGCGGGGACTCACTCGATATTGCGGACAGTGTCAACCTGGGGCGGTCACTGGTCTCTGCATCGAGAGTCGCTTGCACCTCGGATGCGTCAGCTCCAACAGCCGTTGGGAGAGGCTGGCTGGCGCCGGGGGTTGGGCAGCAGAATCATCGGCACCGGCGAGAGGCGCATGATGTGCGTGTCCGGAAGCCACCTGATCCCACCAGTATGAGTACATACCGTGATCGGTGAATGCTCCCAGGCCGGTGGGTCGAGACGGCCTGACTGCGAAGGTGACAACCTCGACTCCGATGCCCAGCCAATGAGCCAGGCGCGACACGGAGTCGTAATACCTTTGGGCCCTGCGCGAGGGGTCGACAGCGAAGACCAACCGTCGAGCCTCGGTCCGGTACGAGTTGCAGCCGCGAGGCACCAGTGCGATCGGCAACGGCGAGGAATGGACCAAACGGTCGGTCGTGCTGCCGAGGACGATGCGCCCCAGTGGCCCGCGCACCGAGGACCCGGTGATGAGGGCCTGTGCATTGTGGTCGGTGGCTTCGGTGTGGAGCACTCGGGTCACGGATCGACCGGATCGGGTGACCACCTCGGCGTCCACATCCTCAGGCAGGGCCTCCTTGGCATCGGCGATCGCCTGGGAGGACATGTTTCTGATCTCCTTCTTCCAGTCGTCGGAGACCCCAGAGGAATCTGACATCTGGCTGGACGAGAACCGGTCCTGGACGACGAGGCAGAGGATCAGGGGCTCCCCCGTGGTCCGGGCGAGGTCAGCGCCGAAGCGCACAGCGGCGCGGCTCTTCGTATCGATGCCGAATCCGACGAGAACGCTCATTTCAGCGCCTTCTCACGTTCTTTGCGAGCCAATCGCGACTTCCGGTACCCGTAGGCGAAGTAGACGACGTCGAAGGCGAAGAGTGTTCCGATGCTGACCATCTCGGCAAGTATCTCGATCGTCACCAGCCCGGACAACAGCACCACGGATCCGACGGTCAGGGCAGTCATCAGCACCGGTGTGCCCCAGCCGGGGTGGATGCGGGAGTAGATCGGCGGCAGCAGTCCGTCACGGAAGAGAGCGAAGCCGATGCATGCCATCGCGACGATGTCGACGAGGATGACCGAGCTCAGTCCTGCCACGGCGGCGATGCCGATGAGAATGTCTGCCCAGCAGACCCATCGGCGTGTCCTTCGCCGGCTTCTTCGTCTCCTCGCCGAGGTTGGCGACGGCTTCGAATCCGGAATACGCGAAGAAGACAACCGCCGCGGCGACGAAGACACAGACGTGAACCTTGATGATGACGAGGCCGTTGGTCACCCATTTCGACTCGCGAATGCCGCGCAAGGCCACCCAGCCGAGGACGAGTGAGATGAAGATGTCGCCAAGATTGACGATCGACCCTTCCTCGGCGAATCACACCGGCGGCAGATCGAAGACACCGGCGATGTATCCGGACCAGCCCCGGGCGACGACCGAGGCACCGAGTGCGAATTCGAGGATGAGATCCCATGCGATGATCCAGGCGAAGATCTCACCGATCGTGGAGTAGGCGTAGGTATAGGAACTGCCTTGCGGTGGGAACTGCCGCTGCCAGTTCCGCATAGCAGAGGGCAGCGAGGAGAGCGACGAGTCCTGCAATGACGAAAGAGACCATCACAGCTGGTCCCGCATTGTCTTTGGCTTCCAGACCGGTGAGCGTGAAGATGCCCGCCCTCCCCCGGCTCGTCGTCTTGGTGGATGACGTCATTCCTGCGCAGCACTCCCATGAGCTCCGGCAGACTACCACCGCGGGAGCCACCGAAGTGCAGAAAAGGCGGTGAGCGGACTTTACGCCTCTTCGCACCTCAGACGAAGCGCGCCATCAAACCGAAATTGTGTCAATAGGGAACAGGTAACGATATCTGCAGAGTTTCCTGTGAAACTATTCGTGCGTTCAGATTTTGCCTGAATTTCACGTCACTCCAGGTCAGAGACTCATGAAATTAGGGAACCGACATAGACACGCCGTTGGCTTGACAACATTTTCGCGTTGATTCGCTCAGAAGATACTCGTAGCGTACATAGTCGCTTCTCTCATGAGGTCCATCACGATGATGGCCCCACACGATCGGAGGAACACGTGAGTAACTCCAACACGCATCCCGATGCCAACATCCCCGATGCCCCACCCGAGCCAGACCTGAAAACCGTCCGCAAGGCAGTGACCGCCTCGGCGCTGGGAAACGCCACGGAGTGGTTCGACTACGGACTGTACGCGGTCTCGATCACCTACATCACCCAGCACTTCTTCCCGGGCAGCCACGGTCAGCTTCTCGCGTTGCTCACCTTCGCCGTGTCCTTCATCTTCCGACCGCTCGGCGGCATCGTCTGGGGTCCGATGGGCGACCGTCTCGGTCGCAAGAAGGTACTGGCTCTGACAATTCTGCTTATGGCCGGTTCGACCTTCTGCATCGCACTGCTGCCCAGCTACGCCACCATCGGCGTCTTCGCGCCGATCATCCTCGTACTGCTGCGCGTCATCCAGGGATTCTCCTCAGGCGGCGAGTACGGCGGCGCGGCCACATTCATGGCCGAGTACGCCCCCGATAAGCGCCGTGGCTTCTATGGCAGCTTCCTCGAGTTCGGCACACTGGCCGGCATGGCCGCCGGTTCGCTCTTCGTCCTTCTGCTCCAGCTCGGTCTGGGCGACGAGAAGATGATGGACTGGGGTTGGAGAATTCCCTTCGTCTTCGCTGGCGTCCTCGGCGTGGTCGGCCTCTACATGCGCACAAAGCTCGACGAGTCTCCCGTCTATGAGGAGCTCAACGACAACGACCAGGGCAAGTCGGTCAAGGAAGTCTTCCGCATCCTGTTCAC
This sequence comes from Brevibacterium sp. FME17, assembly GCF_014897515.1. Classification (NCBI taxonomy): domain Bacteria; kingdom Bacillati; phylum Actinomycetota; class Actinomycetes; order Micrococcales; family Brevibacteriaceae; genus Brevibacterium; species Brevibacterium sp. FME17. The sequence goes on from NZ_JABUYD010000002.1 coordinate 271,953, forward strand.
CGACTACTGGAAGCAGCTGCTCATCCTGGGCGGCATGGTCGTCGCGGTCAACGTCGTCAACTACACGCTGTTGTCCTACATGCCCGCCTACCTGCAGGGCCCGGTCGGCATGGGTTCGAATGCCGCCCTGACAGTGATGTTCCTGGCCCAAGCGTTCATGATGATCCTCATTCCCTTCGGTGGGATACTCTCGGACAAGGTGGGACGCAAACCTGTCTGGTACTTCTCGCTCGTCGGCCTCTTCGTCGCCGCCATCCCGATGTTCATGCTCATGGCCAACGGCTTCGTCTGGGCCCTCGTCGGGCTCGCTGTACTCGGGATTCTCTACATCCCGCAGATCTCGACGATCTCGGCGACCTTCCCTGCGATGTTCCCCGGCCCAGTGCGTTTTGCCGGCTTCGCGATCTCCTACAACGTCTCGACCGCGCTCTTCGGAGGCACCGCACCCTCAGCCAATGATGCGATCATCGGGGCTACAGGAAATACGATCGTGCCTGCCTACTTCGTGATGGGGGCGTGTGCCATCGGCTTCATCGCCACCATATTCATGAAGGAGACGAAGGGCGCGTCGCTGCGCGGCTCTGGTCTTCCCGAAGAGGGAGCCGACATCGTCTTCGAAGAGCAGGAACTCGTCGAAGACGCGAAGTGACCGACGTCTGCACTCACAAAGCGCTGACAAAGGCTGACAGAGCTCAGCGCAGATAGCCTCAGGGTGCTGTTCGGGCCCGCTGGATTCCCAGCGGGCCCGAACAGCATCTGCTGACTATTGGGATAGTCTCGGACCATGGTCACGTTGATCCCACAGCAGCCTGATTTCGCTGATTCCACCGCCGAGGAAACCGTCTGGAATTCCTTGTGCGAACAGCTCCCCGACGAGGCGACAATAGTCCACGGTCAGCGCCTGACCGGTGAAGACAAAGACGTCGAGATCGACATTCTTGTGCTTTGGCCCGGTGTCGGGATCGCCGTCATCGAGGTCAAGGGCGGTCGCGTCAGCGTCGAGGACGGGACCTGGATCACACAGGGTGTGCAAGGGCATCGCAATCGACTCAAGGTTTCCCCACTCGAACAGGCGATGGTCGCCAAGCACACCCTCGTCACCTATCTGAATTCGCGTGTCTCGAAGACACCGGGACCCATCAGCCACCTCGCGGTGCTGCCCTACACCCAGCTGCCCCGGGATTGGGAGCAGCCGGATGCGCCGAGGCGCCAGCTCGTGGACTCCACACAGCTCGATTCGATCGCCGCAGCGATTGCCACCCAGATGCGCTTCGACTTCAATCCTGCCCGCGACGATCTCTTCACCCCACACGAGTTCGTCTTGAAGAACCTGCGGCGGACGAATCAGGCTGTTGAGAATGTACGCATCACGGCCTCAGAGATCTCGGATCGAGCCGATGCACTCAGCCGTGAACAGGCGAAGCTCACCCGCATCCTGCGCCACCAGAACCGCGCAGAGGTCAGTGGCGGTGCCGGCTCGGGCAAGACTTATCTGGCGCTCCGCAAAGCCAGAGCTCTCACGCAGGAGGGCAAGAAGGTCGCGCTGATGTGCTATTCGCGGGGGCTGGGGCGTTTTCTCCAGCTCTTCACCGCGCAGTGGCCAGAATCCGACCGGCCGGCGTATGTGGGCCTGTTCCACGATCTGCCGATCTCCTGGGGCGCGGCACCGGGCAGCGATGACGACTCCGACTATTGGGAGCACAATCTTCCCGTTCAGCTCAAGGACCTAGCTGACAGCCGCCCGCGCAAGAGCCTCTTCGACGCCATCGTCATCGATGAGGGCCAGGACTTCAGCCTGCTGTGGTGGGAGGCTGTCCAGTCGTGCCTGCGCAACCAGGTCGAGGGCACCCTCTATGTCTTCACCGATGAGCGGCAGCGGATCTTCGGTCGCGACGGCGAGTCACCGATCACGATGAATCCTATCCAGCTCGATGAGAATCTGCGGAACTCCGAACAGATCGTCGCCGGGTTCGCCCACCTCGCGTTCGAACCACCCATCCCCCGCAACGGACCCGGCGAGGAGATCGAATGGAGCAGGGTCGAGATCGACGATGCCATCGCCGAGGCGGATTCCCAGGTGGAATCGCTCATGGACTCCGGATGGAACCCCGGTGACATCGCCCTGCTGACGACCGGCAGCCGCCACCCTGAGCAGAGATCGATCGTCGAAGCGGAAGGCCCCTCGGCCTATTGGGATCAGTTCTTCGCCGCCGAGGACGTCTTCTACGGTCACGTCCTCGGCTTCAAAGGCCTCGAACGTCCCGTCGTCGTCCTCTGTCTCAATGGCTTCCGCGACATCGAACGAGCCTTGGACATGCTCTACGTCGGAATGTCACGAGCGACCACCAAACTCGTAGTCGTCGGTGATCTCAGCGTCTTCGACCGGATCGAGAAAAACTGAGTACTTCCGCCCGAGGCGTCTTCATCCGGCGAGCGCTCAATCTGCGAGTGCCGAGCACTCAGCCTGCGAATGCTGCAGGATCCGGCAGCTTGCGCTTAACCAACTTCCCTGTCGGTGTCCGCGGCAGCTCAGCCACGAAATAGAACTCGCGGGGAATCTTGAAACGGGCCAGCTTATCGCTCAGCCACGTCCGGATCTCGTCCGCCGCTCCGGCTTCGTCGACACCGTCGGCCAGCTGCACGAATGCCACCGGGACCTGCCCCAACTCGTCATCGGACTGTCCTACGACGGCGACATCGGCGATCTGAGGTCGAAGCGCCAACGCATTCTCGATCTCCTGCGGGTAGATGTTGACTCCGCCCGCGATGATCAGGCCAGTAGTTCGCTCGGCGATGTAGAGGTAGCGATCCTCGTCGAGGTACCCCATGTCGCCGGTCGTCGCCCAGGTGTCGGGGTGGTCCGGATGTCTGGATGTCTGCGTCTTCGCATCGTCCTTGTAGTACTCGAACAGGGATCTTGCGTCTTCGAAGTAGATGACGCCGACCTCCCCTGCCGGAAGCTCCTGTCCATCCGGACCGCAGATGTGGACAATGCCCTTGATTCCGTCACGACCGACCGAGCCTGGCTTCTCCAGGGACTGTTCGCTGGTGATCACGGTCAGGCCGATGCTCTCGGTTGCCGCATAGTACTCGTAGAGGACGGGCCCCCACCACTCGATCATCGCCTGTTTGACCTCCGGCGGACAGGGAGCGGCTGCATGGATAGCCACCTCAAGACTGCTGACATCGTAGGAGCTGCGGACTGGCTCGGGGAGTTTGAGCATTCGGATGAACATCGTCGGCACCCATTGGGAATGGGTCACGCGATGCTTCTCGACCATCGCCAAAGCAGGCTCCGCCTCGAAATGCGACATGATGACGGCGGTTCCGCCCCTGGCATGCGTCGTCATCACGAAACGCAGTGGCGCAGCATGGTAGAGCGGTGCCGGTGAGAGGTAGACAGTTTCCGAGTCGAAACCGAAGAGCATAGTGAACAGCTTGACGATCGACACATCCTCGTCTTCGATCTGCAGATCTGTCGGCCCGGGCAGGATCCCTTTCGGCCGCCCGGTGGTGCCCGAGGAGTAGAGCATGTCATCCCCTCGCGGTTCGACTACCGGCTTCCTCGCCGAGGCGGCTGCCAGCACCGCCTCATATTCGTCCCAGTCGGCGAATACGTCACCGCCCTCACCCGTGGGGACGGCGTCGATGCGGATCCGGTTCTCCACCTGCTGACACGAAGCCGCCACCTCGGCGGCCGCATCCAGAGCAGTGGAGAGCAGGAAGACCCTGGCGTCGCAGTCGTCGACGATATAGGCCGATTCCGCGGCCGTCAGGTGCGAGTTGACGACTGTGATGATCCCACCGGTGCGCAGCGCCGCCCAGAGTGCCTCGACGATCTCGAAACGGTTCTCTGACATGACGGCGATGTGGTCGCCCTTGACCAATCCTGCGGCGCGCATGTGGTTGGCCAGGCGCAGCGATCTGTCCTCGAGTTGGCCGTAGGTGAGCACAGCATCGGTGTCTGCCATGACGACGGCTGGCTTGTCGGGGGTCTCCGCTGCCCATTTTCCTGGATACATGTCACGTCCTTGTCAGTGTCGGCATTGAGGTCATCCGGTGGTTGTGTGCGCAAGGAGCGTACGCGCGGTTCGCTGCCATTCTCCGATCATCGGTTCGGTTGCGGGGTCGAGGTGGGAGAAGGTGTAGGTTACGGCCATCCCGCGCATGCTGGAGAAGAGAATGTTGAACATGTGCTCGTACCGCTCGGACGCGCAGATCTTCGGCCCGAACAGCTCCCGAGCGTTGTCCCTGACTCGCTCGAGGACCGTCTTCTCATGGTTTCGCACCTTCTCCGCGAGCAGGTCGTCCGTGCGGGAGGCACCCCAGAGCTCGAGTGCGGTGAAGAAGCTCGAATGCATGAGACCGGCCCACAGCGTCAGCACCGCCCAGTCGGATCGCGGTCCCACCTCGGCGGCAGGAGGACGCTTGCGCATCAGGGAACGGCTGAGATCATCGGTCCGGTCCTCCAGATGACGGTCGAGACGCTGTTCGCCGAGGCGGGCCACCGCGGCCGTGAGCAGCTCCCGTTTCGAGGGGAAATGGTGCAGAAGCCTGCCCCGGGTCACGCCGGCCCTGGATTGAACCTTCATCGTCGTCGTGGCTGAGTAACCCTCGGCGAGCAGGCATTCGATCGTTGCGTCGAGGATGATCTCTCGCGAAAGTGCCGTCCGGTTCGACTGATCCACTGCACTCTCCTCCGCCTGCAGATCGACTGGCCCGTCTACTTACGGTCTATCTTGACTGTTTCTTGGCTTCGTGAAAATCTTAACTCACGATCAGTTATCTGAGTCACATACTCGCCATCGACCTCCAGCTCTCTGACTGCAGGTTCGGCACCTCGAAGGAGCACAGATGAACGACGCAGTCATCGTCGCCGCACGACGTACACCGACCGGCAAGCGCAAGGGCACGCTCTCAGGCATCCATCCGGCCGACCTGGGCGCCATCGCCGTGGCCGATGTCGTCGCCCAGACAGGGATCGATCCAGAAGTCATTGACGACGTGATCTTCGGTTGCGTGTCCCAGTCCGGCGAGCAGACCGGTGACATTGCACGTACCGTCGCACTCTCCGCAGGACTCCCCGAGTCAGTGCCCGGCGTCACGGTCGACCGGCAATGCGGGTCCTCCCAGCAGGCCGTGCACTTCGCTGCGGCCGGCCTCATCGCCGGACAGTACGACGTCGTCGTCGCAGGCGGCGTCGAGTCCATGTCCCGCGTCCCCATGGGCTCATCTGCCGCTGGCCAGTCCCCGTACGGGCAGAAGTTCAATGCCCGCTATGACGACGTCACGCCGAATCAGGGCATCGGCGCTGAAATGATCGCAGAACAATGGAAACTGAGTCGCACCCAACTGGACGAACTCGCCGTGCGTTCCCACGAACTCGCAGCCGCAGCCACCGATGCCGGTCGCTTCGAATCCCAGATCATCACTGTGAGCACCGAAAGCGGAGACCTCAGAACCGATGAGGGCATTCGCCGCGGCACCAGCGTGGAGAAGCTGGCTGGTCTCGACACCGTGTTCAAGCAGGACGGCGTCGTCACCGCAGGCAACGCCTCCCAGATCTCCGACGGTTCGGCAACCATGCTGATGATGACCTCAGCCAAGGCGAAGGAACTGGGCCTGACCCCGATTGCGAAGGTGCACACGGCCGTCCTCGCCGGCGCCGACCCCGTCATCATGCTTACCGGCCCCATCCCCGCAACTGCGAAGGCGCTGAAGAAGTCCGGGCTCTCCGTCGACGACATCGGAGTCTTCGAGATCAACGAAGCCTTCGCCTCGGTGCCGTTGGCCTGGCTGCAGGAAACCGGAGCCGACATCAACCGCCTCAACCCGAATGGCGGGGCCATCGCTCTGGGCCACCCACTCGGCGGCTCGGGTGCGAGGCTGATGACGACGATGATCCACCACATGCAGCAGCAGGGAATCCGCTACGGACTGCAGTCGATGTGCGAGGGCGGCGGCCAAGCCAACGCCACCATCCTCGAACTGCTCTGAACCCGTTTGACGAAGAGGACACCACCCATGAAGAGAAACCTGTACAACGAGGACCACGAAGCCTTCCGCGGCACCGTCGCCACCTTCCTCGACCGTGAGGTCGTGCCCCACGTCGAAGCCTGGGAGGAAGAGCACCTCGTCGACCGATCAATGTGGAAGAAGGCCGCCGAGGCGGGCGTCATCGGCCTGACCATCCCCGAGGAATTCGGTGGAGCCGGAGTCGATGACTTCCGATTCGAGATGGTCCGCAGCGAAGAGATCGCCCGGCGAGGCGTCGGCGGGACGACAAGTGGATGGGGAGTATCCGACGGTATCGTTCCCGGCTACCTCCTGGCCTTCGGCACCCAGGCTCAGAAGGAGAAATACCTGCCAGGCCTCGCCTCGGGCGAGGCGATCGGTGCGATTGCCATGACCGAGCCGAATGCCGGCTCTGACCTCCAAGGCATCACGACTAAGGCTGTGCGCGACGGAGACGACTGGGTGATCAACGGCGCGAAGACTTTCATCACCAATGGCTACCACTGCGACTTCGTCATCGTCGTCGCCCGCACGAATCCCGACGCCAAGCCGTCCCAGGGGACTTCACTGTTCATCGTCGACGACGGCACTCCGGGCTTTGAACGCGGGCGAAAGCTCAAGAAGCTCGGCATGGACGCCCAGGACACATCGGAGCTGTCCTTCTCCGATGTGCACGTGCCCGCCGATGCTCTCCTCGGCGAACTCGACCAAGGGTTCATCCACCTCATGGTCAACCTGCCGACCGAGCGCATGCTCATCGGTTCGGGAACACTGGCCGGCGCCAGAGCAGCACTTGCGTGGACGGGCGAATACGTCTTCACCCGGCCAGCCTTCGGACAGACGATCGGGGACTTCCAGAACACGCGTTTCGAACTCGCCGAGCTCGAAACCCGCGTCGATGCCCTTGAAGCATTCGTCGACCGCTGTGCGCTGGCGCTCAACGCCGGTGAGCTGACTCCAGTCGATGCGGCGAAGGCGAAGTACCTGGGCTCCGACCTCGAGATCGAGGTCATCAACAGGTGCCTGCAGCTCTTCGGCGGCTATGGTTACATGCTCGAATACCCGATCTCCCGAGCGTTCAAGGACAGCCGGGTCCAGGCGATCTTCGGCGGATCGAACGAGGTGATGAAGGAACTCGTCGGCCGCGACATCGCCAAGCGCTACCGCCAAAAGTGACGCGTGCGGTGCGGCGGTGGTTTGCCCACAGCCGCACCGCACAATTGTGTTTCAGTGTTCCCTATTCGCCTTTGACTTCGAGGAGCACCTTGCCCTGCACACTGCGGGAATCGAGTTCGCCGATCGCCTTCGCGGCGTCGCTGAGCGGATAGGTGCCGTGAATCGCCGGGTTGAGCTTACCCGCCGCCACATAGGCGGCGATCGAATCCCACTGTTCGGCAATGTAGCCGGGCCGCTCGCGGGTCGCGGCTCCCCACGCCACACCATCGACGGAGATGTTCTTCAGCAGCAGACGATTGACCTTGACCGAAGGGATCTCACCGGCGGTGAATCCGAGGACAAGAAGGCGACCATAGGGGGCGAGGACTCGGGTCGAGTCCGTGAAGCGGGCCCCGCCGACCGGGTCGAAGACATAGTCGACTCCGTCCGGGTAGATCTCCTTGGTCGCGTCCTTGAACCCCTCGGCCATGACCACGTGGGTGGCACCGAGTTCGCGGACGGTCTGAGCCTTGGCCTCGGTCGATACCACGCCGATGACCTCGAGGCCCATGGCCAGCGCCATCTGCACCGCCGCTGATCCGAGTCCGCCGGCGGCGCCGTGGACGAGGATGGATTGTCCTGCCTTGGCCTGCGCCCTCAAGCGCAACGCAAAGTCCGCGGTGAGCACGTTCATCGGCATTCCCGCCGCATGCGCCAGACTGATGCCATCAGGCACGGGCACCGTCTGCTCGTCGTTGACCACCATGAATTCGGCGAACGAGCCTTTGCCGGGAATTGCGGCCACACGGTCACCCACGGAGAACCGGGATCCCGGGCCCGCCTCGGCGACAATGCCGGCAGCCTCCGACCCGAGGACGAAGGGCAGGTCGTGCTTGACCTGGTACATGCCCCGGGTCTGGAGCAGTTCGGGGAAGGTCACGCCGGCATAGGCGACCTCAATGAGGACCTCACCTTGCCCCGGGCTTGGCCGGTCGACCGCGGCGAGCTCAACATCATCTGGTCCGGTCAAGGCGGCAACGCGAATGGCTCTCATGATTTCCTCACTGTGGATGAAAGAAGCTTGGGATGGCCCACTCATCACTATCACATTCGGTGGTGACCGACATCACGATTTCAGCTTGACTCCCACGCTCCGTTTGAATACTGTGATTGAAACTGAACGATTGTTCACTCGGGAGGGTCGACGTTGACCACAGCACCTGCAGGATTCGATGCTTCAACCATCGGAGCATGGATTGAGGACCGGTTCGGAGTCACGGACTTCGACGTCGAAGTCATGTCCATCGGACGCTCAAATCTCACATTCACCATCACCGTGGACGGACTCCCGCGCTGGGTGCTCCGACGTCCACCGCTCGGGCATTCCGGCGGAAGCGCGCACAACGTTTCGCGGGAGGGCAGGATCATGGCCGCGTTGTCCGACAGCCCCGTTCCAGTCCCCCATGTCATCGACATCGTCGACGATCCTGAGATCCTCGACGTACCCTTCGTCTTCATGGATCACTGCCCCGGGTTCGCCATCAACGAACCCACCGATTGGGCGCAGATCCCCGATGGCCCTGGACTCAACGACAAGCGGGCGTGCGCGTTCGGCATGGTCGACACGTTAGCGGCAATCCATCGCGTCGACATCGACGAAGTGGGACTCGGCGACCTGCGCCGCAACGGCGGGCTCATCGAACGGCAGCTGCGACGCTGGCTCGGACAGGTTGAAGAGATCTCGATGCGCGACATCCCCATCATCCGCGAAGTCCACGACGCCCTGGCCGAGAGAATGCCCGACCCGGCCGGCAGCCCAGTCGGCCTGGCTCACGGAGATTTCAAGCCCAACAACATGATCTTTGCCCCGGACGGTGCGGTCAACGCGGTCGTCGACTGGGAGCTCACCGCCGTCGGCGAGGTGCTCACCGATCTGGGCTACTTCGTCGCGATGCTCACGGTACCCACCGACTACACGAGCATCTGGGTTCCTACCCCCAACCTCGGCTTCCCGGAGGCTGAGGAGATCATCGACCGCTACCAAGAGGTCAGCGGACACGAGGTCCACGACGTCGGTTACTACGAGGCCTTCGCGATGTGGAAGCTCGCGTGCATCCGCGAAGGTGTCTACACACGCCTGGTGACCGGCAAGATGGGCGACCTCGACCTCGATCCGGAAGCCGCCGGTGCCGGAGTCGAAGACCTCGCACGGCAGGCCCTGACACTTCTGGAGAAGTCATGAGCAGCCTCGCCAATACCAAGGCCATCGTCACCGGGGCCGCCGGTGGCATCGGTGCCGCCCTTGCTGCCGAACTCATCACCCGCGGAGCCACCGTCGTCCTCGCCGACCTGTCCGCGACGGTCACCGACACCGCCGCCGGACTCCATTCCGGTGCGCACGCGTGGGTGGGGGACGTGTCCTCGGTCGACGGAATCGACGATCTCATCGCCTTCGCCGACGACCGCCTCGGCGGGGTCGACATGTACTTTGCGAACGCCGGCATCATCGGGCCTGCTGGTCTCGGCGATTCCGACGGAGATTGGGACGCAATCATCGACGTCAACCTGCGCGCCCACATCCGCGCAGCTCAAGCCCTCATCCCCCGCTGGCAGGAAGCCGGATCAGGATATTTCGTCGCAACTTCGTCGGCGGCCGGCCTGCTCACCCAGATCGGATCGGCCGCGTACTCGGTGACCAAACATGCCTCGGTCGGGTTCGCCGAATGGCTGTCCCTGACCTACCGCGACGACGGCATCCGGGCCTCGGTCATCGCCCCGATGGGCGTCGACACAAACCTGCTGCGCGACAGCGGTGCCGACGGACCGGCACAGTCCGCGGTCACCGAGGCCGGCGCGGTGCACACGCCCGCGGCCGTCGCAAACGTCGCCCTCGATGCCGTCGAGGCTGAGCAGTTCCTCATCCTCCCCCACCCCGAGGTGCTCGACATGTACCGCATGAAGGGCAGCGACTACGACCGTTGGCTCAAGGGCATGAGCCGCTATCAGAACCGACTCAACGAAGCGAACCGACTCAACGAGGAGACCACACATGCTGGAAACAAGTGAACGCAGCCGCGATTACCAGGAGCGTCTGACCACGTTCATGAACGACTTCGTCTACCCCTCGGAGTCCGTCTATGCCGAGCAGATGGCTGCGGCAGACAGCCCGCACACTCAGCCGCAGATCCTCGAGGACCTCAAGGCCGAGGCCAAGAGCCAGGGACTGTGGAACCTCTTCCATCCCGACCCCGAATGGGGGCCGGGATTGACGAATCTCGAGTACGCGCCCCTGGCCGAGATCACCGGCCACAGCATCGAGATCGCCCCCGAATCCATCAACTGCAATGCCCCCGACACGGGCAACATGGAAGTCTTCACCCGATTCGGCACTGATGAGCACAAGGAGAAATACCTCAAACCTCTGCTCAACGGTGAGATCGCCTCGGCATTCGCCATGACCGAACCCGCGGTTGCCAGCTCCGATGCCACGAATGTTGAGATGCGCATGGAGCCCACCGAGGACGGGTTCGTCCTCAACGGCCGCAAATGGTTCGCCTCGAATGGCATGCACCCCAATTGCCGTGTCCTCATCGTCATGGGCAAGACCTCCCCCGATGCCGAGGTGCACCGTCAGCAGTCGATGCTCGTAGTTCCGATCGATGCCCCCGGTGTCACCGTGGTCCGCAACCTGCCCGTCTTCGGTTACCACGATCGGGAGGGCCACGCCGAGATCACGTTTGAAAACGTCAAGGTCCCTGCCAGCGACATCCTCAAGGGCGAAGGTGAGGGGTTCGCGATCAGCCAGGCCCGCCTGGGTCCAGGTCGCATCCACCACTGCATGCGTGCGATCGGTGCGGCCGAACGGGCGCTGGAGCTCATGGTCAAACGCGCCGAGGAGCGGGTGACCTTCGGTGAGAAGCTGTCGTCTCGCGCGAATATTCAGGACTGGATCGCCGAGGCCCGGATCGAGATCGATCAGGCCAGGTTGCTGACATTGCATGCTGCGGACATGATGGACAAGCACGGCAACAAGGTCGCGAAGAACGAGATCGCTGAGATCAAGGTCGTCGCCCCGGCCATGGCGCTGAAGATCATTGATCGTGCGATCCAGGTCCACGGCGGCGCCGGTGTCACCGAGGACTTCCCGCTGGCCAGCATGTGGGCGCACATGCGCACCCTGCGTCTGGCCGACGGTCCTGATGAGGTCCACAAACGTTCGATCGCCCGCAACGAGATCAAGAAGTATCGTAAGTAAGTCCAGCACATCCTGTTCGACATCCATTCAACGACGAAGGAAGCGAAGCAATGAGCAGTTGGTTTGACACCCGGCCCTGGCTGAAGACCTGGGGAGATCTCGCGAATAACCCCTACACCCTCGAGAAGTCCACCACTCTCCAAGACCTGGCGTCGACGGTCGCCTCATACGGCGACGAAGAGGCCATCAGCTACTACGGATTCGGCCTGACCTGGTCGCAGTTCGACCAGTATTCCACGGCGTTCGCCGCCTATCTGGTGGAACGGGGAATCACCGCCGGCGATCGCGTCGCGATCTATGAGCAGAACACTCCCGCCTTCATGATCGCCACCTACGGCATCTGGAAGACCGGAGGCGTCGTCGTCCCGCTCAACCCCATGTATCGCGGGGAACTGGAGCACATCTTCGCCGACGCCGAGGTGAAGGGACTTGTGGTCTCGAAAGCAGCATTCCTGGGCCGGGTGGCTCCGTATGCGGCGGCCCTGCCTGTTGTCGTGCTCAGCGATGACCGGAGCTATCAGGTCGATGGTCCCGATGCGATCTTCTCTATGTTCGATGAACTGCCCGGAACACCTGGCGAGAATCCCGGCATGGGCCAGACACCGAACCTCCCTGATTTCCAGGCCGTTGTCGAGTCCCATCTGGGTACCGATTTCACGGCGGTCATCCCAACTCCTGAGGACGAGGCGATCGTTGTCTACACCTCCGGGACTTCTGGCAAGGCAAAGGGCGCTTCCGGATCTCATGCCTCGGTGTCGAGCAACTCACGCTACTGTGTGCGGACACCGACCTTCGAACCAGGTGACGGCTTCCTCACGCTGGCCCCGGTCTTCCACATCACGGGGTTCATCTGCCAGTTCATCGCTGGAGTCAGTGGTGGTGCTCGGCTGATCCCCAACTATCGGTTCGAGCCGGGAACTCTTCTCGAACTCTTCCTGCGGGAGAAGCCGACGTATATGGCGGGGCCAGCCACGGTCTATACGGCGATGCTTGCCCATCCCGCTGCGACTGCAGAACACTTCGCGTCGTTCAAGCGGATCATGTCGGGTGGAGCTCCCCTGCCCGAGGGACTGGTGAACAAGTTCATGGACAAGACCGGTGTCTACATCGGGCAGGGATACGGCCTGACTGAAACATGCGCGCAGGCCGCCACTGTCCCGCCCGGGCTGAAGGCGCCGGTGGATCCCGACAGCGGCAATCTCTCCTGCGGTCTGCCGCAGCCAGACACGATGATTCGCATCCTCGATGATGCCGGCGAACCGTTGGGACCCGATGAGATCGGCGAAGTCGCCATCTCTGGCCCTGAGGTCGTCTCCGCCTACATCAACAATGAGAAGGCCACGGCCGAGCAGATCCCAGATGGGGAGCTGCGCACCGGCGATGTCGGCTATATGAACGACGAAGGATGGCTGTTCATCGTCGACCGTAAGAAGGACATGATCAACGCCTCCGGCTTCAAGGTCTGGCCGCGGGAAGTCGAAGATGTCCTGTACATGCATCCCGCGATTCAGGAGGCAGCAGTTGTCGGCATTCCCGATGAGTATCGGGGAGAGAGTGTTGCTGCGTTTGTGACTCTGCAGTCAGGTCCCGAAGCCGACGAGGTCACAGAGGCCTCTATCGTCGAGTTCTGTCGCGAGAAGCTGGCCTCCTTCAAGGCTCCACGTCGGGTGACCATCATCGACGAGCTGCCGAAGACGAGCTCCGGCAAGATTCTGCGGCGCACCATTCGTGCCGATGCGGTTGCCGCAGCCAAGGCCGCGCAACAGGCAGCCGGCACGAACTGAACGGTACAGCACCCGATCCTGCCGCTATTCGATCGTTCGATTGCTCTCGGCAGGCAGTCGCAGTAGCGTACTTCTATGGAGCCGGTGACGTGCGCCGACCTGAAGAAACACGAAGAAGGTAAATTCGGATATGAGCGATTGGTGCGAGACGCGACCCTGGTTGGCAACACTGGGCGAGGATGCTCCACGGCCCTACAGACTGGAAGCGTCGACGCCTCTTGCGGATTTGTCCGACACCGTTGAACACCACGGCGAGCGAGAAGCCATCAGCTACTACGGCTTCTCGCTCACCTGGTCGCAGTTCGACCGCTGGTCGACAGCTTTCGCCGCGTACCTGGCGGCGCAGGGAATCACTCGCGGGGACAGGGTGGGCATCTATGACCAGAACACCCCGGAATTCGCTCTCGCCGCCTTCGGCATCTGGAAAGCAGGCGGCACCGTCGTCCCGCTCAACCCGATGTATCGCGGGGAACTCGAACATATCTTCTCAACTGCCGAGGTCAAGGGCCTCGTCGTGTCGAAAGCCGCCTACCTCGACCGGGTCAAGCCATATGCACAATCGCTTCCCGTGGTCGTGCTCAGCGATGACCTCAGCTATCAGGTTCACGGCCCGGAGGCCATCTTCTCCGGGTTCGCGAATCTACCAGCGACTCCTGAGCTCGACCTTGTCCACGAGATCATTGAGGCCTACCTCGAGACTGACTTCACTCCTTTCACTCCCTTGCCTGACGACGATGCGCTCGTGGTGTTCACATCAGGGACTTCCGGTAAGTCCAAGGGTGCGCTTGCATCGCACGGCAACGTCTCGAACAATGCTCGCCAGACCGTGCGCACCGCAGCATTCGCACCCGGTGATGGCTTCGCGACGTTGGCGCCGCTGTTCCACATCACCGGTTTCGTCAGCCAGTTCATCGCTGCTGTGGCCGGTGGTGCCCGACTCATCCTCAACTATCGCTTCGCGCCGGGTCCCATGCTGGAGCTGTGCCGGCGTGAACGGCCGACCTATATGGTCGGACCGGCGACTGTGTACACGGCGATGTTGGCGCATCCTGATTTCACGAGGGATCATTTCTCCTCGTTCACACGCCTCAAGTCGGGTGGCGCTCCGTTGCCCGAGGGCCTGGTCAGCAAGTTCGAGGACAGGACAGGTCTCTACCTCGCTCAAGGCTATGGTCTGACTGAAACCTGCGCTCAGGCCGCGACAGTGCCCACGAATCTGCGTGCTCCGGTGGATGAGAACAGCGGGAACCTCGCGTGCGGACTCCCCCAAGCGGACACGATGATCCGGATCCTCGATGCCTCGGGTCAGGCGCTGGGGCCCAACGAGATCGGGGAGATCGCAATCTCCGGCCCTCAGGTGATCTCCGAGTATCTCAATGACCCGCAGGCCACAGCCGAGCAGATTCCCGGCGGGGAGCTGCGCACGGGCGACGTGGGTTTCATGGATTCCGAAGGGTGGCTCTTCGTCGTCGACCGGATGAAAGACATGATCAACGCCTCCGGTTTCAAGGTCTGGCCGCGTGAGGTCGAGGATGTCCTCTACACTCATCCGGCCATCCAGGAGGCCGCAGTTGTCGGCATTCCCGATGAGTACCGTGGCGAGGACGTTGCTGCGTTCGTCACGCTCGCGCCCGGCGCCGAGGCCGACGCTGTCAGCGAGTCCGACATCATCGCCTACAGCCGCGAACATCTCGCTTCGTTCAAGGCTCCGCACCGGGTGACGTTCATCGGTGAGCTGCCGAAGACGACTTCGGGCAAGATCCTCCGGCGGACGCTGCGAGAGGATGCTGTCGAGGCAGCTCAGGATGCGCGCGAGGCCGCGCTCAGCTCAGACTGACCGTCGTTGCTCCGCCGATGTTCCCGAAGCGGTCGGGCTGGCAGGTGAGCAGGATGACCTGAGCGCGCTGACCGACTGTACCGAGGATGACGTTGAGAGCGTTGAGACGCTCAGCATCGGCGAAGCCGAAGGCATCGTCGAGAATGACCGGTGCCCCAGAATCACTGTCGACGAGCGTGGCCACAGCGAGGCGGCCGATGAGTGCCAGCTGCTCCTTCGTGCCTCCGGAGAGTGATTCGAATGCAACGGTGCGTTCATTGAGGGTCCGTGAGACGATTTCGAGGTTCTCCGACACATCGACGGAGAGTCCCGGTCCGAAGACCAGTCGTCCCAGTCGCTCGATCTGCTCCTTGAACGGAGCCACATATTTCCGCTGTGCTTCTTCCTTGTGCGCAAGAACCGTGGACCGCAGCAGGTCGATTGCTCGGGCCTGGCGTCTCAGACGTGACAGTCTCCGACGTGCCGATTCCATGGTCTCTTCGGCGGCAGCGAGCTTCTCGTAGATGCCTTCGCTCGCACGGTCGTCGATGAGTGCCGACAGCTGGTCGACTTTCTGCCGGTCGGTCTCCCGCTGCGTCTCCTTGCTGAGCACCAGTTGGCGGGCGTTCTGCAGCTGCATCTCCAACGTCTCGGGGTCGGCAGCCTCGTAGTTCGCTCTGGCCTCTGTCACCTTCGCAGCAATGGCCTCGGACTCCGATGCCGCCGCCTTCACTGCAGTTTCGAGATCCTCATCCGCTGCTGCGGCTCGGGCCTGTTCAAGTGATTCCTTGAGACGAACGTGCTGTGCGCTCGCTTCCTGCAGCGTCGTCTGGGCGCGGACGGTGGCGACGCGTGCTTCATCACGTGACGTGCGGAGACGGTCGAGACTTGTCCGGGCAGCATCGAGGTCACGCTGTGCTGTGTCGGCGGCCTTCTCTGCCTCCTCGACGGCAGCTTCGAATTCCTTGATGCTGCGGGTGGCGGTAGTATCAGCCTCATCAGCCGTATCGGTCTCACGTTCTGCAGATGATTCGTCGTCTGCACTGTCGTCGTCGCCTGCGCTGTCTTCGACGTTTGCACCGGCCAGTTCCTGAGCTCGGGCCAATTTCGCTTCGAGGGTCGTGCGCTCTTCGTTGCCCAGCAGCGCCTTGAGAGTCGACGTCGCTTCGGCCAGGACAGCTTCGGCATCGGCCCGCCGGTGGGCCCGCTCTCGTGCCTGCTCGACCGAATCGACTCCAAGCCGTTCACACTCGGTATCGAAGGCCCTCTTCGCCGAAGTGATCGCTTGGTCCAGTTCTGCTGGTGAGATTCCCGGCCGGATGGTGATGTCGGCGATTCCGCCGATCGTGATATGCACGTCTTTGACGACAGCAACGTCTTCAGTGGCCCCTTGCCCGACGACCGCATCATCGACCGTCACCGCTTGGTCTCCGACTTGGGTGGCGACGATCCGCGCCGCCGCGGACGTCTTCGCGTTCTCGGCGATGCGCAGGTCTGTCGCCAGCGAGTTCAGTGTCTCAACGTCCCGGCTGGTCACCGCGATCGACGCGATGGTCGCCTGCGCTTGGGTTCGACGTTCGTCATGGTCTCTGACGGTCTCGAGGCGCTGGCTCAGATCGGTCAGATCTGCCCGGGCACGAGCCCGTGTGAGTTCGCGAGTCAGATCCTTCGCCGAGGAACGCGAGGCGTTGAGCACCTCCTGCTTCGCATCGACGGCCTTCTGCGCTGTTTCGAACTCTGTGTCCTGTTCCTTCTGAGAGGATTCCAGCTCGGATACTTCTTTGGAACCAGCGTCCACGGCGTCTTCGGCTGCGGTCACTTCTTCGATGAGCGTTGTACGGCGGTCCAAGGACTCCCGGGCGATCTGTTCATCCCGAGCAGCGGATTTCGCGCGATCAGTGACCTGGTCGAGGACGGTTTTGAGCTCCGCAATCGCTGCCGAGGCCTTCTCTGCCTCTTCCTTGTCCTCGCTGGCCTGCGTCAACTGGATGCGCACGGTCTCCAATCGTGCCGCGGCCCGTGCATGATTGTCGACGAGGTCATCCATTCCGCGACTGCGTTCGAGCAGGTCCTCATAGGCGGCCTCGACGACAGGCACCTGCGCGATGAGTTCCTTGTACTCCCCCGTCTCCCGCCCCTTGGCGGTGAAGTACTTCAGGTACTCGGCCTCAACCCGGTCGAGGAAGTCATCGTGATCAGCGACTTCGGCGCCGGATTCGCTCAAGGCGCTGTGAAGCGCCTTGATCTGTGCCAGGGGTGCCTGTGCCAGGCTCTCCCCCTGCGCCACGTCGAGTGCAACGAGAAGGTCGACGTCGACGGTCTCGTCGAGGATCGCAAGGAACCTGTCGTGGGCATCGTCGCTGCTCAGCTGCTCGGGGGCCGGCCGCAGGACATTGAGCTGCGTCTCCTGCTGTTTGAGCCACCGTTTGCGATATTTGAGCTCATAGCCGCCGGTGCTCAGATGCAGCTCGACTTCAGGGCCCACATCGGCTCCGACGGGCTGTATGTCTTTGATGCTGCCTTTGCGTGAGCTCGATTTGTCGTCACGAAGGTGAGTGATGGCTTGGTGGATCGAAGATTTCCCGACCTCGTTCGGCCCTTCGACGACAGTGACGCCATCCGTGAATTCGACGCGCGCATCCGTGATCCCGCGATAGTTCTGCAGGTGGATGGAATGGAGTTTCATGATCCGCTCCTTGCAAACCGGTAGAGCAGTCCCAGGGCATCCTGTGCGACCACCGCGCTTTCCTCGTCGCCGGCCGCCTGCGTGGAGAGTTCGTCGAGCGATTCCTGCAGGTATCCGCTCAATCCCAGTCCGGCGAAGTCGTCATCGGCGGCGATGACTGCGATGTCGGTGTGTCGTTCCCACAGGGAGACGACAGCGAAGAGGTCCGAGGCGTGGTCGAGGACTTCATCGAGCTTCGTCTTAGCTGCAGTCGAGAGTGTTCCGCGCAGGATCAACCAGACAGCCGTCCGGTCCTTGTCGGGAATATCGGCCAGCCGCTGCTCGAAATGGGTGATGTCGTCATAGGAGTTCACGTCCTCCTCGACGACGAGATAGGACCAGGCTCCGACGTGCACCTTCTCCACGGAACTAGCATGAGTTTCGGGGTCGATGTCGACAAGGAGGATATTTCCCGGATCGTCCTCGCGGCGCGATGTCACCTCGGGAGCGCCCGGGTACCAGATGCGTTCAGTCACCGCATGGGTTGCGTGCCTATCACCCAATGCGACGAATTGGGCTCGGTCCTCGATCAGCACGCTTCGGAGGGAAGCGTCATCGATGGTCGCCAGCGAATCCCGGTCGGGGTCAAGGGAACTCACGGCCCCGTGACCGGCGATGATGCGCACATTCCCCGGGGCCACCTCGACGAGGTTCCGGGTTGCCTGAGCCAGCAGATCGGCCTGAGGACGCTTGGAGAACCATGGGGCGCCGACGATTTCGACGCCGGGGATGACGTCGAACGGTTCGCTGTCACGCAGGACGTGCACGTGGTCTGGCTGACGAGAGGTGAAATCCGAGGAGTCGTAGATAGAGGCAGCGTCGAGAGGATCGTGGTTACCCGGCAGCAGAACGACGGGCACAGTGAAGGTGTTGAGGACTTCGAAGGTGCGGGAGACGATCGCACGGTCGAGCTGGTTCGACTCGAAGACATCTCCGCAGACGAGGACGAATTCACAGTCGCGTTCGGCCGCGATCTCACCGATCCGCGCGACAGCGTCGAGGCGGGCACGGTGGAACCGGGGGCGGGCTTCGGCGCTGAGGTAGTGAGCCGTCATGCCCAGCTGCCAGTCACCAGTGGCGACGAATCTCATGGGTTCCTCCTCGGGGTCTCCCCCATCCTATGTATTCAGACCCCACCCTACGATTCGACACTGACATGGCATGTGAGGCGAGTCATATTCACCGGGAGTGCACCCAGCAAATTTGCCGCATGACGCGGTCGACCCTCGCTCGCAGGCTCGAATTTCAACCCACCCCACCCTTACTTAGGTTAGGCTATGCATGTGAACCGCACAGAGACCTTGAACCGAGCCCAGCTGCAGGCTTCGGGCCTGCACCTGGGCTACAACCATGCGTCGGTCGTCCATGACGTATCCGTCTCGATCGCCCCTGGGAAAGTCACAGCACTCATCGGCCCCAACGGAAGCGGGAAATCGACGGTGCTGCGGTCCCTGGCCCGCCTGCATCCCATCAGCTCGGGCGAGGTCACCATCTCCTCGGCAGGATCGACCACGCCGGCGGCTGCACTGTCGGTCCGCGAATTCGCTCGCACGGTCACCCTGCTCTCCCAATCGCGCCCCCATCCATCGGGGCTGAGCGTGCGCGAGATCGTGGCCTATGGCCGCCACCCGCACCGCCGCCGGTTCGCCTCACTCACCACCAACGACCGGGCCGCCATCGATCAGGCCCTGGAACTGACCGGCACCGATTCGATGGCCGATCGTTCCGTCGATCAGCTCTCCGGAGGCGAGCTCCAACGGGTGTGGCTGGCCACCTGCCTGGCCCAGGAGACCGGCGTCCTGCTCCTCGACGAGCCCACCAACCACCTGGATCTGCGCTACCAGGCGGAGATCCTGGACCTCATGCGCGACCTGGCCGATGATCACGGGACCGCCGTCGGCGTCGTCCTCCACGATCTCAACCATGCCGCTGCCGTCGCCGATGACATCGTCCTGCTCAGCCAGGGCCGGGTCAGGTCCGCCGGCACTTGCGAGGACGTGTTCACCGCCAATGTGCTCACCGAAGTCTATGGTCTTCCGATCACCACCCGCCTCGATGAGGACACCGGAATGGTCCGGATTGAGGCGCTGCCACGTCGGCGTCGTCGGACCCTCGACGCAGCTTCCTGACTTCTTCACTGAAATACCGCCGTTTCACCTCTCAAGAAAGAGACACCTCCGTGAAAATTTCGCCTCAGACACATCTGCGCAAGCCCGTATTCGTCCTCGCGTCCGTCTCGGCTGTCTGCGCCCTCACACTGTCGGCCTGCGGCACGACCTCCACCGATGTTTCGGCCGATGATGGCTCATCCACATCGACATCCGAAGCGTGTGCCGACGACTCAAGCACCACCTCGGCGGACCCTGTCTCCGTCAAGGACGACACTGGCCACCAGATCGATCTCGACAAACCTGCCGCGAAGGTCGTCTCACTCGAGTGGCAGTACACCGAGGATCTGGTTTCACTGTGCATCGACCCGGCTGCCGTGGCCGATGCGAAGGGCTTCACCACCTGGGACACTGCGGAGAAGCTGCCTGAGGGCGTCACCGATGTCGGTACCCGGCAGGAACCCAATGTGGAGTCGATCCTCTCGGCGAACCCCGATCTCGTCATCATCGAGACGACCTCTCGCGATGACAAGATCGTCGGTCAGCTCGAGGACCAGGGCATCCCCGTCATGGCGATGACCGGAGCGAACGGCAAGGATCCCATCGGCTACATGAAGGACACCTTCTCCACCCTCGCCGAGGTGACCGGCCGTGGCGAGCGCGCGAAGACTGTCCTGTCCGACTTCGATGCCAAGGTCGAGGAGTCGAAGAAAGAACTCGCCGACGCTGACCTGCCCACAAAGGACTTCGTCTACTTCGACGGCTGGGTCAACGGCTCCAATGTCGCCCTGCGCCCCTTTGGTCAGGGTTCCCTGTTCGGTGAGCTGGGTGAGGAACTGGGACTGAAGAACGTATGGACCGGTGAGGTCGACCCGGCCTATGGCCTGGGGCAGACCGATATCGAGGGCATCTCGAAGGTCGGTGACGCGAACTTCTTCTACACCGGTACCGACGACCCGGAATCAGAGGACTATGTCGAGCTGCTGAAGAAGAACGACATCTGGTCGAACATTCCTGCTGTCAAGGACAAGCGCACCTACCCATTCCCCTCCGGCATCTGGACCTTCGGCGGGCCCAAGTCCTCTGAACAGGCTCTCGACGCCTACGTCGAGGCGCTGACCAAGTAGTCCATGTCCGCTCACACACCCACGAAAATGCCTGCGAACACCTCGGCGATGTCGACGCCCGACGCTCCGGCACGGAGGTTCGGAGCCATCGGCGCACTTTCCGCCGGCGGCGTCCTGCTCGGACTGGCTGTCGTCCTTGCCCTGATCTCGGCTTGGCACATCACTCAGGGCACCTCGGGGATCGGATTCCGGGATCTGTTCGCTGCGCTGACAGGGGCCTCGGACTCCCCCGCCGAGGTGGGACCGAGTGCCCGTGACATCCTCATCGGGTCACGGCTGCCGCGCGTGGGTGCCGGAATACTCGTGGGCGTCGCCCTCGGCGTGGCAGGTGCACTGTTCCAGTCACTGGCACGCAACCCGCTGGCCTCACCGGACACCCTCGCCGTCACCGGAGGCTCGTACTTCGCCGTCACCGTGGTCACGGCATTCGGGATCTCGATTCCGATGTGGGCCTCCGGTGGTGTCGCCTTCGTCGGTGGCCTGCTCGCTGCCGCCCTCGTTCTCGGCCTCGCCGGAGGCGCAGCGTCCTCGACTACTCGCCTGGTGCTCGCAGGCACTGCGACCGCATTGGCCCTGCAAGCCGGCACCTCGACGCTGCTCATCCTCTTCCAGGAGGAGACGACGAGCCTCTACTCCTGGGGATCGGGTACCCTCAATCAGCTCGATGGGACGGCCGCGATCCGCAGCATCCCTGTCATCGCCGTCATCACCGCCGCCGCCATACTGCTCTCACGCCGCCTCGATCTGCTCAGTCTCGGTGATGATGCCGCCTCGGTTCTCGGCGTGCCGATCCGCTCGACTCGTGCGATCGGGATATTGCTCGCCGTCATCCTCACCGCCACGGCAGTGACCCTGGCCGGGCCGATCGGGTTCGTCGGGCTCTGCGCCCCGGTCATCGCCAGGCTGCTCACGCGCCTCGTTCCAGTGCTCGGCAAGCATGCGGTGATGATTCCGGCCACGGCGCTCATCGGCGCGATCATCGTCATCCTCGCCGACGCCGTGCTGCGCGCCATCGTCGGAGCCACCGAGGCGATCACCCTGCCCTCAGGGGTGACCACTACGGTGCTCGGCGCAATCGTCCTCGTGGTCCTGGCTCGTTCCATGCGCTCCTCGGGACCTGCTCAAGCGACCTCGGCCGCCCGATCGCGGGTGTTCGGCATTCGTCGCGCAGTCGTCATCATCGCCACCGGGGTCGTCGTGCTCATCGCCGTCGCCGTCCTCGCGCTGCTGACCGGTGAACGGTTCTACCTCCTCGGCGACGTCGCGCTGTGGCTCCAGGACCGGGCGGCACCGGTCATCTCCTTTGCGCTCGACTCCCGCGCACCGCGTGTAGCTGCTGCTCTGGCTGCTGGTGCCGCCCTGGGGCTGTCGGGGACGTTCGTCCAGGCCAGCGCCCGCAATCCGTTGGCGGAGCCGGGACTGCTCGGCATCACGGGTGGCGCCGGTCTCGGTGCCGTCATCGTCATCACTCTGATTCCCGGAGCCACCGTCGTCCTCATCTCGAGCGCCGGCGTCATCGGTGCTCTCGTGGCCTTCGCCATCATCTACGGACTCTCCTGGCGCGGTGGGATGAACACCGACCGACTCGTGCTCATCGGCATCGGCATGTGGTTCGGCTTCACCGCCCTGACCACCTTGTTCCTCGTCCGCGCGAATCCCTGGGACACTCCAACGCTCTTCACCTGGCTCTCCGGTTCCACCTATGGCCGGGCCTGGGCGGATGTCGCGCCTGTGGCCCTCGTTCTCCTCGCAGCGATTCCCTTGGCCTTCGTGTGGACCAGGGAGCTGGACTTGCTGGCACTTGACGACGATACGCCGAGGTTGGTCGGGGTTCCGCGTGAACCCGTGCGCCTGGGCGTGCTCGTCACTGCGGCGGTGCTGGCCGCTGTCAGCGTCTCCGCCGTCGGCGTCGTCGGATTCATCGGACTTGTCGCTCCGCATGCGGCCCGTGCCCTCGTCGGCAGCCGGCATGCCCGCGTCGTTCCGACCGCGATGCTCCTGGGTGCGCTCGGACTGGTCGTGGCGGACGCTTTGGGACGGACGGTCATTGCTCCCGCGCAGATTCCTGCCGGACTCATCGTCGCACTCATCGGCGCTCCGTACTTCGTGTACCTATTGGCGCGCTCGCGGGCCTGAGAAGGAGTGCTCCTCACCGCTGGTCAGGCTGCCGCCGAGGTTACGGCATCGCCTCCCACTGCTGGGCTCGCTCGTGGATGAAGTCGCGCAGGCGGCCAACGACGCGACTGGGATGACGGACAGCCGAACACACAGAGACCTCACGGACATAGTCACCGCCACGCAGGACAACCTCGGCGATTCCCTCCATGTGGCGCACATTGCGCGGGATCAGCGCGACACCCATTCCCCGGCTGACGAATTCGCGGATCGTTGAGAACTCCGTGACTTCGGTCTTCACCTGTGGCCCGAACCCGGCATCCGCGCACCACTGGTCGGTGAGGCTGCGCAGATTGTAGGTCGCTGGATTGGCAATGAATTCCTCGTTCGCCAGCTGCGCCACGGTGACACTTCGCCTGCCCGCAAGCCGATGATTAGCAGGTACTGCGGCCACTATCTCTTGAGAAGCGATGACCTCATGCGGCATCTGGAACGGTGTCGGGATGATGATCGCCAGGTCGAGTGCCCCCTTCTGCAGATCCCGGACAAGCTCAGCACCATGTGCCTGCTTGAGATCGAGTCGGATTCCTGGGTGTCGCGAGCTGAAGGCGGCCAGAAGGTCGGGGATCTGGCCCGCACCCATCGTGAGCGGAAACCCGAACCGAATCGTTCCATGATCTGGATCGGCAGCCTCGGCGAGGTCCGCGATCGCGATTCCGATCTCTCGCATCGGCCCCCTAATCGAATCTGCGAGCGCCCTGGCGGCCCCAGTCAGGCTGATCGCCCTTCCATCGGGGACGATGAGGGGCACGCCGAGATGGTCCTCAAGACCGTGAATCCGCCGACTCATCGTCGACTGGGGAATGCCGAGTGCCGTAGCAGCCTCAGTCATATGCCCCTCCTGGTCGACAAGTTCCACCAGAGCGCTCAGCTGCGGGATCTGGCCCGCCACCCATCCATCCATATTCGGATTATATCGATACTATTCCGCATTGGACGGATGATTCGCTGCGGCGCATGGTGAGAGCATGAAGCGAAATACTGCTGCACCCCACACCCTCCCCAACGCAGATGTCGTACTCATCGGAGGCGGCGTCATGTCGGCCACCCTGGGCTCAATGCTCACTGTGCTCGACCCCGAGCTGCGCGTCGTCGTCCTTGAGAAGGCCGACACCATCGCTGGCGAGAGCAGCGACCCCTGGAACAATGCCGGAACCGGACACTCCGGGCTCTGCGAACTCAACTACATGGCAGACCCTTCGAACGGCGCGAAGCCGGCCGCGATCGCCGAGCAGTTCCACCTCAGCCGCCAGTGGTGGTCATACCTGGCTCAGCAGGGCCTCATCGCCGCAGACGACTTCATCCATTCCACGACCCATATGAACCTCGTCTTCGGAGCCGAGGATGTCGCCTATCTGCGTCATCGAGTCGAAACGCTGCGGGAGAATCCGCTGTTTTCGACCATGGAATTCACCGCTGACCCTGAGCAGATCGCGAAGTGGGCGCCGCTGACCATGGACGGGCGAGTCCGCGACGGCGAACCCATCGCCGCATCACGCGATCCGCGTGGCACCGACGTCGACTTCGGAGCACTGACGAAGGCACTGATGTCGATCGTCACCGACGATTCGGCCAATAAGATCCTTGTCGGCCATGAGGTCACCGGGCTGTCCAGCACCGCCGAGGGATGGGAGATCACAGGCAAATCACACCATGGCCGATTTTCACTTCGCGCAGGAACCGTCTTCGTCGGCGCCGGCGGATTCGCCCTGCATCTCCTGCAGAAGAGTCACATCCCGGAGGTGCGGGGCTATGCCGTGCTGCCGGTCGGCGCTTCGTTCTACCGCAGCTCCACTCCCGCTGCAGTCCGGCACCATGAGGCGAAGGTCTACGGTCAGGCCGATGTCGGCGCTCCCCCGATGTCCGTGCCCCATCTCGACAAACGCATCATCGACGGCAAGGAGCATCTGCTGTTCGGCCCCTATGCGACGTTCAGCACCAAGCTGCTCAAACACGGCAAGCTCAGTGACTTCTTCACCACGCTGCGCCTGGATAATCTCCACGTCATCGCCGCCGCGGGCCTGCAGAACCTCGACCTCGTGAAATTCCTCGTCACGGAGCTCGCCGCCGGTCCGAAGAAGAAGTTCGCACAGCTGCGTCGCTACTATCCGAAGGCACGATTCAACGAATGGCAGCTCGTTCCCGCCGGGCAGCGAGCACAGCTGGTGAAACCGGATGCCAAGCACATCGGCGTTCTGCAGCAGGGCACGGAACTCGTCGTCGGTGCCGACGGTTCGATCGCGGGACTCCTCGGCGCCTCTCCTGGAGCCTCGACCGCCGTGCCGATCATGCTCAATCTGCTGCGCTCGGCTTTCCCCACCCGGTGGCATCGCGGATGGAAGGACATCATGAGCCAGGCGATCCCCGACATCGACAGAACAGACTGGGACACCGAGGCTGTAGCGCGCAGTTCCGCCGCCACCGACGCTGCACTCGGGCTCGGCACCTCCGCCCGGCTGAAACCGCAGGTTAAGGCTCCCACCTGGTGAGACATTGGTGGAATGCCACAGCATAGAACACTCAGCGTTGTGGCATGGCAGATTGAACGGAGGCCGATGGGGATTTAGTGTGAGCTACAACACCTAACGTAAGGAAGCTCACATGAAGGTCCGTCTCCCCCGCCGAGCGCTCGCGATCGGTTCCGCCCTGGCTCTCACCTTCGGTCTCGCAGCATGCAGCGGAGGCGACAAAGGAGGAGGCGAGGCCGGCGACACGATCGTCGCCGAAACCGCCTTCAACCTCAAGACGATCGATCCCCACCGACAGTTCGAGTTCACCGGTTCCACGATCGACACCGCGATCTATCAGACGGCGCTGGAGTTCAAAGACGGCGATCTCACCAAGCCGACCGATGGCCTGTGCTCCTTCGAGATGTCCGACGACAACAAGAAGATGACGCTGAAGCTCAAGGAGAAGGACGCGAAGTTCTCCAACGGCGACCCTGTCACCATGGATGACGTCGTCTTCTCCTTCGAACGGCTTAAGGGCATCAAGGGCAATCCCTCGTTCTTCCTCGACGGCGTCACCATCAAGAAAGTCGACGATGAGACCGTCGAGCTGACCAGCAAAAAGCCCAATCCTGCGCTCCCCTACATTCTGCCCAATGCCTCGATCGGCATCGTGAATTCGAAAGTTGTCAAGGAGAATGAAGGCACGACCGATGAGAAGGACGGTGCCGAGGCATTCCTCAACGAGAACTCGCAGGGCTCGGGGCCGTACAAGGTCGACAAATATGATGCCGACAGCCAGGTGGTGCTGACGGCGAACGAGCATTACAACGGCCCGAAGCCGAAGTTCAAGCGCGTCGTGCTGCGCAACGTCTCTGCAGAGACCCAGCTGACCGATATTCAGTCCGGTCAGGCGCAGGTCGCCTATGACCTCAATGCCGACCAGGCGAAGCAGATCGATGACTCCATGGGTGAGATCGCGAGCCTGCCATCGACACGCAGCCTCTACATCTTCAACAACACCGATGAGAAGCTCGGCGGACCGGCCGCCGACCCGAACTTCCGCAAGGCCGTGATGTCCGCCATCGACTACGACAAACTCACCGACCTCGCCGGGGAGGGATCTCAGCGCATGGCCAGCCTCGTCCCCAACGAGTTCATCGGTGCCGTCCCGAAGGATCAGGCGCCAGAGAAGGACCTTGCCAAGACGAAGAAGCTGCTGAAGAAGGCCGGCTACAAGGGTGAGAAGATTCCCTTCCACTACTCGAGTGACCAAGCAGTCAACGGAGTCGATCTGGCTCAGCTGGCAGAGACTCTGCAGGCTCAGCTGAAGGAGGCCGGCATCAATCTCGCGCTGAAACCGGCACCGAGCTCGACACAGCTCGACGGATTCCGCTCGGCCAAACAGCCCATGGGCATCGGCACCTGGGGTGCCGACTACCCGGATCCCACGAACTACAACGTCTTCATCCCCGGCGGCAGTGTCGCCGATCGCGTCAACTGGGACTCCGATCCGAAGCTGAAGAAACTCGCCGCGGAGGCAGAGAAGGCCACAGACAGCGACCGTGACGCCGCCTATGCCAAGCTGTACAAGGCGACCACGGACACGGGTGTCTGGATTCCTCTGGTCCAGCCCGTCAACACCGTGGCAGTGGGATCGAGCATCAACAAGTACGTCTCCAATGCCGACATCTCATTCGACTTCGCGAAAGCCGAGTAAGAATGTCGGTCAGCACTGCCGATAGCTCC
Source organism: Brevibacterium sp. FME17 (assembly GCF_014897515.1). Taxonomy (NCBI): domain Bacteria; kingdom Bacillati; phylum Actinomycetota; class Actinomycetes; order Micrococcales; family Brevibacteriaceae; genus Brevibacterium; species Brevibacterium sp. FME17. The sequence goes on from NZ_JABUYD010000002.1 coordinate 299,309, forward strand.
ACCGCACACCCGCCGAGCTCCGACGAAGCGCAGCGCATCAAACCCCCGCTGCTGCCTCCGCTGCTGCGCTACATCCTCATTCGGATTGGGATCAGCCTGATTCTCATCTGGGGTGTCACCGTCGTGACGTTCCTGCTGACGAACCTGGTTCCCACCGACCCGGTCGCCGCCATCCTCGGCGACCGGGCGGCCGCGGATCCCGCTATCGTCGCGGCTACCCGCGAGCGCCTCGGCCTCGATCAACCCCTGATCGTGCAGTACTTCACATATCTGAGCAATCTGCTTCACGGTGATATGGGTGTCTCGAACCAAACCCGAACACCAGTCCTCCAGTCGATCGGGCAGGTCTTCCCTGCCTCGATCGAACTGGGCATCGGAGCCATCCTCATCTCGGTGATCATCGGCCTGCTGCTGGGTCTGGCCAGCGCGCTCAATCAAAACCGGTTCCTCGATCACGCCATCCGTACGCTGAGCCTCATCGGCATCTCCGCCCCGACCTTCTGGATCGCAGCCGTCGGCTACTACGTCTTCTTCTTCAAACTCCGTGTGGTTCCCGGTGCCGGGCGCCTCGACCCTTGGATTACACCACCTCCTCGGGTCACCGGCCTCTACACCCTCGATTCCCTCCTGGCCGGCCAGATGTCGACGTTCGTCAACGCCTTCGGGCATCTGATCCTGCCCTCATGTGTCCTGGCACTGTTCACGATCGGCCTGCTCACACGGTTCAGCCGCTCCAGTGTCCTCGACATCATCAGGCTCGACTACGTCACAGCGGCTAAGGCCAAAGGCCTGTCTGCGCGCACCGTCATTTTCAAATACATCTTCCGCGGCGCCCTCGTCCCCATCATCACGGTGGTCGGCCTGGCCTTCGGCTCACTGCTCTCCGGTGCGGTGCTCACGGAGACCGTCTTCGCTTGGAATGGTCTGGGTCAATATGCATTCCGCGGTGCTACGACACTCGATCTCCCGGTCATCATGGGCGTGGGCCTCGTCATCGGCATCGTCTACATCATCGTCAATTTCATCGTCGACCTGATCTACGGCTTCGTGGATCCGAGAGTGAGGGTGCGATGAGCATCGGGACTCCCAAACAGCCACCGACGAACACCCATGACACCGGCGCCGAGGTGCTCGATCGCAATCCCGTCGACCTCGGTGTCAAACGGTGGAAGCTGAGATTCCCGAAGGCACTGCGCACGCCCCTGGGCTTCGTCGGCGCCGTCATCCTTGCCCTCTGGCTGATCGTGGCGATCTTCGCCCCTCTCATCGCCCCGTTCAATCCGCTGGCCCAGGATTTCCCCAGGCTCAACGCTCCTGGAAGCGGGAACCTGCTGGGCACCGACACCCTGGGCCGAGACGTGCTCTCCAGACTCGTCGTGTCCGCACGCACCACCCTGCCCGCGGCGGTCTTCGTCGTCATCTGCTCATCACTGCTCGGATCAGTTCTCGGTGCGATCGCCGGCTATTTCGGACGCGCAGTGGACGAGGTCATCATGCGCATAGCCGATCTCGTCTTCGCGTTTCCGACCATCATCCTCGCCATGGTCATCGCAGCAGCGCTGGGACCGGGTCTGAAGAACGCCATCATCGCAATTCTCCTTGTCTCTTGGCCCTCCTATGCCCGTGTCACCAGGTCTCTGGTGATGTCAGCACGCAACAGCGAATACGTCGTCGCCGGCAGACTGCTCGGCTTCAGCGCCGGGAAGTCCCTCATCCGCGAGATAGCGCCGAATGTGCTCTCCCCGGTCGTGGTTCTCGCCACCCTCGATGTGGGTTCGGCGATTCTCACGATGGCCGGACTCTCGTTCCTGTCTCTGGGCGTCGTCCCACCGACTCCGGACTGGGGAGCCATGATCAGCGAAGGAGTCTCGCAGTTCGCCTCATGGTGGATCGCGTTCTTCCCCGGACTGTGCATCCTCACCATCGTCATGGCCTTCAATTTCATCGGTGACAGTCTGCGCGATGCACTTGACCCGCATACGGCACAGGAAGTCGGAGAGACCACCTCATGAGCATGATCAGCATCAGAGACCTCAGCCTGTCGGTGACGACGGGCAAGGACGAGAAGCACATCCTCCGCAACGTCTCCTTCGATCTGGAGGCAGGAAAGATCACCGGAGTCGCCGGTGCCTCCGGCTCGGGCAAAACCCAGACGGGACTGGCGATCATGGGCCTCTCCCCCGCCGGCGCCCAGCTGAGCGGCAGCATCGACTTCGACGGCACCGAGTTGGTGGGTATGCCTGCCAAGGTCCACAACCGGCTGCGCGGGGTGCAGCTGTCGATGGTGTTCCAGGATCCCTCCTCCGCGTTCCATCCCATGCTCACCGTCGGCGATCAGATCACCGATCACCTTCGCCATCATAAGAAGGTCTCGAAGAAGGAAGCCCTGGAACGCGCGGTCCATATCCTCGAACGTACCCGCGTGCCGCACCCTGAGGAGGCGATCGGGAAGTATCCCCACCAATTCTCCGGCGGTCAGCTCCAACGCATCGCCTTCGCCTCGGCGATCATCTGCGACCCGAACGTGCTCATCGCCGATGAACCGACCACCGCCCTCGATGTCACCGTGCAGGTGGGAATCCTGCGGCTGCTGCGTGAACTCTGCGATGACCTCAACTTGGCCGTCCTCCTAGTCACTCACGACTTCGGGGTCCTGTCCTCGGTAGCCGACACGATCGTCGTGATGCAGAACGGACTGGTCGTCGAAACCGGTGATCGCGAACCTGTGATCACAGCACCCCAACACGAGTACACCCGCTCACTCATCGAATCGCTGCCAGGAGCAGAGGTCTCACGCTGATGACAACGACGACAACGACCGAGGGTGCTCCTCGTACGTCCCAGACGCCGCTGCTTGAACTCAACAATGTGTCGTGTGAGTACAAGCTCAATGGCGGCGGCCGGTTCCGTGCCGTCAGCGACGTCTCCCTGCAGCTGCGGCATTCGGAAGTCCTGGGCCTCGTGGGCGAATCCGGTTGCGGCAAGTCCACGCTGGCCAAACTCATCTGCGGACTCGAGAAGACCGCGGGTGGCTCCATCACCTTCGAATCCCAGCCGGTGAAACCCCTCGGCCTTGCCCGCCGGCCCAAAAACCTGCGGGGAGTCCAGATGGTCTTCCAGAATCCCTACGCATCATTGAACCCGCGCAGACGCATCCGGGATCAGCTCACCGACGCCCTTGCTCTCGACCCGGAACAGAACTGGAGCGTGGAGTCCCTCCTCGAAGCCGTCGATCTGCCCGTCGATGCTGCGGAGAGGTTCTCGCATTCCTTCTCGGGCGGGCAACGGCAGCGCATCGCCATCGCGCGTGCGCTGGCGGCTGGCCCTAAGGTGCTCGTCGGCGATGAGCCGATCGCCTCTCTGGATGCGTTTCTCCAGGCCAGGATCGCGCGGATGATGAGAGATCTGGCCATTGACTCGGGCGCGTCGATGATCTTCATCAGCCACGACCTCTCGGTCGTGCGTGACATCGCGGACCGTGTGGCTGTCATGGAGGCAGGTAGGATTGTCGAGGTCGGTTCGACAGAACAGATCTGGAATGACCCTCAGCATCCCTATACGCAGAAGTTGCTCGCTGCCATCCCAAAGGTCGACGGCAAAGGAATCATTCCCGGATAGCCATTGCGAGGAAAGACCCCGAGGAGAAGACGAACCATGGTCACATTGCTGCGCGGCGCCGACATCTGTGCCCCGGAACGACTCGGTAAGCAGGACGTCCTCATCGAGGGACGGCAGATCACCTTCATCGGTGACCTCCCCGCCGAGGCCCTCGACGGTCTTCCCCACGCCACCGTCATCGATGCACAGGGACTCACAGCCACTCCAGGCTTCATCGATCCTCATGTCCACATCGCTGGCGGCGGAGGCGAAGGCGGCTACGCCAACCGCACCCCCGAGATCGTGGTCAGCGACATCGTGGGCGCCGGAGTCACCACCGTCATCGGCTGTCTGGGAACCGACGGTGTGACCCGCAGCCACGCCGATCTCCTCGCCAAGGCCAGAGGGCTCGAAGCCGAGGGCATCTCCACCTACATCTATACGGGCAGCTACCAGGTCCCGGCACGGACCCTGACCGGTGCTGTCGTCGATGATGTCGTCCTCATCGACAAGGTCATCGGCGTCGGAGAGGTTGCGATCTCGGACCGGCGTTCGTTCCAACCCACAATCGAGGCTCTGGCCGAGCTCGTCAGTCAGTCTCATGTCGGTGGACTGCTGTCCGGCAAGGCCGGAATCACCCACTTCCACGTCGGCCCCTACGAGACCCGGCTGGCCCCGCTGCATCGTCTCCTCGACGAATATCCGATCGCGCCGCAGGCCATCTACGCCACCCACATCACCCGGTCCCCCGAGCTGCTGGCCGACGCCGTTGATCTGGCCGCCAAAGGCGCCACAGTCGATATGACGGCCTCGTCGACAACGACCAGGTCGCTGACACGCTACATCGACCTCGGCGGTGAACTTGGCCGTCTCACTCTCTCCTCCGATGCCAACGGCAGCCTGCCGGAGTTCGACCCCGATGGACGGCTCATCGGCATGGACGTCGCCAAGCAGACGACCCTGTATGAGCAGGTGTGGGCGTGTGCCGACCTCCCTGGTGTCGACCTGTCTGCGGCCATATCTCTCGTCACGTCCAATACGGCCGATGCGCTCGGCCTCAGCCACAAGGGACGCCTGCGTGTCGGAGCGGATGCCGACATCCTGCTGACCGATGATGACCACACCATCCAGCTTGCCTTTGCCCGGGGACGAGAGGTCGTCCGCGACGGCACACCACAGATCCGAGGAACCTTCGAATGAGCCATGAGCACGACACGACGGCTCTGCCCGATGATGTCGAGGAGAAGCGCCCGTCCCTGGGCTGGTCACTGGTGCCCCTGGCGGCGATGCTCGCGCTGCTGGCTGTGGGCTACGGCGTTCTCGGGCTCGCACCCGAACCGCTGCTGATCCTCTCCGCCATCATCGCCGGCCTGGTGGCTCTGCGGATGGGACTGAGCTGGGAGGAGATGCTCCTTGGCATCAGGGAGAAACTCGACACTGCAATGCCGGCGCTGCTCGTGCTCATCTCCATCGGCATTCTCATCGGCACCTGGATGATCGCCGGCACCATTCCGATGATGATCTACTACGGCTTGGGACTCATCAGCGCACAGTTCATCGTGCTCATCGCCTTCGTCATCTCCGCGATCGTCTCGGTCATCACCGGCACCTCGTGGGGATCGGCAGGAACAGTGGGCGTCGCCCTCATGGGAATCGCCGCGGGCTTGGACGCACCGCTGGCGGCCACCGCCGGAGCGATCGTCGCCGGTGCGTACTTCGGTGACAAACTCTCGCCGCTCTCGGATACGACCAACCTGGCTCCGATCGCTGCCGGCACCACCTTGTGGGAGCACATTCGGCACATGCTCTACACTACGATCCCGGCCACAGTCGTGGCCCTGGCGCTGTACCTGATCGTCGGCATCAACCAGCAGTCCGGCGGGACCGATTCGGATCAGATCAGTGCCGTCACCGGAACCTTGGACAGTCTCTTCTCCTTCAACGTCCTCCTGCTCCTGCCGATGCTCATCGTCCTCGGCGGAGCGATTCTCAAACTGCCCACTCTTCCCACGATCATCGGTTCCTCACTGGTTGCCGGCATCCTCGCCGCAATCTTCCAGAAGGTCAACATCGAATCGATCTTCGCCTCCACCGTCGACGGGTTCACCCCGGACATGCTCGAAGTCGGGCCCTCGACCCTGAAGAATCTGGACCCGCAGGTCGTCGAGTTGGTGACCCAGGGCGGAATGGCATCGATGACCGGTGTCATCCTCATCGCATTCAGCGCTTTCGCCTTCGCCGGCATCATGTCCAAGTCCGGTGCTCTCGAGACCATCATCCGGTCCCTGCTGACGTTCGTGAAGCGCACAGGTGACCTCGTCCTCTCCACGGTGCTCTCATGCATCACGATGGCCATCGTGACCGGCAATTCCTACCTGTCGATCATCGTCCCGGGCGAACTGTTCAAGAAGGCCTACGCTGATCGGGGCCTGGATGCCAAGAACCTCTCACGCACACTCGAAGACTCCGGCACGGTCGTCGTTCCACTCGTTCCCTGGTCCTCGGCAGGCGTCTACATGGCCGGCGTACTGGGCGTCTCCGTCCTCGACTACGCCCCGTGGGCAGTGTTCTGCTACGTCGGCTTCGCCTTTGCCATCATCCTCGGATACACCGGATTCGGCATCGCCAAACGTGTCGCGACCTCTGACGCTGATTGAGCGTGCTGCGACCTCTGACGCCGCTCCTCTCCTGCGTCCTGCTCTCGTCGCCGCCGCACTCCTAGGCGCTCGTCATCCGGGAGCCGAGATACTCGGTTGGTGTGCATCCGGTCACGCGGTGGAAATCCGCTGTGAAGTGCGACTGGTCGAACCAACCGAACAAAGCAGCAAGCTCGACAAACGACCGATCCCACCCCTGATCGATTGCCGCTACAGCATCTCTGACGCGGGCACGGGTGAGGATCTTCTTGACACCGACACCGCAGTATTCGTGAAACATCCGCTGCAGCGACCGTTCACTCATTGCACAATGCGATGACAGTTCGCCGAGGCTGATGACGCTCGGATCGTCGAGGAGTTCCAGCACGCGTCGGAACCGGGTATATCCCTCGGTCATCCTCGGGTGCAGAGACAGCAGCCACGCCTGAAGCACCTCAGCTGAGGAGGCCAGATCAGCTTCACGCACCTGGTCGACATCCAGCTGCTCGTCAACGCCCAGTTGTTCATCAATTCCCGGAAACCAGTCACCGGCCCGCACAGTTGTGTCCCGGATCAGTGCCGGCGACCCATTCGCGAACGCCAGTGTCCCGCCGAGGTGGAAGTTGACCCCGATGACACCACCACGACCGTAGAGCCCGACATCGAATCGACGAGTAGTCACCGGACCCGTCAGCCACGTCCCGGCACCGTTCGTGTTCGCCCGATAGAGATCGCCGAACTCAACGGTGAGGTTGATGCCTGGTTCCGACACTGTCGCCGTCTGATAGCGCTCGCCCTCGGGCAGGTCCCATGTCACCGACCACAACCGCTTCACCCAGGGACGCAGCTCTTCGACGACCACCGCCGGCACGGAATAGTTGGCGTGCTGAAGCATCTCCGCCGGCCTGAGCACACGCCCGAAGAAATGTTCGGGCGGTGATTCGCTACGTGGCGGATTTTTCCTATCGACGACATCGTCCATGGAACAAGAATGGCAGACATGACTGACACAGAGATGAAGGAAGCCCCTGCCACTGCCTCCACCACCGAGGCAACACCTGTCGCGAAATTGGCCATGGTCACGCTCGACGCCCCGGACGCTTCGGCGCTCGGCGACTTCTATTCCGCGGTGCTGGGTTGGCCGGTGGCGTACTCAGATGAGAACTACGCAATGCTCACCGGCCCCAGCAACGCTCTGGGCATTGGGACGATCCCGGACTACAAACGCCCGGATTGGCCCGACGACGGACGCAAGCAGTTCCACCTCGATCTCGCCGCCGATGACATCGAAGCTGCGGCCGCTCGCTGCATCGAACTCGGAGCGAGCAGGGCCTATCCTCAGCCAGGCGAAACCTGGGTAGTGCTCATCGATCCCGCAGGGCACCCATTCTGCCTCTCTGATGCGAAGAACTGGGGCTGACGCATCTGCGCTGTCCCACCGAAACGTCCCCGCGGGGACGCGTCTCAATCTTGGGTCAGCTTCTCGACCCGAACGATGTAATGGGAGGAGTCGAGGCCGTCGACGAGGATCGTGGCCGAGAACTTGTCGTTGTCGCCGGTGACCACCCAGTTGGGTTTGAGGATTCCACTGGGTGCGGCAATCTCGTCGAGGCTCAGCCCCATGCCCAGTTTCACCGTCTTCAGCACCTTCGTGCGCACCAACGCACGTGCTGTTCGCCTCACATCATCTGGGCCAGGTTGTGGGCCCGCCTGATCAGAGGATTCGAAGGCATCCAGCCACTCTGTCACGGCCACCGTCTCACCACGAGGATCGAAGTCCGCGAGATACCCCTTGCCCGAATAGGCGTTGACCAGGACGTTCATGCACTGCCCTGGGCTTGCCTCCGCCCTAGCACGACCGGCCGGTTCAGGTTTTCGGTTCCGCCGAAATATGCTGCTCGTCTGGGCACTGAGCACCGTCGACCAGAAGGGGTGGAGGACCTCTCTGACCTCGGCGTCGGCATTGGGCAGCTTGCGCCTGAAGACGGCGAGCGCCTCGGCGGCGGTGATGTTCGGTGCCAGCTTCAACGCCGTCTCCGGGGCGATCAGCTCTGGCTTCTCTCCCCCACCGGCGAAACTGTCCGGGTGCTCACGCATCCTTGGGCACCTGTCCGGCGAGCGCATCGTTTTGGCCGATGAGCATGCGTGCGGGGATGGCGCCGATCTTGTCGGTCTCCTTGAGCGCGTCGATGACATGTGCCGGGACAGGGTGCGACTTCTGCGTGGCCAGAGACACGACGATGAGGCCCAGGGTCGAGCACACGATGCCGACACCCATCGGATCGACACCGGTGACGTCGACGAGGCCAGCCATCTGCCAGCTCACCGAGGACACGGTGCCCAGGATCATGGAGACGATGGCTCCGGGAACATTTGCCTTCTTCCACCAGGCGGCCGCCACGTAGACGGGGACGAATGCGGCACCGAGGACTGTGGTGGCGAAGATGGCCACCTCGGCAACCGAGGGCGGGTCGTTGACAGCAACCCAGTAGCCGATGATCGCGAGGATGAGGACGGTGAAGCGTGAGACCCACACTGACTGCCTGTCGCTCATATCCTTCTTGATGAAGCGCTGGAACAGATCCTGGCTGGCGATCGTGCCCGACTGCAGCAGCAGCGCATCGGCCGTGGACATGATCGCGGCCATGATGCCTGCCATGACGATACCCACGGCGAAGTTCGGCAGAACCGTGTCCGCGACCTGGAAGACTGCGAGCTCAGGGTTGTCGAGGTTGGGCAAGATGATCAAGGCCATGATGCCCACGATGTAGGGCGCCGGAATGAAGAGCAGGTTGAAGCCGGTGGCGTACAGGCTTGCTGTGCGCGCGACCGAGGGGCGCTTCATGGCCATGTGGCTGACGTTGACGTGCGGCCAGCCCATGTAGCCGATGGAGAAGACGAGGACGGCGCCGATGATGACGCCCCACTGCACCGAGCCGAATCCCTCGGGCCCCCACATGGTGAGCAGGTTCGGGTTGATCTCTCCCACCGCATTGTTGCCGGCAGTCCAACCGCCGACGGCCTGCAGGGTGCCGATGAGGATCCAGACCATGCCGATGAGCATGATGATGGCCTGGACGAAGTCGGTGTACGCCACCGCAAGGTAGCCGCCGAGGAAGGTGTAGAAGACGATGACGCCGATGGCGACGAGCAGGGCCCAAGCGTAGGGAATGCCGGTGACCATCTCCAAGCCGCGACCGCCCGCGATGAACTGAGTCATCACGTAGAAGAAGATGCAGAACACCGCCACCGGGGCCGCGATCATCCGGATCCACTTCGAAGGGTAGCGATGCTCGAGATATTCGATCGAGGTCAGCGATCCGAGGATCTGGGAGAGCTTGCGCATGCGCCGCCCCAGGATCGACAGGTTGAGCACTCCGCCGCCGATGTCGCCCATCGCGTACCAGAGTGAGAAGTAGCCCTTCGTGTACGCCAGCGATCCGGCACCGAGGAACATGTACCCCGACATCGACGAACTCTGCAGGCGCAGTGCCGTGACCGCAGGACCCAGGCTGCGCCCGCCCAGCAGGTAGCCTTCGCTGTCCTTATTGCCGATCTTGAGTGTCCACACGCCGATGCCGGCCATGGCGATGAAGTAGATGACGAGGAACCAGGTTTCGAGGTTCATGCCAGTCCCCCGTTCTCAGTCCCGGAGCGGCGCTCCGTCGCCGAGGGGGTGAGCTGGTCCTCGGCCACATCCTCGGCTTTCCAACCGCGTGAGAGGTAGACGAAGATCAGCGTGTAGATCACCCATATTGCGGGGATGCCGAAGATGATGACGACGGTTGCCGTCGGGAGACCGAACATTGAGACCACCTCGTTGTGTCACTGAACAGGACTGGCAGGTGCGGCCCCTACAGCGACCGCACCATAGGTGACCATACAACGTTTTGTCAGTCAGCTCACACACTTCTCACGCGCGGGGCGTGCCGCTGTTCAGGACACCGCGACCAGCCTCTCAGTCCACGACGAATTGGCGGTCGTGGAGGCCGGTGGCGCTGCCGGGGATCGCGGGGCGGCGTTCGGAGATCTGAACGTTGCCGTCTTCGTCGACCGCTCTGACCGTCACGGTGTGGGTGCCCGGTTCCAAGTCGTCGAAGGGGCATCGCCATTGTCGCCAGGTGTCGGTGGTCAGCTCCTCACTCAGCTCCGCTGTGTGCCAGTCGCCGTTATCGATGCGCACTCGCACCTCGGCGATGCCGACGTGTTGGGCCCAGGCCATTCCCGCGGTGACGATCTGCCCGTCTTTGTTGGGGCTGACATGGACACCGGCGCGGGGAACGTCGATTCTAGAAGCGACGAGTATGGGTCCGTGGGTGGACCATCCTCGTTTCGTCCAATAGGCCTGTTTGTCGGCGAAGCGGGTGACTTCGAGTTCGGTCACCCATTTGGTCGCGGAGACGAAACCGTAGAGTCCGGGGACGACGAGCCTGGCGGGGAACCCGTGGTCGCGGGGCAGCGGTTCACCGTTCATCCCGACTGCCAGCAGGGACGCCCGATCATCTGTGAGTGCTTCGAGAGGTGTCGAGGCAGTGAAGCCGTCATCGGATGTCGAGAGCACCATGTCTGCGCCTTTCTTCGGGCCGGCGCGTTTGAGCAGCTCACGCACCGGGTAGCCCAGCCAGGTGGCATTGCCCACGAGGTCGCCGCCGACCTCGTTCGAGACGCAGGTCAGGCTCACACGATGCTCCTCCAGCGGCAGCTCGAGCAGCTGCGCCATGGTGATCGTGACTTCGTCTTCGACCATTCCGTGGATGTGCAGCGACCAGGACGCGGCGTCGACGGAGGGCGGGATGAGTGCGGTGTCGATGCGGTAGAAGTCATCGTTAGGTGTCATGATCGGTGTGAGCCCCTCGATGTCGAAGTCTGCTCCAGCTGGAATCTTGGGCGCCGAGGTGGCCGGCCGTGGCAGCACCAGCTTAGTCACCGCTCCTGCCGCATTTCGGGCGAGGATCGAAGCCGACTGACCTGCAGCGATCGCGGCCATGCCGACCGCGCTCAGACCTGCGGCGAGACCGAAGAAGGCGCGACGGTCGGTGCCCGGTTGATTGTCAGCACCGAAGTCCTCATCGCGTCCGACAGAATTTCGGGCAGATGACTCGGTGCCGTTGCTGAATCGGATCAGTGCCACATAGGCTGCACATCCCAACGCCACACCCACGAGTGCCGGAACCGTGTCGAGGATCGTTCCTCCTGTGCTCAGCAGCACCACGACGGGCAGGATTCCGAGGCCGATGAGGAGGACGAAGGACAGGGCCCTGCGGTGCAGGCCGATGCGCCCGATCACACCGCCGAGGATCGCTCCGACGATGACGAGGGTGATGACGAGTGCGAGCTTGTCGTTCGTACCGAATACGCTGATGGCGGTCTTGATCATGGCGGTAGGCACGAGTGGGATGATCGTCTGCCCCAGGATCAGCAGGGGCGCTGAGGTTGCAGAGACGGCGCCGGCGATGAACTCTGCAGTACCGAAATACACCAGGGTCGCGACGATACCGGCGAGGGTGAAGAGTAGCGGGCGGCGATCTGTCATCGGATTTTCGCACCTTCTTAGGGCAAGTGATGGTGCCCTCGATTATCCTCCTCCGCGACCGTCAGCGGGCAGGAACTTCTAGGCGAGGTTTCGGCGCAGTCGTACTGCGGCGTCGAGCAGCTGCTCCAGGCGTGCCTGTTGCTGCACCTCCGGCAGATTCGCGGTCGAGGCTATCCCCTCATCGATCAGGACGACGACCTGATCAGCCAGGCTCTGATCTCCCAGGTCAGGGACCGTACGGCCACCGGAGCCGATGGATGAGAACCGTGCGAGCGCCTCGGCGATGGTGTCTCTCCTGGACATGGAGCCGACGTCGGTGGGGGGAGAATTCGGGCCCGCCGCGGCGAGCTGACGCGGGTTGAGGCCGATGATGCGGATACGCAGACGGCGGACCTCCGTTTCGAGGTCCGCCGTCACGTTGTTCATGGCCCAATCATAGACGCTGTCCCCGGGACCACACAGCTGGTGTGGGGTGCCGGGACCAACGGTGTCTAGTTCCTGAAGTAGGAGATGAGACGCAGGATTTCGATGTAGAGCCACACGAGGGTGACCATGAGGGAGAAGGCGCACATCCAGGAGTACTTCTCCGGAATCCGCTGCTTCACACCCTGCTCGATCATCTGGAAGTCCATGATCAAGGTCATGGCCGCCAGCACGGTGGCGACGATGCCGATGATGACACCGAGCGGCATTTCAAATCCCATGATGTTGATCGGCACGCTGCGGGCACCCCCGGTGCCGGTCATCATCGCGATGCCGAAGTTGATGAGCGAGAAGATGGCGTACCCACCGATGGCGATCATCATGAACTTCTTCATCTTCGAGCCGTAGCGCACGCCCTTGAACTTGAACAGGGCGAGCATGACGCCGAAGACGCAGAGTGTGGCGAGCACGGCTTGGATGACGATACCGGGGAACATCGTTTCGAACATCGAGGAGATGCCGCCGAGGAAGACTCCCTCGAACGAGGCGTAGCCGATGATCAGGGCCTTGCTCGGTTCCTTCTTGAAGGCGTTGACAAGACCGAGGACCAGTGCGATGAGCATCGCAGGGAAAGCCAGTGGCGGAACGAACCAGCCGAGGACGGCACCGGCGAGAAGAATGGTGAAGAGAACACCGGTCTTCATCATGACGTCGTCGTAGGTCATCGCCCGGTCAGCAGTCTGCGGACCGGCATTGCGGTTCTGCGCGGCTGGCTGGTCGAACAGGTTGTTGAGCTCCTGGTCGGACATGACCGGTTCGTTGCGTCCGGCCTGAACTCCCTGGTTGAGAGCCCGGTTCATCATGGGGTTACTCACGGTCGAGATCCTTTCGATCTGAGCAGGTTGCTCGCGCAGTCGAAATGCCGCACGAGAGTTGAATCTTGGTCTCAGTCTAGTCACTTGAGCTGGACAGTCACTGATGACCCGGCGCAAGAGCCAGTGAGCGTTGCACGATCGTAACGCTCGTCGGCGGCAAGGTTATTCCCACATCCACGGCAGGCGTTGTGTCCGCCCCGCCTCGCGAGCCCAGCCAGAACCCTCAGCCCATGTGGTAGCTCGTGGCTGCACCCGGGCCCCATGGGATTCCTGTGGCCCACCAGATGAAGAAGAGGAGTCCCCAGAGAATGAACATTGCGAACGAGAGCGGAATGGTGAACGACAGAACGGTGCCGATTCCCGCGTCCTTTTTATATCGCTGGATGAAGCCGAGGACCACAACGAAGTACGGGCTCATCGGGGAGATGATGTTCGTCGTGGAGTCACCGATGCGATAGAGGGCCTGCGTGGTCTCCGGGGCGATGGACAGGAGCATGAACATCGGCACGAGGACCGGTGCCATCAGGGTCCACAGTCCCGATCCCGAGGTCAGGAACAGTGCGCCGAGGGCAACCAACAGCCACCCGCCGAGGAGGATGACGAAGGGTCCGGTGTCGAGTGAGCCGAAGAATTCGGCGCCGCGGATGGCGAGGATCTCGCCGAGGTTGGACATCTTGAACAGTGCGAGGAACTGGCTGGCGGCGAAGAAGAGGACGATGACGGGGACGAACGGCAGCAGTCCCTTGCCCATCATGTCGGGAATGTCCGAAGTCTTCTTGATCGATCCTGTGGCGTAGCCGTAGACGATGCCGACAATGAAGAATCCGAAGCCGATGATGGCTGCGATTCCTGCCATCAGTCCCGATTCGGGGCCGAAGCCACCGGCTTCATCGCGCAGGAACGAATCCTGGGGCAGTGCAAGGAAGAAGAGGAGTGCGGCGCAGGCGACGATGCTGAGCACAGCGAAGACCATGCCGCGCTTCTCGTTGGCATCCAGCGCCATTTTGACATCGAAGTTGTCGGGATCGTTCTCGTCTGGTTCGTCGAGTTCGATCTGGTCGGCTCGCTTCGACAGCAGCAGTTCGGTGACGAGAGTGACGGCGGCGGCGACGACGAACATCGAGACGAAGTTGAAGTAGAAGTTCGCAATCGGGCTGACCACGTAGTCGGGGTCGATGATCTGAGCCGCCGACGTGGAGAGCCCGCCGAGGATGGTGTCGAGGGAGTTGACCATCGGCGCCGCAGAATACCCACCCGAGGTGGCGGCATAGGCGACAAGACACCCCAGCAGCGGATTGCGACCCACAGCTTTGAACGCGAGCCCGCCCAGGGGAATCATGATCATGTAGGAGGCGTCGGAGGCAATCGAGGAAGCGGTTCCGGCAAGTGCCACGATGAACGTGATCCACTTCGGTGAGGCACCGGCGATGGTTCCGCGCAGCATCGCCGGGATCAGTCCGGACTGCTCGGCCACGGCTACGCCGATGAGGACGATGAGCACGAGACCCAACGGTGGGAACGTGACGAAGTTGTTCGTGGCTCCGGCGACTATCTCCCGCAGGGACTCTGTGCTGAAGAGGTTGGTGACGCTCACCGTCTTGTCGGTGGCCGGGTTGACGGCCTCCAATCCGACGGCGGAGAAGATCGCGGAGAGGACCATCACTACGACGGCCAGGGACAGGAACAGCCAGAAGGGGTGCGGAAGTTTGTTTCCGGCCTTTTCTATGATGACCAACAGGCGCATCAGCCAGTCGAGTTCGGCCGGTTTCTTCTTCGCGGTGTCGGTGGCAGCTGCATTGCGTGACATCGATACTCCTCGGTGATTCGTCAGAAGGGGTGTGCAGATGGGCCGAAGCTCATCCAGTGGTCGAGTCACGGCTCGTCTGTGGCAGGGACCACTGTGTGCACGCCCCAGTGTTATGGACAACACCGATTACAGGCGAGCCGATCTCATATCCTGGATCGCCTGAGCGCAGCGAAAATGCCGACCGCACGTAGGTGCGATCGGCATTCTCAGGTTGCGGGGGTCTTCAGCTCAGCGTTCGAGGTTTCCCTGGATGAAGGCTTCGACTGCGTCGTGAGCTGCGTCATCGCCATTCTGCTCCGGGGGCGACTTCATGAAGTACGACGAGGCGGAGATGAGAGCTCCGCCGACGCCGCGGTCGAGTCCGATCTTGGCCGCACGCACGGCGTCGATGATGACTCCGGCCGAGTTCGGTGAGTCCCAGACCTCGAGCTTGTATTCCAGCGACACCGGAGCATCACCGAAGTTGCGGCCTTCGAGACGGACGAAAGCCCATTTGCGATCGTCGAGCCACTCAATGTAGTCGCTGGGTCCGATGTGGACGTTGCGGGGCTCGAGCTCGGCCGAGGTGTTCGAGGTCACGGCCTGGGTCTTCGAGATCTTCTTCGACTCGAGGCGTTTGCGCTCGAGCATGTTCTTGAAGTCCATGTTGCCGCCGACGTTGAGCTGGTAGGTGCGGTCGAGGACGACGCCGCGGTCCTCGAACAGCTTGGCCATCACACGGTGAGTGATGGTCGCACCGATCTGGCTCTTGATGTCGTCGCCGACGATCGGCACGCCGGCGGCACGGAACTTTTCGTCCCATTCCTTGGTGCCGGCGATGAAGACAGGCAGGGCATTGACGAAGGCGACCTTCGCATCGATGGCGGCCTGTGCGTAGTACTCGACGGCTTCCTGCGAACCTACGGGCAGGTAGCAGACGAGAACATCGACCTGTGCCTCACGCAGCGCCTGTGCGACGTCGACGGGTTCGATGTCGGATTCGACGATGGTCTCGCGGTAGTACTCGCCGAGGCCGTCCAAGGTCGGTCCGCGCTGAACCTCGACACCGGTCGATGGCACGTCGGCAATCTTGATCGTGTTGTTCTCACTGGCCGTGATCGCCTCAGCGATATCGGCGCCGACCTTTTTGCCGTCGACGTCGAATGCGGCGACGAATTCGATATCACCGACGTGATAATCGCCGAACTCAACGTGCATGAGTCCCGGTACTTTACTTCCTGGGGCCGCATCCCGGTAATACTCAACACCTTGGATCAGGGAAGAGGCGCAGTTGCCCAATCCGGCAATCGCGACTCGAATCGATTTCGTTCCCACGTCTGTGATCTCTCCTTTGTCATTTCGGGTCTCCCCGAGCGTCAGGTCTCCCCAACTGGGGCCATCTTGAAATGACCCCGACTATTCATCTTAATGTCCTCGTCAAAACGGCGAGACGTCCTCGTCGAAACGTCGAACGTGTGATCGGCGGAAGTTTATTCCCCTGCCGATCGCGGTGTGTGGGCTCAGCTGACGACGAGCGGTTCCAAAACCAGATCCGGATGATTCTTCTGCACGCCCTGGAGGCGCCACCTGTCTGAGAACAGGGCGAGCAGCTCACCGTCAGAGCGGTGCAGAACTTCAACTGATCGTTCCCTCGCCAGCGTCGGCACGCATTCTGGTGTGGTGCGCCGAGCCAAGGAGAAGTTGAGGCGCTCCAGCGAACAGGGCGCGTGGAATTCGTTGTTCATCCGGTCCTCGGCGACCTCGAACTGCATCGGTCCAACGGCTCCGAGAACCGGGGCCTGGTCACCGCGCAGGTCAGAGCGAAGCACCTGAATGACTCCTTCGTGGTCGAGCTGTTCGATACCGCGGCGGAACTGCTTGTACTTCGAGGAGTCCTTGGCCTTGATGACCATGAAGTGTTCGGGAGAGAACGTCGGAATGCCGGGGAATTCGACCTTCTTGTCCAGGTAGAGCGAATCGCCCACCCGCAGTGCACTGGCGTTGACCAGTCCGACGACGTCTCCTGGGAAGGCTTCATCGACGACGTCGCGGTCACGGCCGAAGACCTGCTGCGCATACTTCGTAGCGAAGGGTTTGCCGGTCGCGGCGTGGGTGAGCACGGAACCGCGTTCGAAGACACCGGAGCAGACTCGAATGTAGGCCAGCCGGTCACGGTGGTTGGAGTCCATGCCTGCCTGGACTTTGAAGACGAATCCGGAGAACGGATCGGCCACGTCGCGCGGCACATCGTTCTTGTCCAGACGCGCCTCTGCCGCGGGCGCCAGGTCGACGAGCATGTCGAGGAGTTTGTGGATACCGAAGTTGAGCACCGCCGAGGCGAACATCACCGGGGTCGACTTGCCGGCCAGGAACGTCTCCTGATCGTGGTTCTGATCCTCCATGTCGAGAAGATCGGATTCGTCGACAGCAGTCTGCCAGGCATCGCCTTCGAGCTCGACGGCTTTGTCCGCGCCATAGGTCTCTTCGCCGGCGATGGTGGCACCGGCATTGGTGCGGTCGTACTTCGTGTAGTCACCGGTGAGACGGTCAAGGACTCCCCTGAAGTCACCGGACTGGCCAACAGGCCAGGTCAGCGGGGTGGGCAGGAGTCCGGTGCGTTCCTGGACCTCATCCATGAGCTCCAGCGCGTCGAGACCGGCACGGTCCCATTTGTTGATCACGGTGATGATCGGGATGTTGCGGTGGGCACAGACTTCGAAGAGTTTCATGGTCTGCGCTTCGAGGCCCTTGGCTGCGTCGATGAGCATCACGGCACAGTCGACGGCGGAGAGTACTCGATAGGTGTCCTCGGAGAAGTCCGCGTGACCCGGGGTGTCGACGAGGTTGAAGACCGCATCCCGATACTCGAACTGCAGCGCCGCTGAGGAGATCGAGATGCCGCGGTCCTGCTCCATCTTCATCCAGTCGGAGACAGTGGCGCGGCGGCCGGCCTTGCCATGGGTGGCGCCGGCCTTGCCGATGGCTCGTGCGTGCAGTGCGAGCGCCTCGGTGGTCGTCGATTTACCCGCGTCGGGGTGCGAAATGACAGCGAACGTCCGGCGGCGAGCCGCCTCGGTTCGAATGTCCTTGTCAGAATACTGGCCAGAAGTCACCAAAATATCTTATCTCTCTTCTGTCGTTGAACGGGTGTCCGGTCAGTCACAGTTGTGGTTAGTGTGCGCGGTCGGCTCTGCGGGGTGTCCAGCGTCTTGTCGGATTTCGCGTTTATGCTGGATGGCGATGAATGAGGAATTTGTTGAATACGCCGGACGCTCCGAACCGAGGGAACGCCTGCTCAAGGCCCTGCCGCTGATTTTCGCGGCGATCCTCGGCATCCCTGCCCTGGTGTACGCGATCAAGTTTTCGCTCGAGATCGGTCAAGTCACCAGTTACCTCTTCGACCTCGGGACATCCGGGTGGGAGGCCTTCAGCATGGTGATGCTCAGTCTCTCAGGCGCGTTCTGCCTTGTCTTCTACCTCGTGTTCCTCTTCGTCGGGACCCGCCGACGGACGTGGAAATGGCGTATCTGGTGGTCTGTCGCCGCATTCCTCGCCGCCGCGGTCCTCCCCATCTGGTGGTTGTTCGCCGGCTACTTCACCTCCGGCCCCGCCTAGTCGCAACTCTCAGCGCCGCGACCCATCACAGTTGTGCGAGTGCCTTCGCGATCCTCTTCTCCGACACCGGGTGGGCAGTTCCCAGCGAATTCGCGTAGAGGCTGACGCGCAGCTCCTCGAGCATAATGATCACGTCCCGCCACTCACTGGGCACCGAGACCACGATCCGTGACCAATTCGCTTTGGCCAGCTCGGGGAACCTGTTGCCGACCTTCTTCAACACGGCGTCGCTGCTGCCGCTGATACGGTCCATGAGCTGCTTGTCGCGCATCGGCGAGTTCTGCATTCCATCGATGCGGACTACCTCAGCCTGCACCCACCGGGGCAGATCGCGGAGCATCTGCCCGGTCATCGCGGCCACCGACTCACCTGTGACTCGTGCTCCCCGCCATGTCTGCACATCTGCCAGGTTGGACAGGATCGCCAACGATGAGGCCTTTGATACGCGCCGGTCGAGTTCGGTGGTGGACCGCAGTGCCTTCATCAGATGAGGCAGCAGGTTCGAGCACATGTCGGTCAGGGCCGCGTGCATCGCGGCTTCCAGCTTCCCGAACTCTCCGGCATCTGCCACCCAGCTGGTCTCAGCAGCACCCAGCTCGGTCTCGACGACGCTGCGGATTCCTGCCCTGATGAGGGCGTGGAGCATTTCGTCCGAGGACTGCTGGTGACCGGCGAGGACGAGTTTCTCATCGGTCGTCAGTCCTTCTCGCAGGTATTTCAGTGCCTCGTTCGTGCGCAGGCCCAACAGGGTGATGAGCCCCTCGCGTGAGGCCAAACGGGCCTGGGCAGCCGTGTCGAAGGCTACGAGGTCGACGCTGGTTCCACGGTCGACCAACCCGGGCACAGCCCCGACTTCAGCCTCGTCCGGGCTGGTCAGCGTGCCGAACGACCATGAGGTGAGTCCCGTCTTGGCATTGAACGAGACCTGCTTAGCCCGGGCCCTGCGCACCTGAGGTTTCGCCGTCGCCGTCAGCTTGGTCAGGTCCTCGCCGATACCCACTGTTGTGGTCCCGTCGATGACGCGGAAGCGGATCCGCAGGTGCGGCGGAATACGATCTTCGTCGAAGTCCGCGGCGGTCACGGTGATGGGAACCAGGTCGTTCAGGCCTCCCCCGCCCGCACGTTCGCTCAGGTGAGCGGCGAGCACCTCGGGCAGAGCCCCGCGGTAGGGAGTGAGCATGGGCAGGATGTCGCGGGCGACGTCAGGCGCGGGTACGAAATAGCGGCGCTTGTTCTTCGGAAGCGACCGGATGTAGGCGGCGACGAGTTCCTCACGCAGGCCCGGGACCTGCCAGGAGAACTCATCGGAATCCACCAGGGGCACGGACGCTGCCGGGAGTTCGACGGTCACCCCGTCCTCGGTGCTGCCGGGTTCGAAGGAATACCTCAGCTTCGCCATCGAACCGTCGACCAGTTCCCATTCCATCGGGAAATCGTCGGCCACCGAGGCGGTGAGTTCCTCGCTGTCGTCGCTGAGCAGGATCGACGTGTTCAGATCCAGCAGATGCGAGTCGCGACGCTTCTGCTTTTTCCACCAGGCACGGAAGTCCGCCGCCGAGGTGATTGTGGAAGGAATCCGTTCATCGTAGAACTCGAAGAGCGCATCGTCCTGGTCCAGGACCCTGCGGTTGCGTGTGCGTGAGGCGAGCGCTTCTGCCTCATCGATGACCGTCACATTGTGTTCGAGGAATCCGAAGCGTTCGTGCCAGTCACCTTCGATGAGGCCCTTGCGGATGAACATGTCCCGTGCGGCCTCCTGGTCGAAGGTCCCATAGCCGACCCGCCTGTCGGAGACGAGAGTGACGCCGTAGAGCGAGATCTTTTCGTAGACCATCGAACCGCCGGCCTTCTTCGACCAGTGCGGGTCCGAATACTGTCTGGTCACCAGATCACCGGCTGCTTCGACAACCCAGTCGGGTTCGATCGCTGAAACGGTACGGGCCCACAGTCTGGAGGTTTCGACGAGTTCGGCGGCCATGACGAAGTCGGGCTTCTTCTTGAACAGACCCGATCCGGGGAAGATCGCGAAGCGGGTACCTCGGGCTCCCTGATAGTCCTTGTTGCGTTCGGACCGGGCACCGATCATCGACAGCAGCCCCGTCAGCAGTGCCCGGTGGATAGCCGCGGCATGAGGGTCGAGTCTCGCGCTTGCAGCACTCTGTCCGGAGTCCTTCTCCGCATCCTGCCCGCCGTTCTTCTTCGCGCTGCGTTTCTGTGCGCTGAGTTCGGCGAATCCGACCTTGCCGCTGGCGCTCTTCGAGCTCGTCGGAGCAGCGGCAGTGTTCGACGTGCTCGACTGAGGCCCGGAAGCCTTTGCCGGCGACGCCGATGCGTCGGCAGCAGACGCCTCGACCGGGCGCCACACCGACTTGTTGACACGGATGCCGGAGGAGCCGAGCAAAGAGCGCAGCTGGCCGACGAGGTCCTGCCATTCGCGGATGCGCACGAAGTTGAGGAACTCGGCCTTGCATTGGCGGCGGAATTTCGAACTCGTCAGCGCGAACTGCTGGTCGTCGAGGTAGTTCCACAGGTTGAGGTAGGACAGGAAGTCGCTGCCCGGGTGGGTGAAGCGGGCGTGCTTCTCATCGGCGGCCGCGCGCACCTCGGTAGGTCGTTCGCGGGGGTCCTGAATGGACAGCGCGGCCACGATGACGGTGACCTCTCCCCCACATCCCGCCTCGGCGCCGGCGATGACCATGCGCGCCAGCCTCGGATCGATCGGGAGCAGGGACAACTGTCGACCGGTCGGGGTGACCGTGATCGTTCCGGCCTTATCGCTGGTCAGAGCCCCCAGTTCGGAGAGCATGGTGCGCCCGTCGCGGACGGCTTTGGCCTCTGGTGGGGTGAGGAACGGGAACTCGAGGATCTCCTTGTCACTTGAGGCGAACCCCAGGTCGGCCATCTGCAGGATGACGCTGGCGAGGTTGGTGCGCAGGATCTCCGGGTCGGTGAACTCGGGTCGCGACTCGAAGTCCTCCTGCGAATACAGGCGGATGCAGATGCCGTCGCTGGTGCGACCCGACCTGCCCTTGCGCTGGTTCGCGCTCGCCTGGGAGATGCGCTCGATCGGCAGTCGTTGGACCCGGGTGCGGTTGGAGTACCGGGAGATGCGGGCGGTGCCGACGTCGATGACGTATTTGATGCCGGGCACCGTCAGCGAGGTTTCGGCGACGTTCGTGGCCAGCACGAGGCGTGGCCTGGAGTGAGGTTTGAAGACCTTCTGCTGTTCACCGGCGGAGAGCCGGGCGAAGAGCGGCACGACTTCCCAGTTGCTCAGACGCGGACGTTTGCGCACGTGAGCCTCGAGGGCATCGGCGGTGTCGCGGATCTCGCGTTCCCCGGAGAGGAAGACGAGGATGTCGCCGGGTTCTTCTGCGCTGAGTTCGTCGAAGGCGGCGATGATGCCCTCGGTCTGTTCCTCGGGCCCCGTTTCGTAGCTCCCGGATTCCCCTGGACCGTCGTCGCCGTCTTCCTCGTAGTCGTCGACAAGTGGACGGTAGCGCACCTCGACCGGATAGGTTCGGCCGGCGACCTCGATGATCGGAGCGTCGTCGAAGTGTGCGGCGAAGGACTGCGGGTCAATGGTCGCCGAGGTGATGATGACCTTGAGCTCGGGCCGCTTGCCCATCACCTCTTTGAGTGAGCCGAGGAGGAAGTCGATGTTGAGGCTGCGTTCGTGCGCTTCATCGATGATGATGACTTCGTAGTCGCGCAGCAGCTTGTCCCGAGAGAGTTCGGAGAGCAGGATGCCGTCGGTCATGACCTTGACCCGGGTCGAATCCGCGACCTGCGCGGTAAATCGCACCTGGTAGCCGATGGTCCCGCCGAGATCCTCACCGAGTTCGTCGGCGATGCGCTCAGCCACGGTCCTGGCAGCGATTCGCCGAGGCTGCGTGTGCCCGATCAGTCCGTTGACTCCCAGCCCCAGTTCGAGGCAGATCTTGGGCAGCTGGGTGGTCTTTCCCGATCCCGTCTCGCCGGCGACGATGACGACCTGGTTGTCTCGGATAGCCGTGGCGATCTCGTCTTTGGCGGCCGAGACCGGCAGGTTCGCCGGGTAGGTGACGTCGACAGACCGGGACTGCCGGGCTGCCGTCAGCCGAGCCCGACGTTCACGGTGAGAGGCGCCGGTGTTCTTGCGTCGCTCATTCTTCCGCCGAGGTGAGCGCTTGGCGGATCGTGCGTCCTTGCCCACGGTGTGACTGTCTTTGTCTGGGACTTGGGAGCCCTTGCGCGAGGTCTTTGAGCCCTGACGCGGTGGCTGTGTGCCCGGGCGTGGTGACGGCGTATCCGTCCGCGGGGTCGAGTTGCCCGTGTCCGGGCTCGACGATGCTGAGTTCTCATGTGCCATTTCAGTTCCCAGCTTAACGTCTGCCCCGCCGAGGCGGAGATCCTCGGTGTCTGGACCCGTCCGGCTGCCGCGTGCATGCAGGTGCTCAGGCGCTATTGGCCACCCACTGCTCAGTCGTTGTCGGCCAGCGCCCGCAGCTTGGCAAGGTAGGCCTCCCAGTCCTGACCCTCGGGCATGTTCGGACTGCGAGGGTTGAGTCCGACCTTCCCATCGATGCTCTCGCGCACGATGTCGGCCTGACCCACATGCCTCGCAAGGTCGACAATGACGTGCACCATGATCTGCTGCAGAGACACCGCCGCCTTCTCAGCCTGCCAATGGGGAACCGTGCCCTGCGCCTCGAGCGCGTGGGTATCGATCGTCTCGTCGGCGAAGTCCCACACACGTCGGTAGAAGTCGAGGATGGAGTCCGCAGTTTCGCCCTCTGCCGCGTACCAGTCGGCTTGTGGGTCGGCCTCGAACTGCGCATCGGTGATGGCCTCACCGGGATGTGGCCAAGGCCTGCCGAAGGTGTCACCGAAGTACCCGATCTCCACATTCGCCATGTGTTTGACGATGCCTGCGAGATTGAGCCCCGTAGCCGTCTGCGGCAGCCGCAGGTCGCGTTCGCTGAGTCCGATGAGCTTCCACATCAGATCATTGCGGCATGCCTGCAGGTGGTTCTTGAGTATCGTCTTCATCGCATCGTCGCGGGCCATGCTTTTAGTCTGCCGCACCCTCGGGAAGAAGGATAGGTCCTTCGCGGCGATCCACCACGAATATCTCCCATCCGCCCGATGGAAGAACTATTCCGCCGCACGGCGGAACCTCGGCGCGCTATTCGACCACACCAGTTATCCTCGATACGTGACCCCCGATGACTCTCGCAGCAGGATCGCCCGACGGTTGTTTCCCGACGGCGAGGACCCCGACCCTCGTTTCACCCTCGCCAACGAACGCACGTTCCTGTCCTGGATCCGCACAGCCTTGGCGTTCATCGGCGGAGGCATCGCGGTCGAGGCCTTCACCTCGGAGATCTTCACCTCTGGACTGCGTGCGACCCTGTCGATCGTGCTGATGGTCATCGGGTTCATCCTCGCCGCCGGTGCCGCCTTCAGATGGCACCGCATCGAGTCGGCCATGCGCCACAAGACCTCGTTGCCACTTCCCCTCATCATTCCTATCGTCAGTCTGGCCTCCGCGCTGGGTGCTGGCCTCCTCGTTCTGGTCTTCGCCGGAGTCCTGTGACCGCGCGGCGTCCCAGAC
Organism: Brevibacterium sp. FME17; assembly: GCF_014897515.1. Classification (NCBI taxonomy): domain Bacteria; kingdom Bacillati; phylum Actinomycetota; class Actinomycetes; order Micrococcales; family Brevibacteriaceae; genus Brevibacterium; species Brevibacterium sp. FME17. The sequence goes on from NZ_JABUYD010000002.1 coordinate 323,370, forward strand.
GGCCCCAGCCACACCCCGATCCTGGGCTGCAACCGGAGCGAACGACTCAGTCCTGGCTGCGCACCAGCCTCACGATGACCGTTGTCAGTCTGCTGTTCATCCGGTGGATCAATGTGTTCGAAGGTCTCTCTGTCATCGTCTTCGTCATCTGCATCGCATTGGCGATGGCCGCAATCGCTCTGCAGGTCAGGCGCTACCGCCTCGGCTCGGTGTCCATCCGTGCTGAGCGGGGTCGCCCTACTCCCTGGGCGGTCCTCTTCCTCACAAGCTCGGTCTGCCTCATCGCGGCCCTCGGAATCGCCTCGGTCATCAAGATCTCCCTCAATTGAGGTTCCTCGTTGTGAGACCGCCGTCCAGTTCCCGACCGGCATTGCCTAAACTGGTCTTCATGAAGGACGCACGTGAAGTTTCGACCGCCCCACTTGTCGCCGTTGGCCTCGTCGGCGGATTCCTGACCGCCCGCGAGACCGGGATCCGCCCTCTCGGCGGTGTCGTGCTCGCAGCAGCGGGCGCCTATGCCGCTCGGACCTGGTTCACCAAGCAGGGCTGGCCCATCGGCACAGCGCTGACCTTGGGCTACCTCGGCGGGTTCGGTGCCTCTCATCCTCTGGCGAAGAAGATCGGTGCATGGCCTTCGGTCCTCAGCGTCGCTGCCGTCACGGCGGCGACAGCCTACGTGGCTGTCGACTCCGTCGAAGCTGACTGAGCAAACACAACCCACTCTGTCTGGCCACGGCAGTGCGCCCAGACCACGCCCCTGCACCTCGGCCGAAGCCGACTGATCCGGAAAGCGAGGACCACCGGTAGCCCATGCTGGCTGTTTTCGAAGGCTTCGCCGTCATCGCAGGTGTCATCCTGGTCGGATTCGTGCTCGGACGATCCGAGGTCCTCGGGCCCAATGGGCAGCAGGTCATCGCGAAACTCGTCTTCTATGCAGGTACTCCCACCCTGCTCTACGTCACTGTTGCCGACACCGACCTGGGGCTGATCTTCAACGCGGCGCTCCTGGCCACAGGCGGATCCGCCGTGATTGTGGGTGCGCTCCTGTTCGTCCTCACCCGCTACATCCGTAAACGCAGCACCGGCGAGGCAATGTTCTCCGCCTGGGCCGTCAGCTACGTCAACATTGGCAACCTCGGCATCCCGATCGCGGCCTATGTGCTCCACGACATCGGATATGTCGCACCGGTGCTGCTCTTCCAGTTGCTCATCCTCGCCCCCATCGGCATGGCCGTCCTCGATGCTTCGGGGAAGAAGAAGCTTGATCAGCACTGGTATTCGGGTGTGCTCCAGATTCTCCGCAACCCGATTGTCCTGGGTGCTGCCGCGGGTGTGGCCGCTTCGGCGACGGGTTTCGAGCTTCCGCGCTTCATCTTCGAGCCCATCGACATGATCGGCGCCACCGCAGTCCCCGGAGCGCTGCTGGCCTTCGGCATCTCGCTCAAGGACGGGTGGGCCCTGCCGGCTCCGGGAACCAGGAAACAGCTGACGTACATCACGGTCGGCAAACAGGTCATCCAGCCTGCTCTGGCCTGGATCATCGGCGGCCCCCTGCTGGGGTACTCCGGCATCGCCCTGTTCGCCATCGTCGTCACCTCGGCGCTGCCGACCGCGCAGAACGTCTACATCTACTCCATGCAGTACCGACAGTCCGAGGCACTCATGCGTGATGCGGTCTTCATCACGACCGTGCTGGCGGTGCCCACTCTCGTCATCATCGCAGCCCTGTTGGGCTGACCTCTCCGGCGGACTGGGGAACTGAAATCGGGACGGCGAGCCACCTCGGCGATCCCAGCCTCCTTCCTGATCTGGAGTTCTGTGGCGTGTCGGAGCCCGCTTGCCCACTCGGGTCAATGACAATGGGGATGTGGCTGGAGACGAGAAGAACGAGACCGAAGACCTCCTGAGCAGGCGGATGAGTTCAGGATCCAGTAGTGCTGCCGAAAAGCAGACGGAGCCTCCCTTGGAGGCCGCGAACGATCCTTCGACGGACACCGAGGCGTTCGACCCGATCAGGGAACCGATCGCCAAGGACGAGCCGAAGCCCTCAACCGGGCCGGTGCGCGTTGCGCCCGCTCATTCGTCGACTCCTCCCGAGACTGCCCGGACACGTGAGGTTCCTGCCAACTCCCGCACAGCGGTGATGAGCGAAGCCGATTGGGCCGCTGTGACTCAGGCCGCGACGTCCACAGACACCCACGACCCTGAGGTGCCCGAACGTCGCAGCAGCGTCCTCGATGTCATCGGGACCATCTGGATCACGCTGGCCACGCCGTTCATTCTCCTGGCTTTGGCTGTCCGATTCGTGGCCTCTGGGCTGTTCCTCAAGTTCGAGTACTTCCGTCCCGGGTTCCCGGCCGACCAGTTCGGCTTCGGCAGCGCCGACCGCGAACACTACGGCACCTACGTCATCGACTATCTGGCGAACCTCGACTCCCGGCGTTATCTCGCCGACGTCATCATGCCCAACGGCGAACCCATCTTCATCTCCGACGAGCTCAACCACATGGCCGACGTCAAGGATCTCATCTCCCTGCTGTACCTGGTTGCCCTCGTCGGCCTCATCGGCGCCATCCTCTTCGGCCTCTACATGTCACGCACACACGGCCTGGGCATCCACGTCGGACTGCGCTTGGGTGCCATCATCAGCATCATCGGCATGGCCGGCGCGGCAGTGCTCGCATTCCTCGGCTGGGACACCTTCTTCCGCGGATTCCACAAGATCTTCTTCTCCAACGGAACCTGGGAGTTCTACAGCGACGACTCCCTCATCCGACTGTTCCCACCCCAGTTCTGGGTCGACGCAGGAATCGCCGGGGGCGGGCTCTTCGTCCTGCTGGCCGTCATCCTCTTCTGGCTCAGCTTCGCCGGCCACAAGAAGCGCCGCGCAGTGAAGAAGGCTCGGCGAGAGGCCTGAGCACAGCGGGCTTTACGCCCAGCACAACGGGCTGCTCGCCCAGATGAGTACTGCGGACTCTGTCCGCTCCACGGTTGTCGGCCGGGTGGTCTTTCCCCTTCCACCCGGCCGCAGTATATTCATCGCTCCGACTCGTTCCTCGCAACATCAGTACCGGCACCTGCCGCCAGGTCGCTTCAGTCAAGGCAGGTCGCGTCGGCCGCCGCGGTTGCTTCAGTCCAGCTACTTCAGTCGTCGACGGCGTCGCGTCCGCGGCGGACGATGATCGGGTCCGGTTCATAGACGATCGAGGTGTCCTTGTCCTCGTAGTCGAACTGGTTGAGGAAGTAGCGCATGGCATTGAGGCGTGCCCGCTTCTTGTCATTGCTCTTGATGGTGATCCAGGGAGCATGATCGGTATCCGTGCGGCGAAACATCTCTTCCTTCGCTGCAGTGTAATCGTCCCAACGGCCCAAGGACTCGAGGTCCATGGGAGAGAGCTTCCACTGTCGCACCGGGTCGATCTGGCGGATCGCGAAACGGGTGCGCTGTTCCCGCTGAGTCACAGAGAACCAGAACTTGGTGACGTGGATGCCGGAATCGATGAGCATCTTCTCGAATACCGGGGCCTGCTCCATGAACGTCTCGTATTCGTAGTCCGTGCAGAAGCCCATCACGCGTTCGACGTTGGCTCGGTTGTACCAGGACCGGTCGAACATGACGAACTCGCCGCTGGTGGGCAGGTGGCTGATGTAGCGCTGGAAATACCACTGGCCCGCTTCCTTGTCAGACGGCTTGTTCAGGGCCACGACACGTGCCGCACGCGGGTTGAGGTGCTCGGTGAAGCGTTTGATCGTTCCACCTTTGCCGGCGGCGTCACGGCCTTCGAAGACGATGACGTGCTTACGGTCGGTGTCCTGCCCCCAGTACTGGAATTTCAGCAGTTCGACCTGTAGCCGGTATTTCTCGAGCTCGTATTCTTCCCGGTCCATGAGCTCCGGGTATGGGTAGCCCTCACGCCAGGTTTCAACCGCGCGCCCCATCGGATCGATGAGGTTCGGGTCCGTGGTGTGAGAGTCCTCGACCGTATAGCCTTCGATCCGAAGCTTGTCGATGTATTCGCGCAGGTTCTCATTGAGCAGATTGTTCACAGGCGCTCCTCCATATCGACAGCGTTCGTCTTCTTCAGCGGCCTGGCCTCAATATTGTGGTCATCACCAGTCCCCAGGCACAGTACTGAGTAGAGATGAACATCAGGCTATCCGATCGATGTCCTGTTTCGGAATGAATCCCAGACTCAGCAGGGGCGCCACGGCGACGAAGGCGAATGACAGTGGGTATCCGAACACTGTGATCAGCGTCCCGAATCCCGGACCCAAGATCGCAGACATGACGAACTGTCCCGTGTTCTGCGTGCCCATGGCCTTGCCTGACCATTGGGGACCAGCTGCCTCGGCGACCGAGGCGAAGGCCAGCCCGTTATCGGCCACCGATACGGTCGAGGCCAGGATGAACACCACCGCCGCCACTACGGGCATCGGAGTGATGGAGATGAGCGCAATCGCCGCCACGAGGACGACGGCTGCAATGGCCACGATCCGCATCAGCCCGACCCTGGACCCGAGGCGATCGGAAAGTGCACCGACGATCATGCGCCCGATCGCTCCCACGATCTGAGAGGCCGCGACGATGCCGCCGGCGATGCCGGGGCTGATGTGCTGATTCGCGATGAGCCAGATGAGACCGTAGGTAGAGAACGCGAACTGTGGGATCACCAGCAGCGCGGAGACGGCGTGGATGCGCCACAGGAACGAATCCATCCGGTAGGGGTTGTTCGTCGCAGATGGCGCCTTCACCTCTCCCCTCGCCGAGGCGGAGCCTGGCCCGGCATCATCGGTGGCCGTGTGTACGACGGTGGGTGCCACCTCGGCGCGGGGAGGGTCCCGGACGAGTCCGAGACAGATCACGGACATGACCCCGGTGACGATGACGACGAACCACAGGTAGCCGGTGAACCCACCGGATGACGCGATGGGTGGGACGCTCAGTGCCGCGACACTTGTGCCAAGCGGCTGTGACATCTGCCTGATGCCCATGGCCAGACCGCGGCGGTGCCGGGGAAACCAGCCCATGACCACGCGTCCGCTGGCCGAGTTCACGGACGCGGCGGCGGCACCGGAGGCCGCGATGATGATGACCATCCACACTGGTGAGCCGACCACAGCCACCGCCAGCCCCGAGGCCAAAGCCGTTAGGGCGATGCCCAGAGTCATGGCCAATCGTTCACCGAACTTATCGGCGAAGGCGCCCCAGGCGATGAGGGTGAGGATGAGGCCGAAGCTCGGAGCTGCGGCCACAGTGCCAGCTTGGGTGAGCGTGTAGCCAAGATCCGTGTGCATATACGGAATGAGGAAAGCTGGTCCGGTGATCGCGACCGTGGCCGCCATCTGCGAGAGCACTCCGATGACGAGGATCACCCAGGCCTGTCTGCTGGGCGAGTTCTCTGTCATAAGTTTGAGACTAGTCGTCTCACATACGATCCGTCTTTGCGTCTCAGATCGCGGCGGACGCTCTGCCGTCGTGTCCCGGATCGCGGCGGGCGACTTTTCGCTATAAAGTGAGTGCTGGCGCTGCCCTTGCAGTGCCTGCACAATGGGCTGCAAGCCCAAATATCCCCCTATAGCCCAATCGGCAGAGGCAGTCGACTTAAAATCGATCAAGTGTGGGTTCGAGTCCCACTGGGGGGACTTTTTCTGCCTGCTGTTCTCTTCACTCCTGCGTAGAATCGGATCATCCGCCGCAGGTAATCAAGGGAGATTCAGCGCTATGGCCGAGATCATGCTCTACCACCACGTCCAGGGACTCACCGACGGGGTCGCCGCATTCGCAGAGGGCCTGAGGGCCTCGGGGCATACCGTGCATGTCCCCGACATGTTCGCGGGCCGCACGTTCGCCTCCATCGAAGAAGGGTTCGCTTATGCCCGCGAGACCGGATTCGATATTGTCCGACAGCGCGGGCTTGCGGAAACACCAGAACCGGGCGCCGGTCTGGTGTTCGCAGGCTTCTCCCTCGGAGTCACGATCGCCCAGCAGCTCGCTCAAACCCGGGACGACGCCCGCGGCGCGCTTCTCATCGATTCCTGCCTGCCGGTCGCCGAATTCGGATCGGCATGGCCTGAGACTGTGCCGGTGCAGATTCACGGCAAGGAAGACGACGAATTCTTCAACGAGGATCTGCCCTCTGCCCGAGCCTTAGCCGACTCCACGCCGTCCGCAGAACTCTTCGTCTACCCTGGCAGCCAACATCTCTTCGCCGACTCGTCCTTGGACTCGTTCGACGCGGACGCAACCGCGCTTCTGCTCGACCGTGCCCGCGGGCTCCTCGCTGCAGTTTGAGTCTGCTGGATGTGCCGCTGCCTGGGCGTCGTTCGAGCATGAAGGTATGAAGTTTCGCATCCGTCAGTCCGTCCGGGCAAGATAGTCACATGACGAATGTGCTGCTCACCTCACAGGGCCCGCCTCTGTCCGCCGGCGATCTGGAAGATCCCGACGTCGCCTCCACACCGGGGCCTGCCGTACTTTTTGCGACCCTGGCGACCCGGCGTGCCGAAGACACCATGGCTACTGGGTCCAACCGTCCGTTCGCCTACCGCGAGGCGGGTGCCGATTGGCATGAGCTCGGCTACGAGGCAGCCGACCACTGGGAGGGGCTGACCCCCGAGCTGCGCCAACGGCTGATCACAGACCGGACAGCGCAGCTCAGCCGCGAGGAGTACTCCGTCACCACCAGCGGAGCCAGCGCTTCGATGATCACGAGCAACTGGACGTACTCCGACTCGCCGCGCATGTACCGCGTCGCTGGCGAGCTCCGTGAACTCGCCGAGGTGCTCGCGGAGATCACCAGCGACTGACTCCTGCGTGTGTGACTAGTATCGATCAACTGTCGGCAGTTTCACGCCTTCCGAATCCCCCAGGGTATGCTCGAACGCCTGCGTCCAGTCCCCGTTCTCGAATGCTGACTCAACTGCGTCGTTGACGGCGTTCCGGAGTTCATCGTCGCCCTTGGGCAAGCCGATTCCGTAGTGGTCTTCGGAGAAGGGCTGACCGACGACGGTGAGCTCGTCTGAACTCTGTGCAGCATAGCCGCGCAAGATGGCATCGTCAGTCGTGACCGCGTCCACGGAGCCTGACTGCAGGTCGGTCACACATTTTGAGACGGTGTCGTAGGTGACGAGCTCTGCCTCAGGATGCTCCTTTTCCATCCTCTGTCCCGGCACTCCCCCGACAGTTGCGCATACAGTCTTGTCATCAAGGTCGTCCGGACCACCGATGTCGGAATCAGAGCGAACCATGAGGTCCTGCCCTGCTGTGTAATAAGGGCCAGCGAAGTCGATGATCTTCTTTCGCTCATCGTTGATGGTGTAGCCGGCCACAACGAGATCGACACTGCCCTGCTGCAGGAAGGTGTCTCGATTGGACGTCACGGTTTCCACCCACTCGATGTCCTCGGGAGCGAACCCGAGCTGACCGGCCACGATCGTGGCGATCTCGACGTCAAAACCTTCTGGCGTTTCGGCTCCGGCGGTGAGGTTCCCGATACCCGGCTGATCATGAAAGACACCGATCGTGATTGAGCCCTGATCGTGAGCGCTCTTCCATGTCGGCGAGGCCGCGATATCGGCACCGTCGTTCACTTCATAAGAAGGCCTATCCGCACCGCCATCGGGGTCGGCAGGAGTCCCACCCTGACCACATCCACTCAGGACGAGCCCGAGCGCAGCAGACCCGATGACCCAGTTGACCTTGAGCATGCACACTCCTTTGTGAGATTCTATCTGCTGCTCACCGTTGAGCAGATGTGATTCGATAGTACCGGCGAACCGGAGGAGCGAAAGACCGCTCGGAACAAGTCCGAGTTGCCTCAGGAGCCCCGCAACATGGTGGCGTCCTCATGGTGGTCCCTGCTCTCCGAGATGGCTGCCACATTGAGTTCAGCCCACCGTCGCAGAGCAGCCACGGGTTCTTGAAGGGACCGGCCCAGTTCGGTCAGTGCATATTCCACTCGTGGAGGAACCTCGGCAAAGACCTCTCTGGTCACGAGCCCATCGGCAACCAGCGATCGCAGGGTCGAAGTGAGGACCTTCGGTGTGATCCCACCGATTGCCACACGAATTTCGCTGAAGCGCTTCGGGCCTTCATCGAGGATCTCGATGATGAGGACCGTCCATTTGTCACCGACGCGGTCGAGAACGACTCGAGTCGGACATTCAGGATCGAAGGCATCGCCTTCCCAGGAACTGCTCACACTCATATTCCAATAGTATCTTTGAGGTACTCGATATCAAAAGGGTATCTTTGTGGCATCATCCGCATCAACGAAAGGACACACCATGAAGATCGCACTGTTCGGGGCATCCGGAATGATCGGATCCCGGGTCACCAAGGAAGCCGCAGAACGCGGACTCGAAATCACCGCCATCACCCGCACCGGTGCCGAGGTCCCTGGAGCTGCAACGAGCCTCAAAGGCGACATGGGAGATGTTGAATTCGACCGCCAGGTCGTCGCCGATCACGACGTCATCGTCTCGACGACCGGCCCCAGCCGCACCGGCGGACCCCACGAAGAGTGGCTGAAAGGTCTCGAGACACTGGCTCAGGCCAGTGGAGACAAGCGCATCTTCGTCGTCGGCGGCGCCGGATCCCTCTTCGTCGGCGGCACGATGCTCAAAGACACCAAAGGCTTTCCCGAAGCATATAAGACCGAGTCAGAGACCGGCACGAGAGCACTCGAACTGATGCGTGCCGGCAGCTACTCCCCCTGGACTCTGATCTCCCCGGCCCCGGAGATCGGCCCCGGTGAACGCACTGGAACCTACACAACCGAGCTCGAGGTGCCCGCCGGTGATTCGATCTCCGCCGAAGACTTCGCGGTGGCCATGGTCGATGAGATCATCAACGCGAAACACATCGACACTCGCTTCACCGTCGCCAACTGAGACCCCCGGGCGTTTTGAATCCCTCGTCCTCTTGAATGACAAGAACGCTGGGAGTGCGATTGCACTCCCAGCGTTCTTCAGACCTCATCAGGGTTCACATCACGGTGACGGCCGGACGCGAATCCTGCGCTCAGGTATCAGGCCTTTGCGGTTTCCTTCTTTGGAGCAGGCTTCGAGTTGGCTGCCTCGACGAAGTTCTTGCGAGGAACATCGAGATCGGCCAATGGCATGGTGTCGCGGCCGACGACGGCGTTGAGGATCCAGTTGCCGAAGACCTTGACCTTGCGGTCAACTGTCGGGATCGCGTAGCCGTGGTAGGCACGGTGCATCAGCCAGGCGAGGACGCCGCGGGCTTCGAAGTCGCCCATCTGCGAAACGCCCTTGTACAGACCCAGGCCTGCAACGGTGCCGATGGTCTTGTGGAAGTACTGCTTGAACTCAGTCTCTCCGCGCAGAGCGGCGAGAACGTTGGCAGCCAGCACTGGCGCCTGGCGCACGGCGTGCTGAGCGTTGGGCACGCAGTAGCCACCCACGCCGCCACCGGAGAGATCAGGTACAGCTGCGTTGTCGCCGGCGGCCCATGCGCCCTCGACCACACCGTTGTCACCCTCGACGCGCAGATCGGCGCGCACGGTCACACGGCCGCGCTCATCGAGAGGCAGGTCTGAATCGACGAGGATCGGGTTGGCTTTGACGCCAGCCGACCACACGATGGTGTCGGCGTCGAATTCTTCGCCGCTGGAGAGCTTGACGTGCTTGTCAGTGCAGTCCTGGAGGAAGGTCTCGAGGTACACATCGATGCCGCGTTCGCGCATGTGCTCGACGACCCACCGAGCCTGAGCTTCGCCGACCTCAGGCATGACACGGTCAAGTGCTTCGACGAGGACGAAGCGGACATCAGCTTCGGTCAGCGTCTCGTACTGAGCCACTGCGGAGCGGACAACGTCTTCGAGCTCGGTGAGGAGTTCGATGCCAGCGAATCCGCCGCCGACGAAGACGAAGGTCAGTGCCTTGCGACGTTCCTCGTCATCTTCCATCAGCGAGGCATCGGACAAGCGGCTGAGGAGGTGATCGCGCAGTGCGACAGCTTCCTCGATGCGCTTGAGCGCGATGGCGTTCTCCTTGAGGCCGGGGATCGGCAGAGCACGCGCCACCGAACCGGCAGCCATGATGATGTGGTCGTAGTCGAGCTCGAACGCTTCGTCGTTCTCGGGCTCGACGGTGACGAACTTGTCGCTGTGGTTGATCGAGGTGACCTTCGCGGTGATGACTTCAGCACCGGAGAGGTTGCGACGCAGCGGCACGACAGCGTGACGCGGTTCGATGGACCCGGCTGCCACCTCGGGGAGGAACGGCAGATAGGTCATGTACGGGTTGGGATCGACCACGGTCACTGTGGCTTCGCCACGACCGAGGTTCTTCAACAGATTCTGAGCGGTAACGAGACCAAGGTAGCCGCCACCAACGACGAGGATTCGAGGACGCAATTTTGAGTTTCTGATGAGTGCCATATCCCCATCTTAGGCCCTTGTGAAAACTTTCACTAATTGCATCTCGACGCTCCAGATCAGAGGTTCAGCGCCGGGTTTCCTCACCGTCTGCGACGGATGAAAGCCACTGCCGAGAGCACGAAGAGGATGATCGCGATGAGGCCCCCGGCGCCCAGAATCGCGAAGCCCAGCTGGGGCGTCGACTGCGATGAGACAACGTCCTTGGGCGCGACCGCTTTCGGGTTGTTGTCCTCCGCGGGAGCTGCGTTGTCAGTCTCAGCCGGGTCCGATTGTCCGCGTCTGTGCATCTTCACCCAGTCGGCGAGAGCATCGGCCGCGCTGGGCACCGTCTTCGGGACATCGGATTTCATCGCGGCCTTCGGATCGAGGCGACCCCAGCCGACGATCGGATCCGGTTTGCCCTTCTTGCTCTGTCCCTTGTGTCCGGGGACAGGTTTGGCCGTCGAGGTCAGTTTTGCGGCGACCTCGTCGGCGCTGAGGTCGGGGTCTTCGGCCCGGATCAGCGCTGCCACGCCGGAGACGATGGGTGAGGCGAAGGAACAGCCCTGCCCCTCTGCATAACCGCCCGAGTAATACGGGATCGGAATGTCTGCCGCCGGTCCCATCAGGTCCACGGCCGTTCCGGGAGCGGTCGATTCGGACAGAACACGGTTGTTTTTGCCCAGCCCTCCGACGCCGATGACTCCGGGCACCGTCGATGGCGACCACGCCTGTGTGGCCCCTTGGGAGGCATTGCCGACGCAGGCGACGATGACGACGTCCTTCTCATAGGCGTAGGCGAAGGATTTGTCCCAGCTGGAGGGCCAGGCAGGATCGTCCCAGCCCAACGACATGTTGATGACCTTGGCTCCGGAGTCGACGGCCCATCGGATGGCCTTGTCGGCCTGCTCACGGGTGGAGCCTGATTTCTTCGGCCGGTCGGGCCCCAACCACATCGAGGCAGAAAGGATGTCGACGTCGGGGGCGACTCCTGTCGGCCCGGCGCCTTTGCCCTGCCCGGCGATGACACCGGCGACTGCGGTGCCGTGGTGGATCGTCGTCTTGCCGCCGATCGGCGTCCTGCCGTCTTTGTCGAGCCCGCTGAAGTCTTTGGATTTGGTCACCACGCCACCGAGGTCGTCGTGCTTGGCGTTGACTCCCGAGTCGATGACGGCGACCTTCACGCCTTTGCCCGTGGATTTCTTCCACAGATCGTCGATGCCGTAGTCCTTGATGAACCACTGCCCTGGCCCGGCCTCCGGCGCTGCCATGGCCGGCTGCGTCGTGCCCATGAGCAGACCCAGCACGAGGGAGCCGACGAGGGCGAGTTTCGCGGTGCGCTTTCCAGCGCGTGGACGCCTGGGTGCTGTCGATGTCCGCGCGGTGGCGGACCTCACGACTGCTGGCGCGCGAGGTCGAGCGCGGTGCCGTCGAGGATGTCCGTCTCCGAGACCATGATGTCGAGTTCGGCCCCGGAGCTTTTAACCGCAGCATCGATGCGGGCCGCAATTCGGGCGAACAGCATTCCCCCTGCCGCAATGACGTCGACGCGTCCGGGATGCATGTATGGCAGTGCTGCGCGGGCCTCACGCTCCATGCTCAGCAGCTTCTGGGCCTCACCGTCGATGTCTGCCACGCGCAGATGGGTCCCGTGGATGCGCTCGCGCTGGTAGCTGTCGAGGTCGAGAATTCCTGCGGTGAGTGTGGTGACGGTGCCCGCGACTCCGATCATCGTCCGTGGAGCGCTGATATCGACGATCTCTGCGGCCTTGTCGAGGTTGGCATCGATATCGTCGATGGCGGCCTGGATCTGGGCCTGGTCGGGGAGGTCGACGGACATGTGGCGTTCGGTCAGGCGCACGGACCCGATGTCCATGCTGACCGCCGAGGTGACTCTGTCGGTTCCGAGGACCAGTTCGGTTGAGCCCCCGCCAAGGTCCATGACGAGGAACGGGCCACTGTCGGCGCCGTGTCCGACGGTGGCTCCGAGGAACGACAGATGAGCCTCTTCGTCTCCGGTGATGACGTCGGGCACGACGCCGAGGATGCCGAAGATGCCTGCGAAGAATTCGTCGCGGTTCTTCACGTCACGGCTGGCGGAAGTGGCGACGAATCTCAGCTTCTCAGGTGAGTACTCGGCAGCAACCTCGGCGAACTCCCGGGCCGCGGCGAACGTACGTTCAAGGGCTTCAGGGGCGAACTCACCCGTCGCGTCCACACCTTGGCCGAGGCGCACGATACGGGTCTCGCGACGAAGCTCGGTCATCCGTCCCTGTGCGTCGACCTCGGCAATGAGCAGGCGCAGGGAATTGGTCCCACAGTCGAAGGCGGCAACTCGCATGAGTCTCTCCTATTCGCTTGCCTCGGCGGAGGCATTTTCTGCGCCCGCAGGGCTGGGGACGTCTGTCATGAAGGAGATGGCGCGGTCGCCGATCGGGTTGACGCCGGCTCCTGCTGCCAAGGAGTGTCCGACCAGAGCGTGCAGGCACTTCACTCGAGTGGGCATGCCGCCGGCGGAGTAGTCCTTGATCTCCTCCACCTCGGCGATGCCGGCGCTCTTGCCGATCTCCGATCGCGTCGCGAGGTAAGCGGCGTGGGCCTTGGCGTAGGCTGCGGCGAGTTCTTCGTCTTCGATGAGCTCAGCGGACCATTCGGTCATGATTCCCGACGCTTCGAGACGCGAGCACTCGGTGACGAAGGCCGGGTGGGTGAGGTAGAAGGTCGTGGGGAACGGCGTGCCGTCCTCGAGTCTCGGAGCTGTGGCAACGACCAGAGGCTCTCCCGACGTGCTGCGGGCCGCAATCCCGACGACGCCGCGCGGAATCCGCCCGAGCTGGTCCTTCAGGATGGCGAAGTCCGCCTCGGTGCACTCTGTGATCATCAGCCCTTCTCCACGGTATTGCCGACCTCTTGAATCGACTCCAGCAACTCAAGGTACCAGGCTTGTTTGCGTTGCGGGCGGTCCGTATCCGAATCGTCACCCTTGATCGCCTCCTGGTTGGTGACGATGACCGCGTTCTTGCCCTCTTCCACGTAGTACTGGTCCTTGCGCGCCTTGCGTTTGATGTACGCAGGGTCCTTGAGGTTCTCGTTCTTCTCTTCCAACCCCTGGACTTCGGATTTCGTCGATTCGATCTCGCTGTTGAGTGCCGCAATCTGCTGTGCCTGCTTGAGAGCGGAGTTGATCGAGGGCAGGAAGGTGACGAGCACGATGGCGACGACGAGAAGGAAGACGCCTGTCTGCCAGGACAGCTTCCGCTTGCGAGTGTCCTCGCTGGCCTGAGCCTCAACGACCGGCGTGGGACGTCGACGGGGAGCGGCTCTGCCTGGAGCGGATTTGGGGGCGCTGTTTCTCGGCTTGCTCGGAACCATGTCTCTTTCCTCTGCGACCGGGGATGGGGGAAGGCTGTCGCAACACATCTAAGTCTGCCGTGTCAGTAACCCGACTTCGAGGATTTGAGTGTCGTGGCGTGTTCTATTTTTCGAAAGCTTCCATCGGGCCGGTCGCTGAGGTTATTCTCTGGCAACAGTCGCTCATCCGATGCGCACTGAGGAGTTGGGAAATACCCGGGGGTGTTCTGTGCGGGGCGGGCGGTTTTGTGATCGCCGGGTGCCGAGGTATTCGCCATCGTCAGAGCATTCGCCGGGAGAATTTGTCGATGAATATCGCCGAGGCGGGGGCCGGGTGACCGTTGATGATCACCCGGCCCCCGCCTCAGGGACGAAGCTATTCAGCACCGCGGTGCCTTAACGCCTCAGCGCCGTACCGCCTTAGCTCCGCAGCGAATCAGCCGTCGAAGCGGGGGAAGGCTCCCCGGCCGGCGTAGCGAGCTGCGTCGCCGAGCTGCTCTTCGATGCGCAGCAGCTGGTTGTACTTGGCCACACGCTCGGACCGTGCCGGAGCACCGGCCTTGATCTGGCCGGCGTTCGTGGCCACTGCCAGGTCGGCGATCGTCGTGTCCTCGGTTTCACCCGAACGGTGAGAGATCATCGTCGTATAGCCGTTGGTCTGTGCCAGCGACACTGCGTCGAGGGTCTCCGTCAGCGTGCCGATCTGGTTGACCTTGACCAGCAGAGAATTGGCGGTGTTGTCGTCGATGCCGCGCTGGAGACGCTCGGGGTTCGTCACGAACAGGTCATCGCCGACGAGCTGAACCTTCGAGCCGATGGACTCGGTCAGGGTGGCCCAGCCTTCCCAATCGTTCTCATCGAGTGGGTCTTCGATGGATACCAGCGGGTACTTGGCGAGCAGACCCTCGTAGTATGCGGCCATGTCCTGTGCCGACTTCTTCTCACCTTCGAACTCGTAGGCTCCATCGGAGTAGAACTCAGACGAGGCCACATCGAGTGCCACCGCGATGTCACGGCCCGGACGGTGCCCGGCAAGGTCGATGGCTTCGAGGATGAGATCGAGTGCTGCGGCATTGGAGTCAAGGTTCGGTGCGAACCCGCCTTCGTCGCCGAGCCCGGTGGACAGACCCCGCTCCTTGAGCACGCCCTTGAGCGCGTGATAGACCTCGACGCTCCACTGCAGGCCCTCGTGGAAGCTGGCCGCGCCGATCGGGGCGATCATGAATTCCTGGATGTCGACGTTGGAGTCGGCGTGCGATCCACCGTTGAGGATGTTCATCATCGGAACCGGCATGACGTGGGCGTTCGGTCCGCCCAGGTAGCGGTAGAGCGGCAGGTCAGCGGACACTGCGGCTGCTCGAGCCACAGCCAACGAGGTGCCCAGCATTGCATTGGCGCCCAGACGGGACTTGTTCTCGGTGCCGTCGAGCTCGATCAGTGCCTGGTCTACCAGACGCTGATCATCGCTTTCGAGACCGACGATGACTTCGTGGATCTCATCGACGACTGCGTCAACAGCACTGGTGACGCCTTTGCCCAGATAACGTTCCGGGTCGCCGTCGCGCAGCTCCACAGCTTCGAACTCACCGGTGGAGGCGCCGGAGGGGACCCCGGCACGGCCGACGGATTCATCGGCTAGCAGCACTTCCACCTCTACGGTGGGATTTCCCCGGGAATCCAGGATTTCACGGGCGTTTGCGGCAACAATCTCAGCCACTGATTACTCCTTCGCAATTGGTTTCACATGGGGAACATGTGCCTGCAGGACAGCTTAATGCACCAGAGGACCGAGCTCATTCTCAGCCCAGGATGGTTGCTTCGCTGTCAGGGGGCGACAACGTCGGCAGGCGTCAACAGCTGCCGCCGTAGTTTCTCCGGACTTGCCGGGTCCATTCCATGGTCGAGCAAATATGCTTCGACACCATTCTCGCCATACTTCGCGTCGATGGAGTCGAGGGTCTTCGCCATGAGTTCCGGCGGTGCCGCAGTTGCGGTCTCGGCGAGGTTCCCGGAGATCCCGGCATCGGCGAAGTTCCTGACGATGTTCTCGAGGAATCCTCCTGACAGGTGCTGTGAGGTGATCGAATACTCGTCGAGGATCTCGTGACGCCCGACGCCGAGGAGGGTGAGGATGAATGCGGCGACCACACCTGTCCGGTCCTTGCCAGCAGAGCAGTGGAAGACCACTCCGCCCTCGCAACGCTGTGCAATGACGTCAACGGCCAAGGCGAGACGGGTTCCGAAGTGACCGATCATGAGGTCATAGATCTTGCTCAGCGAACGATCGGAGAGGTCCATTCCGGTCTCCTCGGCGGCCTTCTTCATCTCCTCGCGGCTGAGCTGCTTCGCCGGGAAGAAACGATCGTCGAAGATGGGCAGCTCAATGAGCTCCGCGTCGATGCCCTCGAGCGCGTCGGGAAGTTTGGAACGTTCCCCGACGTCACGCAGATCGACGACGGTGCTGACGCCGAGCGCTCGGATGTCGGCTCGTGACCTGTCGGTGAGTTGGGCGAGACCGTCGGAGCGGTAGACCTTGCCCGTGCCCACGTTCGACTCCCCCGCCGAGGTGGGAGAGCCTCCGATGTCACGGAAGTTGAACGTGCCTTCGATATCAATGCGTTCCAAGCTCACTGCTGCGTGTCTTTCTGCTGTTTCTCTTCGGTCTTGATCCGGCGGTATTCGGCCTCGACGTCTTCGAGGGAGGCCATGTGCTCGTCGCTGGCGTCCTCGCCGAAGGCCAGAGGATGGCGTCGGATGAGTTTGGCTTCCAAGCCTTCGACTATCAGCCCCAGAGTATGCCCGTAGGGAACGGAACCGCTCTCGTCCAACAGCGCGGAATGGAAGAGGACCTGGTAGAAGACGTCGCCGAGTTCTTCGACGACGGCGGCACGGTGGCCCGGATTCCGATCACCTCGGAAGTCCTCGAGTGCTTCGATGAGCTCCTCGGTCTCTTCCCGCGCATACTTCTCGAGGCTTCCATGGTCCTGACGGCTCGACCACGGGCACCGGCGCCGCAGCGTCGCCATCGCCTCGGTTACTCCCTCGGTGCGAGCACCGATGACGCCCGCTGACTCTGCCTGCTCCACTGCAGTGCCCCTTCCGATTCCTGCTTCGCTGTGACGGTTCGACTCTCCAGCCGATAGCCGGACTCGCAAGCCGACGGTCCGACGCACGAAGCGTGTCGAACAATAAGAACGGCCCCCACCGCGGGCGCGATGGGGGCCGAGTTCCGCATTACTTGCTGAACTTGTCCTTGATGTCGTTGCCGAGGTCCTTGACCTTCTCGCCGACCTGTTTGGTCTTGCCCTTGAGCTGGTCTGCAGAACCCTCTGCTTTGAGCTCGTCATCGCCGGTCATGTCGCCGACGGTCTCCTTGGCTTTGCCGGAGAATTCTTCAGTCTTGTTCTCGAACTTATCGTCAAAACCCATAGTGGCTCTCCTTAAGTCGTACGGTACGTCTGTACCCGTATTCGCACTCTACGCTAGGAACAGCTGTTGAAAGTGCACTATCAGAATACGTACAGATTGCCTCTGCGTCGATCACCGCAGCTCAGACTCCAGCCTCGACGACCTCGGAGGCGACGACTGGGACGATCGCGTCGAGGAATTGGTGAGCCCAACGCAGGATGTCGGAATCCGTCATCTCCTTCGCATCGAAGCCGTTGCCTGTCATCGGCTTGGGCACGAGCACCGACCTGACCGCCGGCTTGAGCAGAGACTTCGGGTACAGGCGCTTGAGCCGCACGACCTGCGAATCTTCGAGTTCGACCGGACCGAATCGGACGAAGTTGCCTTGGACGACGATGTCGTTGATGCCCGAGGCTTTGGCTCTGATCCGCAGTCTGGCGACATCGGCGAGCACACCCACGGCCTCCGGGTAGGGACCGTACCTGTCGACGAGTTCGTCGAGGACTTCCTGCAGCTCGCTCTCGTTCGCCGCAGCGGCGAGTTTCCGGTATGCCTCAAGTCGCAGTCGTTCATGATCGACGTACTCTGCCGGCAGGTGTGCATCGACTGGCAGCTCGATGCGCATGTCCGCTTCGGGTTCGGTGTCCTCGCCGCGGAATTTCGCGACGGCCTCCCCCACCAGCCGCACATAAAGGTCGAATCCGACTCCCTCGATCTGTCCTGACTGCTGTCCGCCGAGGAGGTTGCCGGCGCCACGGATCTCGAGGTCCTTCATCGCCACCTGCATACCGGCGCCCAATTCGGTGTGGGCGGCCAGCGTCGTCAGCCGGTCGTGGGCAGTCTCGGTCAGCTGTGTGTCTGCAGGGTAGAGGAAGTAGGCGTAGGCACGTTCCCTGCCGCGACCGACGCGGCCGCGCAGCTGGTGCAGCTGGGAGAGTCCGAAGCGATCCGCGTGATCGATGATGAGCGTGTTGGCATTGGAGATGTCGATGCCGGTCTCGACGATGGTCGTGCACACAAGCACGTCGAACTTCTTCTCCCAGAAGTCGACGATGACCTGCTCCAGGCGCTGCTCGTTCATCTTTCCGTGGGCAATCGCGATCCGAGCTTCGGGGACGAGTTCGGCGATGTGGCCGGCCACGGCTTCGATGTCCTTGACACGGTTGTGGATGTAGAAGACCTGGCCTTCGCGCATCAGCTCACGGCCGATAGCGGCCTTGATCTGCTTGTCCTCTTTCTTACCCACGTAGGTCAGCACCGGGTGGCGTTCCTCGGGCGGGGTGGCCAGGGTCGACATCTCTCGGATGCCGGTCACAGCCATCTCCAGGGTCCTCGGGATCGGGGTCGCTGACATCGCGAGCACGTCGACGTTCGTGCGCATCGCTTTGAGCGTCTCCTTGTGCTCGACGCCGAAGCGCTGCTCCTCGTCGATGATGACCAGTCCCAGGCTCTTGAACCGCACTTCTCCGCTGAGCAGACGATGCGTGCCGATGACGAGGTCGAGCTTGCCAGCTGCGAGATCCTCGACAACCTGCTCCGACTCCTTCTTCGTCTGGAAGCGTGAGAGCGCGCCGACTGTGACGGGGAAGCCCGAATAGCGTTCGGCGAAGGTTTCGAGGTGCTGCTGAACGAGCAGCGTAGTGGGCACGAGCACGGCGACCTGCTTGCCGTCCTGGATCGCCTTGAACGCGGCACGGACTGCGATCTCGGTCTTTCCGTAGCCGACGTCGCCGCAGATCAGACGGTCCATTGGGACCGCTTTCTCCATGTCCCCCTTGACCTCGTCGATGGTCGTGAGCTGATCGGCGGTCTCCACGTAGTGGAAGGCATCCTCGAGTTCACGCTGCCATGGCGTGTCCGGCCCATATGTGTGGCCGACGGTGGCCTGTCGTGCAGAGTAGAGGCGGACGAGTTCGCCGGCGATCTCCTTGACGGCCTTCCTGGCCTTGGTCTTCGTGGCCTGCCAGTCGGAGCCGCCCATCTTGTTCAGGTTCGGGCTCTCCCCGCCGACGTAGCGGCTGACCTGGTCCAGAGCATCGCTGGGCACGTACAGGCGATCACCGGGCTGCCCGCGTTTGGCCGGGGCGTATTCGACGATGAGGTACTCACGGGTGTGCTTGTTCGCGCCCTTGCCGGTCGTGCGCTGCGTCATTTCAACGAACTTGCCGACACCGTGCTGATCGTGGACGACGAAGTCCCCGGGAGCCAGGTTCAGTGGGTCCACCTGATTGCGTTTGCGTCGAGTGGGCAGACGCCGCATGTCCCTCGTCGAGGTGGAGGCGGCGCGACCGAGCACATCGGCTTCGGTGAGCACGGCAAGCTTGAGGTCGTCGAAGACGAAGCCGCCGAACGGCGCGGCAGTGGTGACTGTCACCAGGGCCTCGTCGATGTCCGTCGGGTCATCGACGAAGGTCGCAGGCACGCCAGCTTCGGAGAACACCTCGACCATGCGCTGGCCCGGCCCCTGCCCTTCGGTGAGCACGAGGATGCGCCACCGGTCGTGGATGAGCTCCTTGACATCAGCGAGGATCGCTTCCACGTCGCCGGCATATCCTCGCGGCGCGCGAGCCGGAACGGAGAACAGATTCTGAGTGGGTGAGGCGAGTTCTTCGTCGGTGGCGAATCCGCCGAGCTCCCACCACGCCAGGCCGATGAGGCGAGCGCCTTCTTCCATCTCTTCCATCGTCCGGAATGTCGCAGCGGACAGGTCGATCGGGGAATCGCCGCCGGCAGCGGCTCCTGACCACGCGGCCTCGAGGAATTCGTTCGTCGTGACGACGAGGTCGGCGGCCCGGGCCTGCACCCGTTCAGGTTCGGTGATGACGATCTTCGTGGATTCGGGCAGCAGCGCGATGATCGGCTCCATGCCATCGGCCAGCACGGCTGAGAGTGATTCCATGCCTTCGACGGCGACGCCACCGGCGATCTTGTCGAGCATGTCCGATGCCGCCGGCAGGGTCTGTGACAGCGAGGCCGCACGTTCCCGGATGGAGTCGGTGAGCAGAAGTTCACGGCACGGCGGTGCCGAGAGTTTCAGGGGTGGGGTGTCCTCCTCGGCGGGAATGGACCTCTGGTCGCTGACGGAGAACTCGCGAATCTCGTCGATCTCGTCACCGAAGAACTCGATGCGCAAGGCATGGTCTTCCGTCGGCGGAAAGATGTCGACGATGCCGCCGCGAACCGCGAACTCACCTCGGCGGGAGACCATGTCAACGCGTGAGTATGCCAGCTCGGTCAGGCGTTGGGAGAGCTGATCGATCTCGTATTCGTCGCCGACGGCCAATTCCACCGGCTCGATATCGCCGAGACCTTTGACCAGGGGTTGGAGGAATGCGCGAACGGGCGCAATGATGAAAGCCAGGTGTCGGTCCGGGCTGGGGTGGGCCAGACGGTGCAGAATCTGCAATCGAGCTCCGACGGTGTCAGACCGGGGTGAGAGCTTTTCGTGCGGGAGGGTCTCCCAACTGGGGAAGACCGCGATCGAGTCCTCGGACACCCAGTCCGCCAGTGCCCGCGCCAGGTCCTCGGCCTCACGCGTGGTGGCCGTGACGATGAGCTGCGGCGCCGAGGTAGTGGGATCGTTGTCGGCCGACACCAGAGTTCGGCGCAGGATCGATGGCCACAGACCCCGGATCGCATCAATCGTTCCACCTGCCGTCTCCGGGGCGTTGAACGCTGAGACGAGGTCAGCGATGGTGGAGTTCTGGCGTGTGAGATCGAGTCCGTTGAGCACCCTGCAATTCTAGGCCACGGGTCGGACACGAGAAACGGCGGCGACTGCGCTCCGTCCACTCCTGGGTGGAAACGTGTGAAGATGGGGTCATGTCCTACCGCACGCTTCTTGCATCTGTGGCGGCCGCAACGCTGCTCCTGTCAGGATGCACCACCGAAGAGGAAGTCCCCCAACCCGAACGCTGGGACTTCAGCACCAGGCCGGACTTGAACCCGCCGAAGATCGACATCGACGTCAGCTCACAGCCGCCTGAGGAAGAGAACGACCTCAAGACATTCCTCGCGCCCAAGGGACAGGCCGCCGATGATGAGAAGTCCTGGGTCGGTGGGCTCATCCTCGACTCGGCCGGAGAACCGGTCTGGATCCGACACGGGTCGGGCCAGATGTGGGACCTGCGGGTTCAAGAGTACCAGGACGAACCTGTCCTCACCTGGTGGGAAGGGCTGGCCGAGACTCCAGAAACAGCCGGCGAAGTGGTGATGCTCGACGACAGCTACAACGAGATAGCACGGGTGGGCATGGGCGGGGACCTAGCGCACAAGACCGCCGATCTGCACGAAACGACGATCACCGAAGACGGCACGATGCTCCTCCTCTCCTATATCAAGACCCAGACGGATCTCAGCCCCGTCGACGGCCCGAAGGACGGCTGGGTATGGGAAGGAGTGGTCCAGGAGGTCGACATCGCATCCGGTGATCCCGTTGTCGAATGGCGATCGCTCGACGACGTTCCCGTCGACCAGACGCAGTCGAAGATCAAGGATGGCGAAGGCACCGAGGAGGAGCCCTTCGACTACATCCATCTGAATTCGGTGTCAGAGGACGATGACGGCGGCGCACTGCTCGTCTCCGCCCGCAACACCCATGCGATGTATCAACTCGATCGGAAGACGACCGGTCTGAATTGGGTGCTGGGCGGATCGGCCAGCGATTTCGAGATGGGTCAGGGCGCGACCTTCGCCTGGCAGCACGACGCCATCCGCCGCGAAGACGGCACGATCACCCTCTTCGACAACCACGCTGCGCCCCGCCTCGGCGATACCAGAGGGCTGCGCCTCGACGTCGATGAGGGAAAGAAGAAGGTCACTGTCGACACCGAGTACCCTGCCCCCGACGACCGCTCCTCGGGAAGTCAGGGCAATCTGCAGGAACTCGACAACGGCAATGTGTTCATCGGCTGGGGCTCCGAGCCGTACTTCTCGGAATTCACCTCCGACGGCAAGCTTCTCTACGACGCGACATTCACCGGCGGTTCGAACTACCGGGCCTACCGCTTCGACTGGGAGGCAACCCCCTCAGCTCCGCCAACCGCGACGAAGTCCGAACCTAGTGAGGGCATAACGCGAGTGCACATGAGTTGGAACGGAGCCAGCGAGGTTGCAGCCTGGCGCATCCTCAGCGGAGACGACGAGGAGCAGCTTGAAGAGACCGCCGTCGTCGATCGCACCGGCTTCGAAACCGCAGCCGACATCACTCCCGCTGGTTCCCGGATCGTCGTCGAAGCCTTGGACGAGGAGAAGGAACCGATCGGCAGCACGACCGTGGACTGATTCACCGGAGATCTCAGGACTGTAACGGGACTAACGGAACGGACACGATTGTCTCTGAGCCCCGGTTCTTCGGCGTTCTCCAAGCTTCATCACCGACAATTGAGACATGAGTTCCGACCAGTCCCCTCGTTTCTCCGCTGAAGAATCCCAGTACATCTTCGGCAACGATTCATCTGTCCCCAATCCACCCAGGTCAGGCGGCCACCCACCCGCAAAGCCACCCAAAGTCGCCAACCTGCAGACCACTGTCAGCCGCGATCACCGACTCTCACGCTTCGTCCCAGTCCTTGTTCTGCTGGCCATCATGTGGGTCATTGAGATCGTCGACACCATACTTCCCGCCAACCTCGACATGTTCAGTCTGCAGTCGTGGAATCCGCTGTCCCTCTACGGTGTGGTGACGTCTCCCCTGCTGCATGCGGGGTTCGGTCATCTGACGGCCAACACGTTCCCGTTCCTCATTCTCGGCCTGTGCATCGCCGTTGAGGGGGCACGTCGGTTCTGGCTCGTCACCATCATCACGGCGGTGGTATCCGGGCTCGGTGCCTGGTTGACGACGCTGCCGACAGGTCAGCACATCGTCGGCGCCTCCGGCATCGTGTTCGGATTCTTCGGCTACCTGGCGGTGCGCACATGGTTCACCGACGACATGCTTCGCAAAATCGTCTACTTCGCCATCGGCTTCTTCGTCTTCGTCACTTTCGGCGCATCGATGGTCTTCGGGATGCTGCCCCAGGCCAATGGGATCTCCTGGCAGGGCCATCTCTTCGGCTTCGCCGGCGGCGTCTTCGCCGCTTGGATGATCCATCGCAGGAGTCAGAACAATCTCACCTCTGAGAAACGTTCCACCTCTGAAAAGCGGTCCGGCGACGGGAATTGACACCGACTGAGCGCCGCTGTCACTTCGAGTGGTACTTGAGCTGCACCTTTTCAAGGCCCTCGACGATGTACATCTCGACGGCATCTGCGATATCCGAGATGAAGATCGGAAGTGTTTCGCGTTCGTCCTTGGAGAAGGGTTTGAGCACGTAGTCTGCGGTGTCCTGGCGTCCCATGGGCCGTCCGACACCGGCCCGGATGCGAGGATAGCTCTTCGTCCCCAGCGCCGATGTCATCGACCGCAGGCCATTGTGTCCGCCCTCTCCCCCGCCGACCTTCGCCTTGATCGTGTCGAAGGCGATGTCCACATCGTCGTGGACGGCAATGATCCGGTCGGTGTCGATCGAGTAGAAATCGGCGAGCTGCCTCACCGGTCCTCCCGATTCGTTCATATAGCCCGTCGACGTTGCCAGCACCACGCGTGGTCCGGGAACTCCGGGAACCGAGCCTGACGGCAGTCTGGACGTGCCGACGTTGGCACGCAGTTTGGTTCGGGTCAGGTTGACGCCGATGCGGTGTGCGAGTTCGGCGATGACCATCTGCCCGATGTTGTGTCTTGTCGTTTCGTATTTGGGGCCAGGATTGCCCAAGCCGAACACCAGCCATGCTTCATTCGTCATCGTCGTCCTTCGCTCATTCGTCTTCACCGCTCTTCGAGGACACCTGATCTGTCAGGAACCCTGACAGCACATGTGCTCACAGAACGAATTCGGTGGGCCGTTTCGTCAACGACCCACCGAATTCACTTTTCAGGCTGTGCCCAGAAGCTGGGCGCAGACGGAAGAAGTCGAGGTCACTCGTCCTCGGACTTCTCCTCTGCTGCACCTTCGGCCGACTCTTCGGTCGACTCTTCGTCGGTCTCGTCGGCTTCCGACTCGGTGTCCATCTCGGCTTCTTCCGAAACGTTGACGACGAGGAGCTCGGGATCAGCAGCGAGTTCGACGCCTGAAGCCATTTCGACCTGTCCGGCCAGAACGTGCTCACCGGCGGCGCGCCCCTCAATGGTGACCTCGACGTACTCAGGCAGCTTGGTGGCGTCTGCCTTGATGAGGATCGTCGACTCTTCCTGCTGCACCATGGTGCCCGGGGCGGATTCTCCGATGATGTGAACAGGAACGTCAACCTCGACCTTTTCGCCGCGCTTGACGATGATGAGGTCGAGGTGCTCGATCTGACGGGTGACAGCGTCGGTCTGCACGTCGCGAGCAATTGCGAGAACGTTCTTGGCACCGTCGGTGCTTTCGATCTCGAACAGCGCGTTGGCGTGCTTGAGGGCCATCATGGTGGCGTGGCCGTCAACCGAGATGTGCACAGGGTCTCCGCCGTGTCCGTAGACGACTGCGGGGATGCGACCTGCACGACGGGTGCGGCGGGCAGCGCCCTTGCCGAATTCATTGCGGGGTTCGGCGATGAGTTTGAAGTCAGCCATTTTCTCTCCTTCGTGGTGTACTTATCTTGCAAGCACCACGGCGAAACAGCCTTCAACCACAATGTCACTGTCTCAATTCGGCTCCGAGGTGCCGGTCAGTGTTGTGGGTCAGGACCGCGTCGATAACGGAAACATGAGTTTCCCTCGCCGAGGCAACCCTATGATTCTAGGTCACTGTCGTCGGTGACGCCAAGTCGGGCGGTCACAGCTTCAGCACACGCATCGATGCCGGTCTCCGTGAGGAGGATGTCGTAATGGTTCGTGCCGGGCACCTCGACAACGTTCAGCTCTTCCCAGCGCTGCTGGTAGGAGGCCACGAGTTCCGGCGGGTAGAGACCCGGCTCGGAGGCAACGAGGTCACGTTCGGCGAAGAGGAACGTCACCTCGGACTGACGCCGCTGACTGCTCATGATTTGGGCCAGTGCGTTGCGGTAGGCGCCGCCGGTGTACATATCCGCCGAGTCGGCCTGCATCGCCTCAATGGACGTCGACGGCTGGAAGCTGTGATCGTCCTTGGCCGCGAGATCGTAGACGAAGCTCTCCGTGGCCACATTGTCGAGACCATCGACGAAAGCTGGATGGGCGGCGAAGAACGCGAGGTATTCCTCAACCGACGCGAATGACATCGACAACCGTTCGGCGGCCGGCCCGAGGACTGCGGCGATGAGATCGTCGGTGTCAAGATCCTGATCGTTGAGCTCATCGGGTGCTGCGATGTCGACGTCTCCCCCTGCTTCTGGCACCGGCAGGGGAAGTCCTCCGTCGATGAGGACAGGTCCGTGGAAACGGTCGGCCACCTCGGCATCGGAATCGGCACCTGCACCCATACCGGCCAGGGTCATGGCAACGAATCCGCCCATAGAATGTCCGACCAGTGTGACCGGCCCGGGCTCGGCGAAGGCCTCGATGGCGGTGAGGACGTCCTCGGCATGGGCCTTCATGCCGAACGGCGGCCCCAACAGACGAGAGTCGGCACGTCCGCGCAGGTCGGGGCCGATGATGCGCACACCGGGCAGTGAGGAGACCAGCCCGGCGAAGAACAGATGGTTCGAGGTGATTCCGTGGATGACGCACACCGTGGGGACGCGGCCGGGCCCGTAGGCCACGGGTTCCCAGACGCCGACGGACAGCTCGCCGCCGGAGACGCTCACCCGGTACCGGTTGTAATCGTGGGACGACATCGTCACGGTTCCCTCCACTCGGTTGTCTCCAGTGTAGAGCGTCGATCGTTCCCACGGCAGGTGATGGTGCAGATAAGACAGAGCGAACCCCGAGCCGGAATCTCGACTCGGGGTTCGCTTCGGGAGACGCGTTGCGGCTCTGGCTCAGACCTCGAAGAGGCTGGTGACCGATCCGTCTTCGAAGACCTCGTGCACGGCACGGGCGATCAGCGGAGCGATCGAGAGCACGGTGAGCTTGTCGAACATCTTGTCTTCGGTCAGCGGGAGCGTGTTCGTCACGATGACTTCCTGCGCCACGGAGTTCGACAGGCGCTCGACGGCCGGTCCGGAGAACACTGCGTGTGTCGAGACGACGATGACTCCGGTGGCTCCGGCGGCCATGCAGGCGTCGGCGGCCTGGACGATGGTCCCGCCCGTGTCGATCATGTCATCGACGAGGACACAGGTTCGGCCCTCGACCTCACCGACGACACGGTTGGCCTTGGTCTCATTCGGTCGTGTGATGTCGCGAGTCTTGTGGATGAATGCCAGCGGCACTCCACCCAGGGAGTTCGACCAGTTCTCGGCGACCTTGATGCGGCCGGCGTCGGGTGAGACCACCGCCAGCTCGGTCGGGTACTTGTCCTTGACGTAGCCGGCGAGGATCGGCATCGCGATGAGGTGGTCGACCGGTCCGTCGAAGTACCCCTGGATCTGCGCAGTGTGCAGGTCCACGGTGATGATGCGATCGGCACCGGCTGTCTTGTACAAATCGGCCACGAGACGAGCAGAGATGGGCTCACGTCCGCGATGCTTCTTGTCCTGCCTCGCGTAGGGGAAGAACGGTGCGATGACCGTGATCCGCTTGGCCGAGGCACGTTTGAGTGCGTCGACCATGATGAGCTGCTCCATCAGCCATTCGTTGATCGGTGCACAGTGCGACTGGAGGACGAAGACGTCACAGCCGCGGACCGATTCGGAGAACCGGACGTAGATCTCTCCATTGGCAAAGTTGTAAATGTCAGTGGGGAGAAGTTCCGTCCCCAGGTTCTCAGCGACTTGTTCAGCGAGCTCATTGTTCGCGCGCCCGCTGACCAGGACGAGCTTCTTTTCGCTCGCCGTCGTTATTTCATTCACTTGCCGGTTCCCCTTCAGATGCGGCCTCGGCTGCCTGCGCTGCAGGCGTACCGGGGCGGTTGCTGACGACCCAACCCTCCAGGTTACGCTGTGGCGCCACGGTTATGGCAAGCGCTCCCGCAGGGACATCTTTGCGCACAGTTGTGCTCGCACCCGAGTAGGCGCCGTCGCCTACCGTGACAGGGGCAACGTACATGTTGTCCGAGCCCATGCGTGCGTGCTTTCCGACGACGGTGCGGTGCTTGTTGACACCGTCGTAGTTGACGAAGACCGATGCGGCTCCGATGTTGGATCCCTCACCGATCTCGGCATCGCCGACGTAGGACAGGTGCGGCACCTTCGCGCCCCGTCCGATGTCAGCGTTCTTCGTCTCCACGAAGGTGCCGATCTTTCCATCCTCGCCGAGGTTGGTCCCAGGTCGCAGGTACGCGAACGGTCCGACCTTGGCGCCGGCTCCCACAACGGCGAGTTCCGAATGGGTGCGCACAACCTGTGCCCCTGCACCCACCTCGGTGTCCTTGAGCGTTGAGTCGGGGCCGACGACAGCGCCGGTGGCGATATCGGTGGCACCGAGCAGCTGGACTCCGGGAAGGATCGTAACGTCTTCGCCCACGGATACATCCATGTCGATCCAGGTCGTGTCGGGGTCGATGATGGATACGCCTGCACGCATCCACTTTTCGCAGACGCGGCGGTTGAGCTCCTTGCCGAGGTTGGCCAGCTGCACACGGTCGTTGGCACCCTCGACCTGCCACAGGTCTTGGGTGGCGGTGGCGGCCACTGACTGACCAGCATCACGGGAGAATCCGATGACGTCGGTGAGGTATTTCTCACCCTGCGCGTTGTCCGTCGTCAGTGACGCGAGACCGGCCTTCAGTGCCGAGGCGTCGAAGGCGTAGATTCCGGAGTTGATCTCTCGAATGCTGCGCTGGTCATCGCTGGCGTCCTTCTGCTCGACGATGCGCAGCAAGGCTCCGGAGGCGTCGCGGACGATGCGTCCGTACCCGTTGGGGTCGTCGACTTCGGCAGAGAGGACCGTCACGGCATTGTGGGAGGACTCGTGGACCTCGACGAGGTTGTTGATCGTGTCAGTCGTGAGAAGGGGCACATCGCCGTAGGTCACGACCACTGTACCGTCGAGGTCATCTGGCAGCTGTGTCAGCGCGCACTCGGTGGCGCGGCCGGTGCCGGGGACCTCGTCC
Source organism: Brevibacterium sp. FME17 (assembly GCF_014897515.1). NCBI lineage: Bacteria > Bacillati > Actinomycetota > Actinomycetes > Micrococcales > Brevibacteriaceae > Brevibacterium > Brevibacterium sp. FME17. The sequence goes on from NZ_JABUYD010000002.1 coordinate 351,601, forward strand.
TGATCGGCGATGAGGACTGTCTGCGTCGAATTGATCGGCAGGGACTCGAGATGGGAGATGAGCTGGTCGCGTTCATGCCTGACGACGACGACGAGGTGTTCCGGAGTGGCACCGGCTGCCGCCGCGATGGAGTGGTGGAGCAGGGAGCGTCCGCCGATCGGGTGCAGAACCTTCGGCAGCGTTGACTTCATACGGGTGCCCTGGCCTGCGGCCAGAACGATGACGGCGATGGGTCTGGTCTGCGACATCTGTTGAATCCTTCGCAAGTCGGATTGGGCCAGCTCCGCCCATAGGATTCGAACCTATACCACACGGCTCCAAAGGCCGGCGTGCTGCCATTACACCAGGGCGGAACAGCGTGCACCAGTTGAGGGCCCGCGCTCACGAGACACCATCATGCCACTACGATGAACCGTATGGAAATTCTTCGCGAGATTTTAGTTGCTCTGCACCTCATTGGAATGGCGATCATCGTGGGTGGGTATTTCTCCCTCATTCGCACTCCCAAAGTTGCTCCCGGCATGCTGCACGGCTCTTATCTTCAGCTGATCACCGGTCTTCTCCTGCTCACCATCGCTGAGATGGGTTCGGGCGAAGTCAACCACATGAAGATCGGCATCAAACTCCTGATTGCGATTCTCGTCACCGTCTTCGCATTCATCGGCAACAAGAAGCAGAAGGCCTTCGCTGCCGGATCTTCGACTGCTGGGGTCGCACCCGCTGGAGGCGGCGCCGATGGAACCGTGGCGACCGCGGTGAAGAACCCTTCGGCGACGATGGCGCACCTCGTATTCGCTGGAGCGATCATCAACGTGTTGGTGGCCGTCTTCGTCCACTGATCTTCGAATCTCAACTTTCGTTGAGCCGGCTCCGCCCCGTTCGCACCGCTGTTCGCGATCGGGGCGGAGCCTTTTCTCTGCTCGCCCCGCTGCACTCTCCTCGGCTTCCTGCTCCGTACTTTCTTCGCCCATCTGATCCGTACTTTTCACTGCGTCAGCGGCTGACGGTATCGTTGATCCGGACATGACTGCTGCAGCTGAAAACATCGAAGAAGCCACTCCGGGAGCCGACTCACGTGCGGCCGAACTCGTCACCGGACTCAACCCACGACAGCGTGAGGCCGTTGCCCACACGGGCTCCCCCCTCCTCATCGTGGCGGGCGCCGGATCAGGAAAGACGACCGTCCTGACCAGGCGCATCGCCTATGCGCTGGCCACCGGTCGGGCCCATCCCGGTGAGGTCCTGGCGATCACGTTCACGAACAAGGCCGCCAAGGAGATGGCTGAGCGCGTGCGCTCCATCGTCGGTCCGGCATCGCGAGCGATGTGGGTCTCGACCTTCCACTCCTCTTGTGTACGGATCCTCCGCCGCGAGGCGAAGGTGCTGGGCATGAAGACCAACTTCACGATCTACGATGCCCAGGATGCTCAACGGCTCGTGTCTCAGATCCTCAAGGAACTGGGAATCGACACGAAGAAGTACACGCCTCGGTCGATGCTGCACAGAATCTCCAATCTCAAGAACGATCTGCAGACGCCCGATGACTTCATGCCCCGGCCGAACAATCCCGCCGATGAGGTCCTCGCCGATGTGTTCAGGCGATACACCTCTCGCCTGCGCCTAGCCAATGCTTTCGACTTCGATGACCTCATTGCTGAGACCGTTCATCTCTTCGGCGCCTTTCCTGAGGTCGCCGACTTCTATCGCCGACGGTTCCGACACATCCTCGTCGACGAGTACCAGGACACGAACCCGGCCCAGTATGCGCTCATCAAGTCTCTCGCCGGCAACGGCGCCGGTGGTGCCACCGGGGCTGAGCTGACGGTCGTCGGTGACGCCGACCAGTCGATCTATGCCTTTCGCGGGGCGACAGTGCGCAATATCGTGGAGTTCGAGAAGGACTTCCCCGATGCGGAGACGATTCTGCTGGAGCAGAACTATCGCTCCACGCAGAACATCCTCGATGCTGCCAACGCTGTGATCTCGAACAATCAGGACCGCAAGGACAAGAAACTGTGGACCTCAGAGGGCACGGGCGAATCCATCGTCGGCTGGGTGGCGGAGAATGAGCAGTCCGAAGCTCGCTTCATCGTCGACCGTGTCGACGAGCTCATCGACAATGAGAAGTACACATATGGTGACTTCGCGGTCTTCTACCGCACCAATGCTCAGTCCCGTGCCATTGAGGATGCTCTGGTCCGCTCGGGCATTCCCTATAAGGTCGTCGGCGGCACACGGTTCTACGAACGTAAGGAGATCAAGGATGCTCTCGCATATCTACGTGTAGTCGCCAATCCGGATGACGATGTGAATCTGCGGCGCATCCTCAACGTTCCCAAGCGAGCCATCGGTGATCGCACCGAGGGCATCGTCGCTGACTTCGCCGACCGTGAGGGCATCAGCTTCTACACGGCGCTGGGACGCCTTGATGAGATAGTCCATCTGTCCGCCCGGGCAAAGGCCTCCGTGTCGAAGTTCTACGATCTCATGCGAGATCTGGCAGCCATTGCCGAAGCGGCTCCACTGTCGCGGGTCATCGAGGCGATTCTCGAGCAGAGCGGCTACCTTGAGTCGTTGCAGAAGAGCACAGACCCGCAGGACGAATCGCGTGTTGATAACCTCGCCGAACTCGTGGCCGTGGCCGAGGACTTCGTCGCCACACAGGCCATGGCCGGCACCGGCGATGACGACGATGAGCCCGAGGTGGAACCACAGGCGGAGACTGAAGCGCAGGCGGAGACTGAGGCTGAGGTTGCTCCTGAGGTCGAGGCTGTTCCTGAGGCTGAAGATGAGGAGTCTCCCACGTCGGGCGGTTCCTCGATCGAGGCCTTCCTAGAGCAGGTGGCGCTGGCCTCGGACACGGATCAGATCCCTGATGCCGAACTCGGTCAGGTCACGCTCATGACCCTGCACACGGCGAAGGGCCTGGAGTTCCCGGTCGTCTTCCTCACCGGCCTCGAAGACGGTGGCTTCCCGCACGCTCGTTCCTTCGAGAATCCCAATGAGCTCTCAGAGGAGCGTCGTCTGGCCTATGTGGGTCTGACCCGGGCTCGACAGCGCCTGATCGTGACTCGGGCGGAGACTCGCAGCATGTGGGGACAGCCGCAGTACAACCCGCCGAGCCGGTTCCTCTCTGAAATTCCCGAGAGTCTCATCGAATGGGAGAACACCGGCACCTTCTCATCCAGCGGCGGCGGATTCTCTTCCGGCGGCTATGGCGGGGGAAGCCTCGGCGGCTACAGCGGCTCGCGCGGCGGCGGGTTCGGTTCCTCACGCGGATCCGGCTCTTCGTCTCGCTCGCGCTCAAGCTCTGCGAACTCTTCGTCGCCTGTGGCCGGTTTCCCGAATCGGATTCGACCCAACCGAGAGGTCATCACCGTATCGGTGGGCGAGAAGGTCTCACATGAGTCCTTCGGTCTTGGAACCGTGACAGAGGTCAAAGGTGTCGGCGATAAGACAGTGGCCGTCGTCGACTTCGGCTCCCTGGGCACGAAACGACTCTTGCTGCGCTACGCCCCCATCGAAAAGCTCGGCTGACAACCGGGCACGGACCTGGAGACATAAATGAAGCGCCGAGGTGAAAATAATTTCACCTCGGCGCTTTTCCATGCCGGACGCGGCGATGGATTCAAAAATCAGTCGTTGCCAATTTTTCCGTCGACTCCGTCGCGACCCTTGTTGATCTGGTCGTCGAACTTGCCGCCGGTCTTGTCATTGGCGAAGTCAGTAGCCTTATCAAGACCCTTGTCGCTGAACTCTTCACCCTTGTCGCTGTTCATGGCGTCCTTGGCTTTGTTTGTAAGATCGTCGAGTCCCATACTGTCTCCCTTCAATGGAAAAGGTTCTTGCGAACCTTCTTACACCAATCACCCTGCCACTTATCGGACGCGGGTGTAACCGAATCTTCCCGCTTCTCAGCAAATGCACAAAAAGACTGTGGTTCGGCTTGCGGCAGGTTCAGCGTGACTCCGGAACTACGAACGCCAATGCCACGAGAACCACGGCGAAAAACAGCCCGGTTCCAATGTCGACGCTCTTCGACCGGTTGGTCCAGACCTCTTCCCACGGCTCCGGCATCGCACGCATCATCGCCAGCCCGGCCGGCACGACAGCCAAAACGATCGCACCGAGTCGGAAATCGATGATGGTGCATGCGGCTGCGATCAGGATTCCCAGCAGGCATGCCAATAGCACCCAGTCGCGGAGTACAGGGTTTGCGTAGCGCCGTTTCCAATAGATCCAGCGTTTGGCGATCGGGCCGCGCCCACGCCTGGCATGGCGTGGGTGGGCCTTCCCCTTCTCAGTGGAAGAAATGGCGGCTCCCGGTCAGGTACATGGTGATCCCCGCCTTCTCTGCCGCTTCGACGACCTCATCATCGCGGATCGAACCACCGGGCTGCACAACCGCGCTGATGCCGGCATCGATGAGGATCTGCAGTCCGTCTGCGAACGGGAAGAAGGCGTCCGAGGCGGCCACGGCCCCGGTCGCTCGCTCCTCACCGGCACGTTCAACGGCCAGCTTCGCGGAATCGACCCGGTTGACCTGCCCCATCCCCACGCCCACGGACGCACCGTCCTTGGCCACGAGAATGGCATTGGACTTCACTGCACGGCAGGCCTTCCAGGCGAATTCCAGGTCGGCCAGAACCTCGGCAGTCGCGGCATTGCCTGCGGCCAGTGTCCAGTTCTCCGCAGCATCGCCGTCGGCCTGGAATGCATCGCGGTCTTGGACGAGGAACCCGCCGGTGATCGGCTTGATCTCCGAGGGCGCGAAGTCGACGTCGCCGAGTTCAAGCAGGCGCAGGTTCTTCTTGCCCGACAAAAGCTCCAGGGCTTCGGGCGAGAATGAGGGGGCGGCCAGGCACTCAGTGAAGATCGGCTTGATCGAAGCGGCCAGTTCGGCGTCGACCTCACGGTTGGCCGCGATGACGCCGCCGTAGGCGGACAGAGAGTCGCATTCGTGGGCTGCCTTGTGTGCGGCGGCTGCCGTATCGGCCACAGCGATCCCACAGGGGTTGGCGTGCTTGATGATTGCCACAGCCGGACGGTCGAAGTCGAAGGCCGCGCGAATGGCAGCATCGGTGTCCGTGTAGTTGTTGTAGGACATCGCCTTGCCGCCGAGGAGTTTCGCACCGGCGATTCCACGGGTTCCGTCGGAGTACACCGCCGCTGCCTGGTGGGGGTTCTCGCCGTAGCGCAGGTCCCTCAGCTTCTCCCCCGTCACTCCGGCGAAGGCCGGCTGACCGGCAGCCGCGGCCGCTTCGTCGGTTCCCGCTTCTTCTGCACCGGAAGTGAGTTCGGCGGCGAACCAGGAGGCCACGGCCGTGTCATAGGCCGCGGTGTGAGCAAATGCTCGAGCGGCGAACCCGCGCCTGGCGTCAAGGTCGAAGCCCTGGCCCTGTGCCGCTTCGATGACGGCGGGGTAATCGCTGGGATCGGTGATGACGGACACGCTCGGGTGGTTCTTCGCCGCAGCCCGCACCATGGAGGGGCCACCGATGTCGATCTGCTCTACGCAGTCGTCGAAGTCGGCGCCGCTGGCCACCGTCTCGGCGAAGGGGTAGAGGTTGACGATGACGAGGTCGAAGGGTTCGATCTCGAGCTCATCGAGCTGGCTCATATGATCCGGCTTGCGCGAATCGGCGAGGATGCCGGCGTGGACCCGCGGGTGCAGGGTCTTGACTCGGCCTTCGAGGCATTCTGGGAACCCTGTCAGGTCTTCGACCTTCGTGACTGCAGCGCCCGCCTCGGCGATCTTCGCTGCTGTCGAACCGGTGGACACGATCTGCACTCCGGCGGCTTGCAGTCCGCGGGCAAGGTCCTCCAATCCCGATTTGTCGTAGACGCTGACGAGCGCTCTCTTGATCGCGCGGGTTCCTGTCACAAGTCCTCCTTGAAGGCTCGATTGCCGTTTCGTGCGGTTGGTGAGTAGGTCAGGACGAAGACGCCGAGGTGGCATATCCGCTGACATGCCGTCCATCGATGACGAGGTCGTGATGGGCGAGGTGGGTCAGGAGGCGGACAAGTTCCGACCGCTCCTGAGTCTTGATGCGTTCGTGCACCGTATCTTCGGTGTCTTCGTCGCTGATGGGAACAGCGAACTGGGTGATGATCGGACCCGTATCGACCCCGGAGTCAACGAGGTGGATGGTGCCGCCGGTGATGCGCACACCGTGGGCGAGGGCATCACGGACACCGTGGGCGCCGGGGAAGGCCGGCAGCAGGGCCGGATGTGTGTTGATGATGCGATCGCGAAAGGCCGCGATGAACGAGGACCCGAGGATCCGCATGAAACCGGCCGAGACCACCCAGTCGGGTGACAGGTCTGCCACAGCATCCCGCAGGCGGAGATTCCAATCCTCACGGCTCGCGCAGTCCTTGGGTGCCACGACGAAGGTGGGGATCGAATGCGCTTTCGCCCGGTCGAGAACACCCGCCGTCTGTGAGTCGGAACCGACTCCGACTATCTCAACGCCACGACCCGATGTGGCGAAGGCGTCGATGACTGCCTGTGTGAGGGTACCCGAGCCGGATGCCAGAAGAACGATGCGCACAGTCCCATTCTAACGTTTGAATCATCGGCTGTCGGTCACAGCATCAGAATGCGGACTCCGGTGGCCGCCAAGGTTTTTGTCAGTGGACTATGACAAACTATTGCTGTGACGTCACCAAACAATACTGAAGAGAAAAGCGCGCCCACTCCCGAAGAGGAGAAGCAGGCCGCGCCCGCTCGACACGGCCTAGTCCTGATCCTGCTGATCCTCGCCTCGGTCCTGACGTTCACGTATCCGCTGCCGTTCAAGGTTGCGGCGATCGCCTTCGCCATTGCCGCCGTCGTCTGGTCGATCCGTTACATCATCGCCGTGGTCAAGGCGAAGCAGAAGCGCAATATGTCGCTTGGGATCCTAGGCGGATTGCTCGCCGTCTACCTCATCTTCTCGACGATGTCGTCCGTCGTCCTCTGGCCCGTCCAGTCGAAGTATGAAGAGTGCGTGCGCGATGCCATCACACAGCAGGCGCAGCTGTCCTGCACGACGGAATATCAGACCGGCCTCGGCGACTGGTTCAAGCAGATCACCGGCCAGGACCTGGACCTGCCCGGCACAAAGTAGGACATCCTCGGCCGAGAGGCCGTTGATTCGGCTCAGTCCTCGTCCCAATAATCGGCGTGTCGTTCATCGGCGATGCGACCGAAGGGTTCCTCGTCTTCATCGAAACCGTCCCGATCGCCGGAAGATCCGGACCCGGTCTGCATGTCCGAGAGCCTGGTCAGGAGCAGGCCTCCAGCCATCCCCACCGTGAGCCATGCAGTGATGACCAGCGCAGACGTCAGCGCCGAGGGCCCGAACGCAGACAGACCCAACGGGCCCATGGCCCCTCGCGCGAAGAGCGCGAGGACCTGAAGCACGACGAAGCATTTGATCGCCGCAGTGACCAGCCCTGCCCACGAACCCATCATCACCAGACGGGCATGATCGCGACCGAGAATGACGCTGAGGACTCCCAACAGAACGAGCAGCACTGGTGCCGCGTTCGTCCACGCCGGATAATCACCGACGAGCAGCTGGAGCACCGGGACGTGCGGAATCGGTCCGGCCGCAGTCTGGAATACCGAACTCAGTGCCCCGTCGCCCACGCTCACTCCAGTGCCTGCGATCCAGGACAGCGAGGCGTAGAAGATTCCTGGGGCGAAGAGAATCTGAATGATCAGCAGGCCCACACCTGCAGACAGCGGTGAGCTGTAGATCTGCAGTGACTGGGCCAATTCGTTCCACCTCAGTACGATGCCGGTGGCGATGACGAGCACCGACAGGAATGCCGCACCCCAGAGTAGCCGCTTGACCAGTTGTGCACCGGCAACCCAAGCATCGCTGTCGAGATTGTGCAATCGCGGGATATCGTCGACACCGCGAACCCACATATATCCGGCCGCAGAGGCGGACAGCAGCATGAGAATCAGCCGGAGGAGGCCCCCTGGTGTCAGGGTTCCCTCCCCCAGAAGAAGGGTCAGAGCGATCAACGGGACGGCATAGGCAATGATGTAGGTCCCCAAGGCGAGGAGCATCTGCTTCCACCATGAAGGCTCCATGATGTCGCTGTCCTCTGGCTCTGCTTCTGTGAAGCCGGCGACCAGGCGTTTGGCCCCGGCGGCGAAGAAGAACCACAGGCCCAGTGTGATCAGGCTCGGTGCCAGCGAGAAGTCAAAGCCCATCGTGGACACGCTCAGGCCGTGCGCGATGCCCCACATGGCGAATGCCCACTCGGGGATGATCGAATACGGCAGCTGCGAGCCGAGTCCGATGATCCAGAAGACAGTGGCGATGACGAAGGCCGCGGGGACGGCGATGAGGTCGATTCGCAGTGCCTCCAGCAGGCCCAGCAGGACTGGATGGCGATGGGTTCGGGGGTGAGGAGAAGTGTGCATCTCTCCCATTTTCGCTGACACGGTGCTCGCTTCCTGGTATTGACCACGCGATTCTCTTCTGTGGGAAGTACAATTGCGCCAGGACACGCTTGTAGACACGAAGGATGCAGCCAACGATGAGCAACGGGAACGACGAACCGAATTTCCCGCCACCTCCCATGAACCCTCCCGAGAACAACAGAACGGGACCCGGTGCGGAGACGTCGGCGAGCAACACTACTGATGATTCGGTGGACTCAAGCAGCTCAGGCCCGCAGGCACCAGCCAGCGGATCCGAACCAGCTCCGTCCTACCGCGACGATCAGGCCCCTCCGTTCGCCGCGAACGATCAGGGCCACAGCAATCAGCCGGCCCAGCCGAACCCACCTGAGCAGAACCAACCGCCGCGCCCCGAGGTGCAGCAGGCCAGCTCGAACCAGGCCCCAAACTACACCGGCGGCCAACAGTATGGCGGCCAGCAGCAGCCGGGTCAGTACCAGGGCGGTCAGTACCAAGGCGGCGCACCCTACCCAGGTGGCCCCTACCAGCAAGGTCAGCAGGGACAGCCGGGTCAGCAAGCGCCTGGTCAACCCGGGCATTACCAGACCGTCTCGGGATCCGATGGGCATCGGACTGGCTCAGGCCCGGGTCAGTCACAGGCGATCCCCCAGCCAGCGCCGGCTCCAGGCTTCGCCGGTTCTGCAGCGACCGCGACCCGTGCCGATGCCCGCCCCGAGAAGAAGAGCAGGATGCCGCTCTTCATCGCTCTGGGTGCGGTGGCTCTCGTCATCATTCTCGTCCTCGTCGGTTTCCTCGTCGTCAACACGGTCAACAAGAACAACTACGGACCCGACAAGGTTGCCGAAGACTACGTGTCCGCGCTGAGCAAGGGTGACTTCGCTGCAGCTGAGAAGATCGCGCCCTCGCCTCGTCCGGAAGGAACGAACCTGGACCTCCTGTCCAAGGAGTTCACCGATGCGTCCTCGACGAAGGTCGAGAATGCGAAGGTCGAGTCTTCGAAGGTCAAAGACGAGAAGGGCACAGTCGTCGTCTCCTACGGTCTCGACGGCACCAAGTACAACGTCGTGCTGAAGGCGAAGAAGGACGGCAAGCAGGATCTGTTCTTCGACAAATGGACCCTGACGGGCCCTGCGCTCAACGTGATCTCACTCGACATTCCGGGCACCGATGGTCTCAGCGTCAACGGCAAGGATTACAAGGCGGAGCCGGGCACCACGTCCTTCGCAGTGTATCCGGGCAACTATGACTTCCAGATCCCCAAGAGCAAATGGGTCGGAGAGGCCAAGGACACCGCAGCGGTGAACTTCCCTCAGGCCTTTGCTCCGGGTGAGAAGCCGAACAATGATGAGGTGTCTCCGATGACGCTCAATCTTGATCTTGCACCGACGAGCGCCTTCCAGAAGGAAGTTCAGAAACAGGTCGAGAAGGAGCTCAAGAAGTGCTTCGACAACAAGGACATCAAACCCAAGTGCAAGTTCATCAAGTTCGATCCCACTGAGATCCCTGTCGGCGGCTCAGATAAGAAGCTGGCCGATCTGGCGAAGAAGAACACCGCCAAGTGGAACATGAAGGACATGCCCCAGGTTGATGCGAGCTTCGGATCGGGTGACACGAACTCCGGCTCGTTCTTCACCAAGAAGCCGGGCAAGTTCGACTTCAGCGTGCAGGGCAAGAAGGCCGGTTCGTCGTACTTCTCCAACGGCAACCCGCTGTCCGTCTCCGGCACAGTGAAAATCGATGGCGACAAGCTCTCGGTCGAGTTCTTCGACTTCTGATTCCAGCCGTCGACGACGTTCGTCGCTGACCTCGCCGAGGTGGTCCCACCTCTGCGCGCAAGCGAAGTGAAGGAGGGCCCGGGTTGTGATGAACCCAGGCCCTCCTTCCGTTGGCGTTCTCAGCTCATCGTGGCCCGCACAGGTGCGGCAATTCCTGCTGCCTGTTCGAACCAGGACCCGGCCGCCATCACGAGTTCGTCGGCGAAGCGGCGTCCCGAGATCTGGGCGCCGATGGTCCGACCATCCTTGGTGTAGCCGGCCAGGACGGTGCCTGCCGGCTGCTCTGACATGTTGTAGGGCATGGTGAAGCCGATATGCCCCATGGGTTCGTGGACCTTCGGGTAGGGCATGGGCTGTTCGGCTGGGAATGCTGCGTCCGGTGAGACGGGAGAGATGACCAGGTCGTAGCCTGCTGTGGCTGCCACGCTGCGACGTCGGATCTCCTGCACGCTGTGATAGCACTCCATCAGCCTGAGCCCGGTGACATCGGCCCCGCCCTGGGCCCATTGCTGGATGTAGGGCAGGATGAGTGCCTGTTCTGCCACGGGGAGGGCGCGCAGGTCGCCCCACGAGCGCACACGCCAGAACAGGTCCATATCTCTCAGCAGCTCATCATCGATGAACGGGGCGAGGGTGTCGACGATCGCGCCGGCTTGTGCGAAACGATCGGCAGCCTCGGCGATGGCCGAAGCGATTTCCGGGTTGACGGATTCTCCGCATCCGGCATCGAGCTGGAGACCGACCCTCAGCCCCTTCGGGTCGAACACGGTTCGCTCGGGGCTCTGCCCATCAGAAGGGGGCAGGCTCGAGTAGTCACGGTCGTCGGGTGCGGAGATGATGTCCATCGCGGCCTTGACGTCGGCCATCGTCCTGGCCAGCGGCCCGGCACATCGGCCCATGTACGGGGCGTCGAGCGGGACCCGGCCGAAGCTGGGTTTGAGGCCGGCCAGCCCCATCCAGGTACAGGGCAGGCGGATCGATCCGCCGATATCGGACCCGATGTGGATGGGACCGTAGCCGGCAGCTGCGGCGGCACCGGCGCCCGCGCTCGATCCGCCGGTGGTCAGGTTCGGATTCAGGGGCGAGCGAGTGATGCCGTGCAGAGAGGAGACTCCGGATGAGAGCATGCCCCAGTCGGGCATCGTCGTTGATCCGACGATGACCGCTCCGGCCTCCTCGAGGCGTTGGGTGATCGGAGCGTCGTGCGTCGACACCGGTACTTGCGACCAGGCGTGGCCGCTGGGCATCGGCACTCCCCTGCGTGCGACGTTCTCCTTGATCGTGACCGGGACTCCGTCGAGGGGGCCGAGTGCTCGGCCTTCTCGCCAGCGAACAGCGCTGGCGTTCGCAGCAGCATGAGAACGGTCATCGTCTCGGTGGTGGAGAGCGTTGATGACGGGTTCGCATTCGTCCATCCTCTCCACGACTGCTGTGAAGACCTCGAGTGGGTCAACGTCTCCTGAAGCGTAGCCGCTGGTCAGGGCTTCTGCGCTGTGGTCGGCAAGCGTGGTGTGGCTCATCTGCCGTCCTTTCTTCTGTTGCATCTGCTGAGTTCATTGCGCAGCGTCGGGCTCAGGGTACTGAGGCGAGCGCTCCGGCCAGGCTGGGGGTGGCCGCGATGAGGCTCCGGGTGTAATCCTCACGTGGGTGGGCGTAGATGTCCTCCGTCGACCCGGATTCGACGATGTGTCCGTCCTTCATGACGATGACATCGGAGCACAGGTGTTTGACGACGCCGAGGTCGTGGGAGACGAAGAGCAGGGTCAGCGCGTAGTCATCGACTAGGTCGGTGAGTAAGTTGAGGACCTGGGCGCGCACGGACACGTCGAGGGCGGAGACGGGTTCGTCGGCGACAAGGATCTGGGGCCTGGTCACCAGCGCCCTGGCGATCGAGATCCGCTGTCGCTGTCCGCCGGAGACTTGGTGTGGGTAGCGTCGCATGGCCTTCGTGTCGAGATCGACGGCCAGCAGCATCTCTTGCACCCGGCTCAGTCGTTCGTCCCGTGCCATACCGCGTGCGATCAGGGGTTCGGAGACGATATCTTCGACCCGCATGCGAGGGTCAAGTGAGGCGAAGGGGTCTTGGAAGACGATCTGCAGATCCTCGCGCAGCGTCCGCAGTGCCGATGAGCTCGCGGACTCGACCCGGATGTCGCCGACCCTCACATGCCCAGAGGTGGGTCGGTCGAGTCCTGAGAGAATGTTGAGTATGGTCGATTTTCCCGACCCCGACTCCCCCACGATTCCCAAGCGCTGCCCAGACGCGACGCTGAAGCTGATGTCGTCGAGTGCGCGGACCGGAGACCGTCTGCGCAGCAGCAATCCGCCGGAGCGGAAGTGCTTCGAGACTCCGCTGACGTCGATGAGCGGTGGGGAATGGACTGCCTCGTGTGCTTCCCCCGCCGAGGTGGGAACTGGTTCTCGCACATCTGTCGGCACTCGCACATCGCCCGGCTCATCTGCGACAACCGGCCCAGTTGCAGCTGCCCGCTCTGCCTCGTCGATCGGCCCTGCATATGAGCGTGCCGTCTTGAGTGAGAAGAGCTTTCCGTGAGCGTCGGTGGCCTCTAAGTCGGAGGAGGCCAGCAGTCCGCGCGTGTATTCGTGCTGAGGATCCGTGAAGATCTGCTTGACGCTGCCGGTCTCGACGATGCGTCCGGCGTACATGACGATGACACGCTCACACACCTCGGCGACGACGGCCAGGTCGTGGGTGATGAACAGCAGTCCCGCCTGGACAGCGGAGACCCGTTCGGCGATGAGTTCGAGCATGTGCTTCTGCACGGTGACGTCGAGAGCCGTCGTCGGCTCGTCGCAGATCAGCAGCCGGGGCGAGTTCGCCAGGGCGATGGCCAACATCACGCGCTGTCGCTGTCCGCCCGACATCTGGTGCGGATAGGCGTAGCGGGCACTTTCCGGGGCGGGCATGTGCACGCTGGTCAGCAGGTCGAGAACTCGACCAGGAATATCGCGGCGGGCCACGTCGCCATGGATGCGCAGCACCTCGGCGATCTGGTCCCCGATGCGCATCAGCGGGTTGAGTGCGCTCATCGGCTCCTGGAACACCATGGAGACGAGGTCGGAACGCATCCGGGCCAAGGTCTTCTCCTTCGCCTCCAGGATGTTTCCGGCAAAGCCCTGCAGGGACACGGTGCCGTCGGATCGCAGCTCTTCGGGCAGCAGTCCCATCACGGCCTGGGCGGTCAGGGACTTCCCTGATCCTGATTCTCCGATCAGTCCGACCCTCTCACCAGGAGAGAGGCTCAGTGACACATCGTGGAGAACAGGAGCCTCGGCGCCGGCTGGGGTGATGGTGAGGTCACGGACCTCGAGCAGGTTCTCAGACATTGCCGCGGGCCTCCATCTTCGGGTCGAATCGGTCGCGGAGTCCATCGCCGAAGAGGTTGAAGCCGAGCACGGCGAGGGCGATGAACAGGCCTGGCCACAGTGCCAGTTCGGGCTGGGTGGACAGGAACTGCTGGGACTCCTGGAGCATCCGACCCCAGGAGGGCACCGGCGCCTGTGTGCCCAGCCCCAAGAAGGACAGACCCGCCTCGGCGAGGACCGAGATCGCGAAAGCCACGGAGGCCTGCACGATGACCATGCTGGCGATGTTGGGCAGAACGTGGACGATGGCGATCGCCGGAGCACTCCGGTTCGAGGCCTTGGCCGCGCGCACATATTCGGAGCCGAGGACCTGCATCGTGCCCGAGCGGGCGACGCGGGCGAACCCGGGGATCGCAGCGATTCCCACGGCCACCATGGCCGGCCCGGTCCCCGGCGAGAAGACGGCGGCGAAGACGATTGCCAGCAGCAGTGCGGGGAACGCGAGCAGGATGTCGTTGGCGCGCATGATCACCGCGCTCAGCCATACACCCCACGGATACTGGGCGAAGACTGCGGCGATGATGCCGATGGGAGTGCCGATGAGCACCGCAATGCCCACGGCCACGATCCCGACCATCAGCGTGATCCGAGCGCCGTACATGATCCAGGTCAGGGTGTCGCGGCCGAATTTGTCGGTGCCGAGCAGGTGCTCGGGGCTCGAGGACTGCAGCCGTGCCACCGGGTCCACGGCACTGGGATCGTAGGGGGTCCAGACGAAGGACACGAGCGCGAGGGCGACGATGAGGAGGATGAGGACGGCACCGATGACCATCGAGGCATTGAGCCGCAGCTTCGTGCGTCTGCGATGATCCGTTGTGGTTCCTCCCGCCGACGTGATGCTCGGGTTCTCACTCATGATGCGTTCCTGATCCGGGGGTCGACGACGGGCACGAGCACGTCGACGATGAGGTTGATGATGAGCACGAGGAATACGAGGACCATGACGACGCCCTGGACCGTGACGAGATCACGGTTGGCCACAGCACGCACAAGTGCGGACCCGATGCCGGGGATGACGAAGATCTGTTCGATGATGACGGCACCGACGAGGAGCGTCGCGAGCTGTACCCCGGCCACGGTGATGACGGGGATGGCAGCGTTGCGCAGACCATGGACGAAGAGCGCCTTGGTTCGAGTCAGCCCCTTGGCCCGGGCGGTGCGGATGTAGTCCTCGCGCATGACATCGAGGACCGCCGATCGCACGTATCGGGTGAGGATCGCGGCTTGAACGAGCGCCAGGGACACCACAGGCAGCACGAGTCGGCTGAGGAACCCGCCCAGTCCCTCGACCGGGGCCATCCACCCCTGGGAAGGGAACCAGCCCAGAGTCAGGGAGAAGACGATGACGAGGATGATGGCGGCGAGGAAGTTCGGCACGGCGATGCCGATCTGGCTCAGGGCAGAGATCGTGACTCCGATCCAGTTGCGCTGTTCCAGTGCAGCGAAGGTACCCAACGGGACCGCGATGATGATCGCCAGGATGATCGCGGCAATGACGAGGATGCCGGTGACCTGCACGCTGCCGACGATGACCGGGGTGATCGCGGCCCCAGTCACATACGAGGTTCCGAAGTTGCCGGTGAGCATGCCCACGACCCAATTGAAGTATCGGATGAGGGGCGGCTGATCGAGTCCGTACTGGGCTTCCAGCGCCGCCACGGCCTCAGGTGTGGCGTTCGTCCCCAGCGCGACCTGTGCGGCGTTGCCGGGCAGGAGGCTCATGAGCGCGAAGACCACCACCGAGGCGACGATCAGTGCCAGAACGAACTGGATCGCACGGTTGGCCACATAGGTGATCATGGGTGAGGGGTCTTCAGTTCCAGCTCAGATCCGCGATCCGGAATGCATCGGAGACCCTGTTGGCAGGGATTCCAGCGACGTCGGATTTCGCGATGACCAGGTTGGGGAACAGGAACAGGAAGTCCGAGGCTGCGTCCTCGGTGATCGTCTTCGCGATCTCCTTCATCCCTGAGACGTATTCCTTTTCCGTGCCGGTGTCGGCCTTCTCTGCGATCTTCTTGATCTTCGAATCGTCGTAGCCGATGTAGTAGTCGTTGGAGAAGACGGTGAGGATGTCGCGAGGTTCGGCATGGTTGATCACTGACATGTCGAACCTGTGCTCGGTGAATGTCTTGTCCAGCCAGACGGCCGGGAATTCCTGCGTCTCGATGTCGGCCTTGAGTCCGACCTCTTCCAGCTGTGCAGACACGATCTCGGAGATCGCCTTCGCATACGGCAGGTTCGGCACGGTGAAGGCGAACGTCTCCCCTTCGATACCGGCGTCCCTGATGAGGTCCTTGGCCTTCTGCGGGTCGAAGTCCCAGACTCCGGTCAGATCCTCGTAGTACGGGTCTGTCGGCGGGACCATTGAACCGATGAGCTCTCCATAGCCGGCCCATGCGGTGTCGAGGACAGCCTTGCGATCGATGGCATGCATGACGGCCTCGCGGGCCTTCTTGTCTTTGAAGATACCCTGCGCATTGTTCATCGAGAGCACGACTTCACCGTTCGTGGTGCCGGAGATGATCTGGTATTCCTTGCCCTGGAACTCTCCGGCCAGTTCGGGAGCCTGGAGGTTGGAGACGACGTCGATCTCTCCGGATTTCAGAGCGTTCGAGGCCGATACCGCATCTTGGAAGTATTTGAATTGGACGTTCTTGACGGCTGGTTTCTCGCCCCAGTAGTCATCCCGGGCTGCGAAGTCGATCGACTGTCCGCGGGTGAATTTCTCGATCGCGAAGGGCCCTGTGCCGATGGCTTCGTTGGCCAGGTCGTCGGTGCCTTCGGTGTCGAAGACCGCACCGACGAGGCTGGTCATGTTGAACAGCCACGTGTTGGAGGGTTTTTTGAGCGCGATCTCCACGGTGAGGTCATCAGGGGTCTCGATTGAGTCGACGATGTCCATCTTGGACTTCAGGGCGTTCTTCCACTCGTCCTGCACCCGCTCATAGGAGAACTTCACGTCCTCGCTCGTGAGGTCTGCACCGTTGGAGAACTTCACGCCCTTCTGCAGATGGAAGGTGTAGGTCTTGCGGTCTTTCGACACGTCCCAGTCCTGAGCCAGTCCCGGTTGGATCTCTCCCTCACCGTCGACGCGGACGAGTGATTCGTAGACGTTTTCCATCAGAGCCTCGGGGATGGCCACACCCGAGGTGGAGGTGAAGTCGAGGTTGACCGGTTCAGCGGTGAACGCGATCGTCATCGAGTCATTCTTCGCCTCCTCGCCGGAGTCCGAGGCTCCCGCCGAGCAACCTGTCAGGATCAGGCTCGAGGCAGCCAGGGCTGCCATCCACGAACCGACACGTGGAGTCTTCATCGCTCTCCCATTTTCACGAGCCCACACTGGCTCATTCGTCTTCTCAGGCCGGTCATTGCACAGGCGTGCACCGGCCTCGTCAGTTTAGCCGAAGTTCTCACCAGGCGAGGCGTCAGTGCTCATATCGTGGAAAAGAACGAATGAGGTGGACCCGGAAGCTATCCGGGTCCTCTCCAGTACTAGTCCGGAGCACGGGGCGCTGCTTTCAGAGACCTGTCTGTGCGGCGAGGACTGCGGCGAGCTTGTCGAAGGCGACTCTCCGGTGTGACCGGGAGTTCTTCTCCTCCGGTGTCATCCGCGCGGCACTGATGTCACCTCCGTCGGGGATGAAGATCGGGTCATAGCCGAACCCGTGTTCTCCCGACGGACTCGTGGCCAGACGCCCTGGCATGACTCCTTCAGCCGAGAATTCGCGGCCGTCCGGGGTCACCGCTGCGGCAGCGCAACGGAACTGCGCCCCGCGATGTTCGCTCGAAATGTCCGAGAGCTGAGCGAGCAGAAGTTCGAGGTTGGCCCGATCGTCTCCGTGCCTTCCTGCCCACCTCGCGGAGAAAATTCCCGGTGCTCCGCCCAGGACGTCGACTGCGATCCCCGAATCATCGGCAATGGAGGTGTGACCGGTGGCCTGCGCCGCGGCACGGGCCTTCAGCAGTGCGTTCTCTGCGAACGTGACCCCGGTTTCCGGGATATCGCCGAGGCCCGCCTCGGCGGCTGTCATAACGTGGGTGTTCTCCCCCAGCGCGGGGAGGAGGATCGCGAGGAGCTCGCGCCTCTTCCCCTCGTTGTGGGTGGCCAGCACGAAGGTGGTCATTTGCCCAGCACCTCAGTCTGGATGCGGGTCAGGTCGGTGCAGCCTTTGGCGGCGAGGTCGAGCAGCTGTCCCAGTTCCGCACGGTCGAAGGGGGCACCTTCGGCGGTTCCCTGAACCTCGACGAACTGTCCACTGCCGGTCATGACGACGTTCATGTCGGTGTCGGCACGCGAGTCTTCGACGTAGGGCAGGTCGAGGACGGGTTCGCCGTCGATGATGCCGACGCTGATCGCGGCGATCGAGTCTTTGATCGGGTTGTTCGCGGCAGGGATGATTCCCGTCGAACGACCTTTGTCGATCGCGTCGGCCAGTGCGACGTAGGCGCCCGTGATCGAGGCAGTCCGAGTGCCGCCGTCTGCTTGGAGGACATCGCAGTCGAGCACAAGGGTGTTCTCGCCGAGCTTTTCGAGGTCGATGACTGCACGCAGGCTGCGACCGATGAGGCGCGAGATCTCATGTGTGCGTCCGCCCAGTTTGCCCTTGACGGACTCGCGGGTGTTGCGGGAATCCGTGGCGCGGGGCAGCATCGCATATTCTGCGGTGACCCAGCCGCGGCCCTGGCCCTTGAGCCAACGCGGCACTCCTGCGGTCAACGAACCCGCTACCAGTACGCGGGTGTTTCCGAATTCCACCAGTGCGGAACCTTCGGCGGTGTTGATCCAGTTGCGAGTGATTGTCACTTCGCGGAGTTCGTCTGCGTTTCGTCCGTCTGCGCGCACGGTGGGCCTCTTTCGTTTGTCGGTGCTGTTCTGTTCTGGTCGGTCCGTCACACGGTCCAGCTGTTGCCCGGCTTGGCCAGTTCGATCGGTCCACGAAACTCGCGGGCGGCTTCGCCACGGACGATGGAGCAGTCCGTCCAGGAAGGAATGTGGGTGAGAACCAGGGACTGGACGTCTGCCGCCTGAGCCACACGTCCAGCCCGTTTGCCGGTGAGGTGGATGCCGCGGGCGACGTCGCGATCTTCCTGGAAGGCGGCCTCGCAGAGGAACAGGTCTGCTCCGCGGGCCGCCTCGACGAGGTTGTCGCATTCGTCGCTGTCACCGGAGTAGGTGATCACGCCGCCCTTTGCGTCCGTGATCCGCAGCGCATAGGCCTCGACCGGGTGGTCGACGAGGAAGGCTTCGATCTGCAGGCTTCCCACCTGATGGGTGGTCCCGTGGTCGAGGTCGGCGAAGTCGAAGGCATGACTGAGGTCGGAGTCATGTCCGCTGGCGGCGACTGGAGACTTTCCAGGGTCGGTGTAATAGGCCCGGGTCAGCCGTTCCTGTGCACCGGCCGGGGCGAGGACGCTTGTCCGGGTGCGGATCGAGCCGGTGTCGGAGACGTTGCCGTTGAAGAACTTCGGGTCGTAGCAGTGCTTGACGTACAGGCCCGTCATGTCCATGCAGTGATCGGGGTGCAGGTGGCTGAGCACGACCGCGCTCAGCCCATCCGTGTTGACTGCACGTTGCAATGGGCCCAGTGCCCCGGAGCCGAGGTCGAGCACGATGCGCGTCGGTGATTCCTCGTCGGTTTCGATGAGGTAGCAGCTGGCGGCCGAGTTGGGGCCGGGAAAGGACCCGGCGGTGCCGATGGCGGTGAGTTTCATGAATCGTCGTCCGCGTGCAGGTCGCCGAGCAAGGTAGTGGTGAGTCGATCCTGAATCCAGGTCAGGAAGTCATACAGGGTCAGTGTGAGCTCTTCGGACTCGTCAAGGTCGTCCCGGTGAGCATATTTCTCCTCTTGGGCTTCCTCTGAGTCGATGCCCATGCGAACGGCAAGGACCAAGCGCAGATCGTTGAGTCCCTTCATCCACGCCAGAACCTCATCGTGGTTCAATGCGATCGAAGGTCCCTTGGCCAGACCGTTGAGGACGATGCGCACGTTGTGTGCCTTCGCCTGTTGAAGGTCGAACTCGGTGAGGCGTCGGAACTCCTGTGAACGTTCTTCATCGAGGGGATCGACGTCCGGGAAGAGTCGCAGCAATGCGGGGTCTTGAGGGCGCGGGCGATCGACCAGGCCGAGGCGTGCCTCCCAATTCTCCGAATCGGGGCGACCATCTTCACTGTCGTCTTCCGCCAAGAGCGCCGCCAAGTCGGTGAAGACGGTGAGCATGAGGGATCGTTCGTTTTCCTCGAGTTTGAGGACGACATCGTCCCCACGTGCGTCAATTGCTGCCATATGTCAGTCGGATCCTGCTTCAGGTTGGCACGCGGCCCACAAACCGTATTCGTGCATGGCTTGAGTGTCCCTCTCCATGGCTTCACGTCCGCCGGTGGCGACGACGCTGCGACCATTCTCATGGACTTCAAGCATCAGCGACTCAGCCTTCTCGGTCGAATACCCGAAATAGGCTTGGAAGACGTAGCTGACGTAGCTCATGAGGTTGACGGGGTCGTTGAAGACGACGGTCTTCCATGGCTTTGCCTGTTCTGTCGCCGGTCGAATGTCGACCTCCGGCTCCAGAACTGGAGTCGTTGGATTGCTCACGTTTCCACCTTACGGCAGAACACTGACGCTGTCGTGACGTAGTATCGCGCCTATGAGTGATCTCACACGGACCGGTTCGACGGCTTTCTACACCGATCAGTACGAATTGACGATGGTCCAGGCAGCGCTGGAATCGGGTGCTGCTCACCGCAGAAGCCTGTTTGAAGTCTTCGGCCGCAGTCTGCCTGCCGGCCGGCGCTACGGGGTCGTTGCCGGTACTGGCCGCATCCTCGAGATGCTCCGGGACTTCCGCTTCGGCGACGAGGAACTCTCGTTTCTCAGCCGTGAGCAGATCGTCGATTCGCGAACCATCGACTGGCTGGCCGACTACTCGTTCTCCGGCAGCATCCGCGGGTATGCGGAGGGCGAGATCTACTTCCCCGGCTCCCCGCTGATGACGGTCGAGTCCACCTTCGCTGAAGGAGTCATCCTCGAGACGCTCATCCTCTCAGCGATGAACTACGACTGCGCAGTCGCCTCGGCGGCTTCACGAATGGCTCAGGCTGCCGGCGATCGGCCCTGCGCGGAGATGGGCGGGCGCCGCACCAACGAACACGCTGCGGTCGCCGCTGCCCGCGCGGCCGTCATCGGCGGTTTCGCGTCGACATCGAATCTCGCCGCCGGCCTCCGCTACGGACTGCGCACGATCGGCACTTCAGCTCATTCCTTCACCCTGCTCCACGACTCGGAGCAGGAGGCCTTCGCCGCTCAACTCAAATCCCTGGGCACCGACACGACTCTGCTCCTGGATACCTATGACGTCGAGGAGGCGCTGGCCACGGCCGTCCGACTGGCCGGGAAGAATCTGGGTGGCGTGCGCATCGACTCGGGCGACCTCGTCGAACAGGCCAGCGAAGTCCGTGCGGGCCTCGACCGCCTCGGCGCTCACGATACGACCATCACGGTCACCAGTGATCTCGACGAATATGCGATCGCGGCTCTCGCCGCCTCCCCCGTGGATTCCTACGGTGTCGGAACACGAGTGGTCACCGGTTCGGGTTCGCCGGCCGCGGGACTCGTGTACAAGCTCGTGGCTCGGGCCGACGAATCGGGGGCATGGACCTCTGTGGCAAAGAACTCCACCGGCAAACCCTCACGCGGAGGGAACAAGGACGCTCTGCGAATCATCGATGGTGCGATTGCCGTCGAGGAGGCCGTCGGCATCCCGACCCTGCCGGACGACCTCGGCGATGGCCGGTCGCTGACTGTTGACCTGGTGGTCGATGGTGAGATCGATGAGTCCTATATCGGCGCCGACGGAGTCACGAAGGCCTGTGCTCGGCACGACGAGTCCCTGGCCGAACTGCCACGTTCAGCCAGGCGCATGCAGGACGGCGAACCGGCGATCCCCACGGTCTTCTATCCCAAGTGACGTTCTAAGCCAAGTGACGTTCTGTCCCAAGTAACGTTCTGTCCCAAGTAATCAGGACTGACCCGAGTTGAGGCCGGCCGGATGAACCAAGATCGGCCAGGCTGAACCGAGGTCGAAAAGTCCTCTCTGCGCAGGCGGACGGGGCTCACTTCTTGCCGATGAACCAGCCTTGGAGCTTTGCGATCCGGGCTTGGATCTGTTCCCGGGTCGCCTGTGCCACGGCCGGTCCCCCGCAGGCCTTGCGCAGCTCGACGTGAACGGTTTTGTGGGGTGAGCCGGTGCGCCGTGACCAGGCGCCGACGAGGCTCTGGAGCTGGTTGCGCTCTTCCTTCATCGCCCTGTGATCGAGCTCGCTGGGTTCGGTTTCCGGTGCCGGTGGCGCCGCAGCGGTCTTCCGCTTTGCCTGGCGCGCCTGCTGGGTTCGCAGCAGTTCGTGGACTTGGTCTGGTTCGAGCAGTCCGGGAATACCGATGAAGTCCAGTTCATCTTCGGAACCGACCGCTCCGCCCGTGCCGAACTCACCGCCGTCGAAGAGCACCCGGTCGAAGAGTGCCTCGGCACCGAGTGCTTCGAAGGAGCCCATCTGGTCAGAGGCTCCCTCTTCACGGTTCGCCTGTTCCATGGCCTGGTCGTCGAAGACGACGACATCGTTCTCGTCCTCGTTCTTGGGTCGGTCGAGAGCGTGATCGCGTTCGACTTCCATCGTATTGGCCAGGGCCAGGAGGATCGGGACGGAAGGCAGGAACACAGACGCGGTCTCACCGCGTTTGCGTGCACGCACGAAACGTCCGATGGCCTGTGCGAAGAACAGTGGAGTCGCCGAGGAGGTCGCATAGACCCCGACGCACAGTCGCGGCACGTCGACGCCTTCGGACACCATGCGAACCGCGACCATCCACCGGTCGGTGGAGTTCTGGAATTGCTCGATCCGCGCCGAGGCTCCAGCTTCGTCGGAGAGAACGACCGTAGGCGCCTCCCCAGTGAGTTCGCGCAGCACCTTGGCATAGGCGCGCGCGTTGTCCTGGTCTGTGGCGATGACAAGGCCACCGGCGTCGTGCACGGTCCGTCTGACCTCTGTCAGACGTCGGTCTGCGGCCTTGAGCACCGCTGGAATCCAGTCGCCGCCGGGGTCGAGCGCTGTCCGCCACGCCTGGGAGTTGATGTCCTTCGTCGTGTCTTCGCCGAGGACGTGGGACATCTCGTCACCGGCTCTGGTCCGCCAGGACATAGCGCCGGCATAGGCGAGGAACAGGACAGGACGGACGACGGAGTCCCTCAGCGCCCGCCCGTAGCCGTAGGAATAGTCTGCCACCGAGGTGCGGATGCCGTTCTCGTCCGGGGCATAGGTGACGAATGGGATCGGCGAGGTATCAGACCGGAAAGGAGTACCCGTCAGGGAGAGTCTGCGGACAGCGGGGCCGAAGGCCTCCCGTACTGCATCGCCCCAGGACAGTGCGTCACCGCCATGGTGAACCTCATCGAGGATGACCAGGGTGCGCCCGGCTGCGGTCCGGTTGTGGTGCAGGACCGGTTTGGCAGCCACCTGCGCGTAGGTGATGGCAACGCCGTGATAGCCGGGGGCGTGTTTGCCTTGAGCATTCTTGAAGTGCGGGTCGAGTTTGATGCCCACGCGTGAGGCGGAATCGGCCCACTGCACCTTGAGGTGTTCGGTGGGTGCGACGACGGTGACTCTGTTGACGACGCGCTGTGCCAACAGCTCTGCAGCTACGCGCAGAGCGAATGTCGTCTTGCCCGCGCCCGGTGTCGCGACAGCGAGAAAATCCTTCGGCTGTTCCCGAAAATACTGTTCCAGGGCCTCAGCCTGCCAAGCGCGCAACTTTCCGGCCGTTCCCCAAGCAGCACGCTCAGGAAAGGCCGGTGGCAGTTGTTCGGCGGCGGATGTCCCTGGGAGACGTTCCGCGGACATCTACTCCTTAGGTCCTTCAGACATTGTTGAGTAGATCTCTTTGCATCGCGGGCACACGGGGAATCGTTCGGGGTCTCGGGTCGGCACCCACACCTTTCCGCACAGGGCAATGAGCGGTGTGCCCGTGACCATGGATTCCATGATCTTGTCTTTAGGTGCGTAGTGGCTGAAACGTTCGTGGTCGCCGGGTTCAACAAGTTGCTCGGACTGCTCACGCTCGATTGTTGCTGAACCACCTGATGCTGGATAGGTCATGGCTCCATTGTAGTTCCCTAGAATGAGTGCCATGGACAGAACTCACGAGGATTCCCTCACAGAACGCTATCGCGAACTCAGCGATGACATAGCTGCGGCCGTGGCTGTGGTTTCAGCCAAGCGCGGCAACGCCCTGCACGCGATCACCGTCGACTCGTTCCTCGACGTGTCCTATGACCCGCCGACGATGGCCATCAGCATCTATGGCGGGTCACGCATGATGGAGACTCTGGAGACGAGTGCGCATTACGCCATCTCCTTGCTCAATTCCTCCCAGCGAGACATCTCTGAGCGCTTGGGCGCGCCTGGCCAGCCTCTTTACGGCTCGCTGAAGGGCATCGATACGTTTCCGGCCCCCCATTCAGGACAGCCGGTGCTCACGGATGCGATCGCCTGGTTCGAACTGCGGACCACGGAGGTCTTGGAGGTGGCGACGCACAGCCTCGTTGTCGGGGAGGTGGTGTCGATGGGGACCGGCGCGAATAGCAGCAAAGACAAACCACTCCTGCGTTGGCGCAAGGCCTACGGAACGATGGGGCCTCGCTGAGCGAAGTCTCGAGGCAATGACAACGGCCCTCCGACGTCTCGACGGCTTCGTGTGAAGCTGCCTGAGAGTCGGAGGGCCGTTGTATGCCTTCAAGGCAGCGGCTGCTGCCTGCGCATTGTCGCTGAGGTCAGATGACGCCCTGTGCGAGCATCGCTTCGGAGACCCGAATGAAGCCTGCAATGTTCGCACCGGCAACGTAGTCGCCTGGTGAACCGAACTCTGCGGCTGCGACGGCGCAGCTGTCGTGGATGTCGCCCATGATCTCTGCCAGACGGGCTTCGGTGAAGTCGAAGTCCCAGGTGTCGCGGCTGGCGTTCTGCTGCATCTCCAGCGCGCTGGTGGCGACACCTCCGGCGTTGGCTGCCTTGCCCGGGGCGAAGAGCACGCCGGCGTCGGAGAAGGTCTTCACTGCTTCCGGGGTGCACGGCATGTTTGCTCCCTCAGCAAGTGCGATGACGCCGTTGCCAACGAGGGTTCGTGCCGAGTCGGCATCGAGCTCGTTCTGAGTTGCGCAGGGAAGTGCGACGTCAACCTCGATGTCCCAGACGTTGCCGCCCTCGTAATACTTTGCACGGCCACCGCGTTCATCGACGTATTCGGAGATGCGACCGCGTTCTTCGAACTTGATGCGCTTGACGATTTCGGTGTCGATCCCATCCGGGTCATGGATGAACCCGCTTGAGTCGGACATCGTGATGACTGTTCCTCCGAAGGCAGTGGCCTTCTCTGCAGCGAACACGGCCACGTTTCCCGATCCGGAGATCGAGAGGGTGCGTCCGTCGATGTTCTTCTTTGCTGCAGCGAGCATGTCTTTGAGGAAGTACACGACACCGAAACCGGTGGCCTCCGTGCGCACCATTGATCCGCCGTAGGAGAGGCCCTTGCCGGTGAGTACGCCAGCTTCATACTCGTTCTTCATGCGTTTGTACTGTCCGAACAAGTAGCCGATCTCGCGGCCGCCGACACCGATGTCTCCCGCCGGGACATCTCGGTATTCGCCGATGTGACGGGAGAGCTCAGTCATGAACGACTGGCAGAAACGCATGATCTCAAGGTCGCTGCGTCCCTTCGGATCGAAATCGGATCCGCCTTTGCCGCCGCCGATGGGCAGGCCGGTGATCGCGTTTTTGAAGATCTGCTCGAAGCCGAGAAATTTCACGATTCCCAAGTTCACTGAGGGGTGGAAGCGCAGTCCACCCTTGTAGGGGCCGAGAGCAGAGTTGAATTGAACTCGAAATGCTCGGTTGATCTGGACGACACCCTGGTCATCGATCCACGGGACCCGGAAGATGATCTGGCGTTCAGGTTCGCAGAGGCGCTCGAAAGTTGAGAGTTCGAGGTATTCAGGGTGCTTGTCAACGACAGGGCCCAGGGAATGGAGAACTTCCTGTACCGCTTGATGAAACTCCGACTCTCCGGGATTGCGGTGAAGCACTGTGTCGAAGATTGGCTGCAGTGATGGATGTAAGCTCATGGGATCAACTTACCGTGACCCGCATAACATGAGCTGGAACGACCGAATAATGGACAGTACAGTAACAAACCGTCTGTTTGGTATACTGCAAATTTTGACGATTCGCCCGCTGCCGTCCTCTCCACGGTTAGACTCAATTTATGGATTTGGAAGAGATTTGGCCACCCTTCGGCTTGAATATCCGGTGCGGACACATGGAGTTGTCCCCAGTACGCGAATCGGATTATCCAGAATTGGCCGATATCGCGAACGGCGGAGTGCGCAGGGATGATCTGCCGGCGTTTCTCGTCAATTGGGATTCGGGCACTCAGGAAGAGATCGCCCAGTCCATCGCTCGGTATCAATGGAGCACGCGAGCCAACTTCCGAGTCGATGACTGGACCATCGAGTTCACCGTCAGGGTCGACGGCCGAGCGGTGGGCGTGCAGGGAGTCAGTGCCAAGGATTTCGTCCGCACCAGGTCAGTCTCAACGGGTTCATGGTTGGCTCTGAATGAGCAGGGCAAAGGATATGGGACTCGGATGCGGCAAACGGCGGTGACGACGTTTACCGACCATTTCGGTGCCAGCGAGTTTCATTCCGGTTTCTTCGAGGGAAATGCTGCCAGTCGCAGAGTCTCGGAGAAGCTGGGCTACTCCCCCAATGGAATGAAGACCATTGTCGCGCAGGACGGACAGGCTCGTATGGAGCACCAAGTGATTCTTCCCGCCGAAGATATCAGACGTGGACAGGATCCCGTGGAGGTTGTTGGTGCCGAGGTGGTTCGTCGTTTCCTCGGACTCAGCACGGTGTGAGACAGCAGCCGTCAGTGTGGCGCAAGGCAGAGACTGCCCCACCGACCATCAAGGCCACCTAGGACGCTCTCCCACTCAAACACGAAGTGGTGAGCCCAAGGCTCGGACGGCATATCGCCGTTGAATGCAGAAGAGGCCACTCCCAACCGGGAATGACCTCACCCATGAATACGAGAAAGGGGCCATCCCACCGAAGCGGAATGACCCCTCACCAAAAAGCAGGAAGGCCACCCTGTCAACGACAGGATGGCCTCCCTTCAAAGAATATTGCGGCAGTCACTTACTCTCCCACAACCACCAAGTTGCAGTACCATCAGCGCGAATGGGCTTAGCTACCGGGATCGGAACGGTTAACCGGGCGTTTCCCCACCACTATCACCACCGCAAAACCAACACACCACCACCACCCCAAAAACTCTCAAGTCCTCAAAGGGCAAGTAGCGGTCCAAGAACCGTACAGCGAACGCGAACACCACACACAATGTGACTCATCAATAAACATCTCGTGAAACCCTATAAATGCTTCCCGCACACACAACCACCAAAACAATGGGTTATATGAGTGATCGGCGTATTAGTACCAGTCAACTCCACACCTCACAGTGCTTCCATACCCGGCCTATCAAACCCATAATCTATAGGACACCTCACCCCACAAAGTGGGTTGGAAATCTCATCTCGAAGCAGGCTTCCCGCTTAGATGCTTTCAGCGGTTATCCTTCCCGAACGTAGCCAACCAGCCATGCACCTGGCGGTACAACTGGCACACCAGAGGTTCGTCCGTCCCGGTCCTCTCGTACTAAGGACAGGCCTCCACAAATTTCCTACGCACGCAGCGGATAGGGACCGAACTGTCTCACGACGTTCTAAACCCAGCTCGCGTACCGCTTTAATGGGCGAACAGCCCAACCCTTGGGACCGACTACAGCCCCAGGATGCGACGAGCCGACATCGAGGTGCCAAACCATGCCGTCGATATGGACTCTTGGGCAAGATCAGCCTGTTATCCCCGAGGTACCTTTTATCCGTTGAGCGACCACGCTTCCACAAGCCATGGCCGGGTCACTAGTCCCAGCTTTCGCTCCTGCTCGACACGTCCGTCTCACAGTCAAGCTCCCTTGTGCACTTACACTCGACACCTGATTGCCAACCAGGCTGAGGGAACCTTTGGGCGCCTCCGTTACTCTTTAGGAGGCAACCGCCCCAGTTAAACTACCCATCAGGCACTGTCCCTGAACCCGATCAGGGTCCGAAGTTAAGAAATCCAGTATAGTCAGAGTGGTATTTCACTTGACGACTCCACCACCACTAGCGTGATAGCCTCACAGTCTCCCACCTATCCTACACAAACCACACCGAATCCCAATACCAAACTATAGTGAAGGTCTCGGGGTCTTTCCGTCCTGCTGCGCGTAACGAGCATCTTTACTCGTAATGCAATTTCGCCGAGTTCGTGGTTGAGACAGCAGAGAAGTCGTTACGCCATTCGTGCAGGTCGGAACTTACCCGACAAGGAATTTCGCTACCTTAGGATGGTTATAGTTACCACCGCCGTTTACTGGGGCTTAAATTCTCCGCTTCACTGTCCTAAAACAGTTAACGAGTCCTCTTAACCTTCCAGCACCGGGCAGGCGTCAGTCCGTATACATCGACTTACATCTTCGCACGGACCTGTGTTTTTAATAAACAGTCGCTTCTCTCTGGCCTCTGCGACCACCACCAGCACATCACCAAGCACGTTGGCTTCACCAGGATGGTCCCCCTTCTCCCGAAGTTACGGGGGCATTTTGCCGAGTTCCTTAACCACGATTCTCTCGATCACCTTAGTATTCTCTACCTGACCACCTGTGTCGGTTATAGGGTACGGGCAACACACAACCTCACGCCGATGCTTTTCTCGGCAGCATAGGATCACCAGATCACCCCACCAAAATGGGGCGCCCATCAGCTCTCACACACTATGTGGGGACGGATTTACCTACCCCCACGTGCTACGACCTTAGACCACGACTACCATCGCGTGGCCTGGCTACCTTCCTGCGTCACACCTCGCGCTTACCGACTCCACACTCAGGTCCCACACCACACACCAACCAGACATCCGAAGACATCACGGGCATATGACATGGTTAGTATCACGTGTTTTAGTATTGACGGTTATGCGTCGGTACCAGAATATCAACTGGTTGTCCATCGACTACGCCTGTCGGCCTCGCCTTAGGTCCCGACTTACCCAGGGCGGATTAGCCTAGCCCTGGAACCCTTGGTCATCCGGTGGACGGGTTTCTCACCCGTCTTTCGCTACTCATGCCTGCATTCTCACTCGTACCGGCTCCACCACTCGTTCACACGGCGACTTCACTGCCAGCACGACGCTCCCCTACCCAACACCCCACCATTACGGCTTATTAGGATGCTGCCACAACTTCGGCGGTGTACTTAGCCCCGCTACATTATCGGCGCTCAATCACTTGACCAGTGAGCTATTACGCACTCTTTCAAGGATGGCTGCTTCTAAGCCAACCTCCTGGTTGTCTTCGCAACTGAACATCCTTTCCCACTTAGCACACGCTTAGGGGCCTTAGTTGATGGTCTGGGCTGTTTCCCTCTCGACAATGAAGCTTATCCCCCACTGTCTCACTGCCACGCTGAACCTTACCGGCATTCGGAGTTTAGTTGACGTCAGTAACCCGGTGGGGCCCATCAGCCATCCAGTAGCTCTACCTCCGGCAAGAACCACGCAACGCTGCACCTAAATGCATTTCGGGGAGAACCAGCTATCACAGAGTTTGATTGGCCTTTCACCCCTAACCACAGGTCATCCCCTCCATTTTCAACTGAAGTGGGTGCGGGCCTCCACGCGCTCTTACACACGCTTCACCCTGCCCATGGCTAGATCACTCCGCTTCGGGTCTAGGACACGCGACTGGAACGCCCTATTCGGACTCGCTTTCGCTACGACTACCCCTCTCGGGTTAACCTCGCCACGCACCGCTAACTCGCAGGCTCATTCTTCAAAAGGCACGCCATCACCCCAACAAGGAGGCTCTGACGGATTGTAAGCACATGGTTTCAGGTACTATTTCACTCCCCTCCCGGGGTACTTTTCACCATTCCCTCACGGTACTATCCGCTATCGGTCATCAGGAAGTATTTAGCCTTACCAGGTGGTCCTGGCAGATTCACACGACATTCCACGAGTATCGTGCTACTCGGGTGTATGCACAACGTCGGGGCCACATGTTTCGCCTACGGGACTCTCACCCACTCCGGTACTGTTTCCCACCAGCTTCGACTACACGCAACACACTCAACGTCCTAGTCATGCTGGACTAGACACACATACCCCACAACACCGCATACGCAACACCAGCACGTTTGACACGCACACGGTTTAGGCTCATCCAGTTTCGCTCGCCACTACTCCCGGAATCATGTTTTATTTTCTCTTCCTACGGGTACTGAGATGTTTCACTTCCCCGCGTTCCCCCCACACACCCTATATATTCAGATGCGGGTCACCACACTCTCATGCGGCGGGGTTTCCCCATTCGGACACCCTCGGATCACAGCCCGTTTATCGGCTCCCCGAGGCTTATCGCAGATTTCCACGTCCTTCATCGGCTCCTGATGCCAAGGCATCCACCATGCGCTCTTACACACTCATACCACCACATCAAAGACGGTCATATGCGTGTGTGCGAAAATTTCACACTAAAGATTTCACAAGAAAAATCACATTACATAACAACCCGACACAAATCGGGCTGTTGATGCTCGCGTCCACTATACGATTCTCAAACCACTACCAAACACCACCCACACCCACACTGACCAGCAGCGCACATGTGACCTGGGTCGGTCCTGTTGGATGAAACCACACACACAACCATTGCTGGCTGGCTTGTGATTCCAGGACCCAATAACGTGTTCATTCATATACGACCACCAACCACCGCCACACGAGGCACATACCCCGAACAACGCTGTGTAGACGAACCAAATAGAGATGTTCCACCCTTGAGCTCCCACCAGGCAACGCGAATGGCTGCCTCTGCGGGGTTCTTATGTGTGCTCCTTAGAAAGGAGGTGATCCAGCCGCACCTTCCGGTACGGCTACCTTGTTACGA